>CAMLEO010000303.1 GCA_946478975.1 uncultured Steroidobacter sp.
TCGAGCAGGCGGGGGTGCATTCGGGCGACTCGGGCTGCTCGCTGCCGCCGAACAGCCTGTCGGCGGAGATCCAGGCCGAGCTCAAGGACCAGACGCGCAAGCTCGCCAGGGGCTTGAAGGTCGTCGGCCTGATGAACATCCAGTTCGCGATCCAGAGCGGGATTGTTTATATCCTCGAAGTGAACCCGCGTGCCTCGCGCACCGTGCCGTTTGTTTCTAAAGCGACCGGCGTGCCGCTGGCGAAGATGGCCGCGCGCGTGATGGCTGGTGCGAAGCTCAAAGAGCTGGGCTTGATCGGCGAGCGCGTGCCGAAGTTCTTCGCGGTGAAAGAAGCCGTGTTCCCGTTCGCGAAGTTCCCCGAGGCCGATCCGATTCTCGGCCCCGAAATGAAATCGACCGGCGAAGTGATGGGCACGGGCCGTTCGTTCGGTGAAGCCTATGCGAAAGCGCAGCTCGCTTCCGGCGTGGTGTTGCCGACGCGCGGCGTGTGTTTGATCAGCGTGCGTGAGCGTGACAAGCCGGCAGCGGTGCAGCTGGCGCGGCGCCTGGTTGCGCAAGGTTTCGAGATCGTCGCCACGTCTGGCACTGCGAAGGCCATTACCGACGCGGGAATTGCCTGCCGCATGGCAAACAAGGTGCGCGAGGGTCGCCCGCACATCGTGGACATGATAAAAAACGACGAGATATCGCTGATCGTCAATACCACCGAAGGCAAGCAGGCGATTTTCGAATCGCGCTCCATCCGGCGTGAAGCGGTCCACAAGCGCGTTACGTACTACACCACCGTCGCTGCGGGACTTGCGACCTGCGATGCCATTGCTCACATGAATGAGGTCGACGTGAACCGACTGCAGGATCTGCACCAGGAGATCGCTCAGAACGACAACAAGAGCGTCGATGCCAAAGCGCCGCGCCTGGAGGCTGCATCGTGAAACGCCTGCCGTTGACCTTGAAGGGCGCGGAGAAGCTCCGCGTCGAGCTGAAACGTTTGAAGAGCGAAGATCGTCCGCGTGTGATTCAAGCGATCGCCGAAGCGCGTGCGCATGGCGACCTGAGCGAGAACGCGGAATATCACGCCGCGCGCGAACAGCAGAGCTTCATCGAAGGCCGCATCAAGGACATCGAAGCGCACCTGTCGAATTCTGAAATCATCGACGTGGCCTCGTTGCCCGCGACCGAGAAGGTCGTGTTCGGCGCCACCATCGACCTGGAAGACGAAGACACCGGCAACAAGGTGCTGTATCAGATCGTCGGCGATGCCGAGGCGGACATCAAAGCCGGCCTCATTTCCGTGTCCTCACCGATCGCCCGCGCGCTGGTCGGCAAGTCCAAGGGCGATGTCGTCGATGTGGTTGCGCCCAACGGCACCAAGAGCTACGAGATCGTCGGCGTCCGGTACGTCTGACGGCTGGCGGCGCATGCAGCGTCATCTCCCGTTTGCAGCAACGCTGCTCGTCACGGTGTGGGTCGGCTCACTCTGGACGATTTGTTTGATCGCCGCGCCGGCAGCGTTCGCGACGCTGCCCGAGCGGCATCTCGCGGGCCTGGTCGTCGGACGACTGTTTCAAACCGAAACCTGGCTCGGCGTGGCGGCGGCGGCATCGCTGCTGGCTGTGCTCGCCGCCCGGAAACACCTTTCCAAAGCACTGGTCGCGATCATCGCGGTCACTGCAGTGATGCCGCTGATCAGTCAGCTCGCTCTCGTGCCGATGATGGATAAGGCGCGCGCCTGGAACGACATGGCAATGTTCGGCCGGCTGCACGCCATCTCCGCCGTGCTGTTCTTCACTGCCTGCCTGAGCGCGCTGGCGCTGGTGTGGAAGGTGAGCAAAGCGAACTGATGGATACATGGATGTATCCCGCCGCCGCATGCGGCGAGCGAGGGTCGTGAGAGGATGCCCGATCCCGAGCTTAAATCAGTCAGCCGCAGGCAAAATGATTTTCGGCTTGTCCTTGTGGCGCCGATAAAAGACACCCACATTGCCGATGCGTTGTACCAAGGCGCTGCCGCTTTGCTTGGCGAGCTCGTCCAGAATGGCATCGCGCTCGTCGCGGTCGCCCACGCGGGCTTTCACTTTCACCAGTTCGTGGGCGCCGAGCGCGGTCTCGAATTCCTTGGCGACGGCGGGCGACAGGCCGGAGTTGCCGATGAGGATAATGGGATCCCGGCCGTGGGCGAGGCCACGCAGGTACTTCTTCTGTTTTTCGGTGAGCTCTAACATTGGCGAAGCGTACTAAATCCAGCCGGCGCTGGCTCGACGAACATGAGAGCGATCCGTATGTGAAGCAGGCCAGGGCGGCCGGCTATCGCTCGCGGGCGGTCTACAAGCTCGATGAGATCCAGCGCACCGACCGCCTCATCCGTCCGGGGATGACGATCGTCGATTTGGGCGCAGCGCCGGGCGGCTGGAGTCAGCTGGCGGCGAAACTGATGAACGGCCGCGGCCGAATCGTCGCACTCGACATCCTGCCTATGGACGCGATCGTCGGCGTCGATTTCCTGCAGGGCGATTTCTCCGATAACGTGGTGCTCGAACAATTGGAACAAATGCTCGGAGCGGATCGGCCGCAGCTTGTAATGTCCGATATGGCCCCCAATACCACCGGCATTGCCGACGTGGATCACGACCGCTCGATGCATCTCGTTGAACTATCGCTGGATTTTGCCCGGCAACGGCTGCAGCCCGGGGGCGATTATCTGGTCAAGGTGTTCCAGGGGCGGCATTTCCAGCCGTTCGTGAAGCAGCTCCGGCACAGCTTCGCCGAGGTGAAAGTACGTAAACCGGACGCCTCCCGGCAGCGGAGTCCGGAACTTTACCTGCTGGCACGCCACTTTAAGGCATAGGCTGGGCTGCAGTTGCAACGGATCAGGGACTCGGTTATGGCGCCGCCGGGTCGGGTGATGATAGTGTCGATTGGCGCCTGAGTTGACTCGATTGAGCTTCCCCCTTCGAGGATGGGACTTTGAACGACCTAGCCAAGAACATCGTACTGTGGATCGTCATCGCCGTGGTGGTGGCCACAGTGGTCAGCAATTTCAGCGCGCGGTCGGGGGGAGTGCAGGAGATCGCATATTCCACTTTCCTGCAGCAGGTGAAGGACGGCGGCATCTCCGAAGTCACCCTCAACAAGACCACCGACGTCATTCGCGGTGTGCGCACCAACGGCGAACAGTTCACCGTCAACAATCCCGAGACGGAAAATTCCGAGCTGATCGGCACGCTCATCGAGCACAACGTCAAGTTCAGCGGTGCGGCGCCCGAGCGGCAGTCGTTCCTGATGCAGTTGTTCATCTCGTCCTTCCCGATCCTGCTGTTGATCGCTGTGTGGGTCTACTTCATGCGCCAGATGCAGGGCGGCGCCGGCGGCAGGGGGGCCATGTCCTTCGGCAAGAGTCGCGCACGGCTGCTCGGCGAGGACCAGGTGCAAGTCACGTTCGCCGATGTCGCGGGCGTGGACGAAGCCAAGGAAGAAGTGGTCGAGATCGTCGAGTTCCTCAAAGACCCGGGCAAGTTCCAGCGCCTGGGCGGCAAGATTCCTCGCGGCGTGCTGATGGTCGGCTCGCCCGGCACCGGTAAGACTCTGCTGGCGCGCGCGATCGCGGGCGAAGCGAAGGTGCCGTTCTTCACCATCTCCGGTTCGGACTTCGTGGAAATGTTCGTCGGCGTCGGCGCCTCGCGCGTCCGCGATATGTTCGACCAGGCGAAGAAACATGCGCCGTGCATCATCTTCATCGATGAAATCGACGCTGTGGGTCGTCACCGTGGCGCCGGCCTCGGCGGCGGTCATGACGAGCGCGAGCAGACTTTGAACCAGTTGCTGGTCGAGATGGACGGCTTCGAAGGCACCGAGGGCGTGATCGTCATCGCTGCCACCAACCGTCCGGACGTGCTCGATCCGGCGCTGCTGCGTCCGGGCCGCTTCGACCGCCAGGTCGTGGTGCCGCTGCCGGATGTGCGCGGTCGCGAGCAGATCCTGAAAGTTCACATGCGCAAGCTGCCGCTCGCCGAAGACGTGAAGCCGCAGGTGATCGCGCGTGGTACGCCGGGCTTCTCCGGTGCCGACCTCGCGAACCTGGTCAACGAAGCTGCGTTGTTCGCCGCTCGTGCCAACCGTCGCACCGTGACGATGGACGACTTCGAGCGCGCCAAGGACAAGATCATGATGGGCGCCGAGCGCCGCTCCATGGTCATGGACGAGCAGGAGAAGAAGCTCACTGCCTATCACGAGGCTGGTCACGCCATCATCGGCTTGACGGTGCCCGAGCACGACCCGGTTTATAAAGTCACCATCATTCCGCGCGGCCGTGCGCTGGGCGTGACGATGTTCCTGCCGGAAGCGGATCGCTACAGCACCAGCAAGCGTCGCCTGGAAAGCCGCATCAGCACGCTGTTCGGCGGCCGCATCGCCGAGGAAATCATCTTCGGACCCGAGTCGATCACCACCGGCGCTTCGAACGACATCGAGCGCGCGACTGAAATCGCCCGCAACATGGTCACGAAGTGGGGGCTGTCGAACCGCCTCGGCCCGCTGACGTACAGCGAAGACCAGGGTGAAGTGTTCCTGGGCCGCCAGGTCACGCAGCACAAGCAGGTGTCCGATGTGACGGCGCATGCCATCGACGAGGACGTGCGTTTGTTGATCGACAACAACTACAAGCGCGCCAAGGAAATCCTCGAGACCAACCTGGACAAGCTGCACAAGATGTCCGAAGCGTTGATCAAGTACGAAACGATCGACGAGACGCAGATCAAGGACATCATGGAAGGCCGCGATCCGAAGCCGCCCGCGGGCTGGGACGACAGCGGTGCGCCGTTCGGCGGCAGTGGCAGCGGCAAGGGTCTCGACCGAGAGAAGGGCGAGGCCCCGATCGGCAAGCCTGCCAGTCAGCACTGATCCGGAACTGACGATTCGTCGAAAGAGGCGCGCAGGCGCCTCTTTCCATTTCTAGAGCAATGTTCATGCAGCTACGCTGCGGTCCCCACACGCTCGATCTCACGCAGCCCATCGTCATGGGCATTCTCAACGTCACGCCGGATTCGTTTTCCGACGGCGGCCGCTTCATCGATTCCAGCCAGGCGCTCGATCACGCGCAGCGGATGATCGAAGCGGGCGCTGGCATCATCGATATCGGCGGCGAATCGACACGGCCAGGCGCGGGCGAGGTCAGCGAAGAAGAAGAGCTCCGCCGAGTCATTCCCGTCATCGAGGCGTTGGCCAATCGATTCTCCGTCCCTGTTTCCATCGACACCAGTAAAGCGGCGGTGATGACTGCAGCGGTGGAGGCGGGCGCCACCATCATCAACGACGTGCGAGCGCTGCGTGAACCCGGTGCGCTCGAAGCGGCAGCGAAAACCGACGCCGCGGTGTGCCTGATGCACATGCAGGGGCAGCCTCGAACGATGCAGCTCGAACCGCATTACGAAGATGTAGTCGCCGAGGTGAAATCGTTCCTGCTGGAGCGGGCGGCGGCTTGCGAGGCGGCGGGCATCGCGCGAGACCGGCTGGTTATCGATCCAGGTATCGGTTTCGGCAAGCGCCTTCCGCATAATCTCGCGCTGCTGGCGCACCTGCAGACCTTGGCGGAGCCGGGCCTGCCGGTGCTGGTCGGCGTCTCTCGCAAATCGATGTTTCAAGAGCTGCTCGGCCGGCGGGTGAATCACCGGCTGGCGGGGGGCCTCGCGATCGCGACCACGGCGGCGCTGGCCGGGGCTGCTATCCTTCGCGTCCACGACGTCGCCGAAACGGTCGATGCGGTGAAAGTCGCGGTGGCGCTGCGTAATGCCGGTTATCCCCGGCCCCAGTAAATAGATACTTCGAGGTCTTCCCTTGAGCCGTAAATACTTTGGCACCGATGGCGTGCGTGGCCGTGTCGGCGAGCATCCGCTGACGGTGGAGTTCGCCTTGCGCCTCGCGAGTTCGGCGGCGCGCGTGCTGGCACCGAAGGGCGGCACCGTGCTGGTCGGCAAGGACACGCGCATTTCCGGTTATATGTTCGAGTCTGCGCTCGAAGCGGGATTCGTCGCTTCAGGCGTGAACGTGATGTTGATCGGACCGCTGCCGACGCCCGGCATCGCGTACCTCACCAAACGTTTCGAGTGCGATTTCGGCGTGGTGATCAGCGCCTCGCACAATCTGTACGAAGACAACGGCATCAAATTCTTCGATCGCGCCGGCGGCAAGCTGAGTGACGAGATCGAAGCGCAGATCGAACAGCTGCTCGATGAGCCGCCAGTGACGCGCAGCTCTGGAGAGCTCGGCCGCGCGACGCGCGTCGATAAATCACGCGTGCGCTATCAAGAGTTCGTGATGAGCACCGTGCCGGGCCTGGATCTGTCGGACTTCAAGCTGGTGATCGATTGCGCGAACGGCGCCGGTTACAAAGTCGGCCCGCGCATTCTCGCTGACCTCGGTGCGGAGATCGTGCCGGTCGGCTCGTCGCCGAATGGTCGTAACATCAATCTCAACTGCGGCTCCACTTCGCCGGGCCTGTTGCAGCTCACGGTCCCGGGCGTGCAGGCGCAAGCGGGCATCGCGCTCGATGGCGACGGCGATCGGCTGGTGATGGTCGACAATCTCGGCCGCACCGTCGACGGCGATCAGCTGCTCTACATCATCGCCAAAGCGCGTCATCGCCAGGGCCGTTTGCAAGGTCCGGTGGTCGGCACGGTGATGAGCAATCTCGGCCTGGAACATGCGCTGCAGAAAGAAGGCATTCCGTTCCGTCGCGCCAAGGTCGGCGATCGTTACGTGATGGAGCTGCTGAAAGAAACCGGCGGCATGCTCGGCGGCGAAACTTCGGGCCACTTGCTGTGCCTGGATTGCACCACCACCGGCGATGCGTTGATCTCGGCGTTGCAGGTTCTGGCAATCATGAAAGAGACCGGTGCGAGTCTCGCCGAGCTCGCAGCTCCCATGCCGAAGTATCCGCAGGTGCTGGAGAACGTGCGGGTCGCGAAAAAAATCGATCCGTTCAAATCGCAGGAAATCACCGAAGCGGTGGCTCGCGCCGAAGCGCGCCTGGGCAAGAGCGGCCGCATCGTGCTGCGGCCCTCGGGCACTGAACCGGTGATTCGCGTGATGGTCGAAGGCAGCGAAGAGAAACTGGTGAAGGAGATCTGCCGCGAGCTGGCGAAGTCGGTGGCCACGGCCGCCGAACAGAAAGTCGCGGCCGGCTGAACTCACTCGCTGGGGCGGCGTGCACAGATTGCCTTCGCTGTGATTGCTTTAACGCAGGCTCGCCGCTAAGCTTCCGCGCCCTTCGGTGGGGCGGCGCCTGAACACTCAACGTTTCCGAGGTACGCCATGCGCCGGGCATTCATTGCCGGGAATTGGAAAATGCACGGCTCGCGCAAGGACAATGCGGAGCTGATCGAGGCGCTGCTGCTCGGGTTGCCGGCGCAGCCGGCGGTCGATATCGCGGTCTGTCCGCCCCACGTTTACTTGTGGGAAGTCGGGCGGCTGTTGAAGGCGTCGACGACTGCGCTCCGAGCGCAATCGGTGTGCGCCGAAGGTGTCGGAGCGTTCACCGGCGAAGTGTGCGCGTCCATGTTGAAAGACGTGGGCTGCACGTACGTGATCGTCGGCCACTCCGAGCGGCGGACGATCTATCGCGAGGACGATGCGCTGGTGGCGCGTAAGTTCCTGGCGGCTCAGGCGCACGGTTTGATCCCGATCCTGTGCGTCGGAGAAACGTTGGAGGAGCGGGAGAAAGCGCTGACGATGCAGGTCGTGTCCAGGCAGCTGGGCGCGGTGCTGGACGTGGCGGGGGCGAATGCCCTGCAACACGCGGTGCTGGCATATGAACCGGTCTGGGCCATCGGCACCGGTAAAAATGCGACACCGGCCCAGGCGCAGGAAGTTCACGCACACATTCGCGCCGAGGTGGCGCGTCGTGATGTTAAGATCGCGGCCGATTTACGCGTCCTGTATGGCGGCAGCGTGAAGGCAGCGAATGCGAAGGAGATCTTCGCGATGCCCGACGTCGACGGCGGCCTGATCGGCGGCGCGTCGTTGAAGGCGGATGAATTTTTGAAGATTTGTGCCGCGGGCCAGGCTCACTGACGTGGGCGGTCAGGCACAAGCGAAGCGGATCGAATCGATATGAACTGGTTACATTCCGCGGTGGTGATCTTTCACCTGCTCATCGCCGCATCGATCGTGGCGCTGGTGTTACTGCAACGGGGCAAGGGCGCCGATGCGGGCGCCGGCTTTGGCGCGGGCGCTTCCGGCACTGTGTTCGGAGCGCGCGGCTCAGCGTCGTTCCTGTCGC
Source organism: uncultured Steroidobacter sp. (assembly GCA_946478975.1). The sequence goes on from CAMLEO010000303.1 coordinate 8,273, forward strand.
GTACGACAGCGACGCTGGCGGCGCTGTTCATCGGCACGAGCCTGACGCTGGCCTATCTCGGCGGTCGCGGCCCGGAAGCTCCGAAGAGCGTGATCGATCGCGTCGGCGTGCCGCAGGATTCGGCGC
>CAMLEO010000304.1 GCA_946478975.1 uncultured Steroidobacter sp.
GCCGTTGCGCATCTTCGCGATCATCGCGCCGGCAATGGCGTCGCTGATGTTGGCGTCATTGAGCACGATGAAAGGCGCATTGCCGCCCAATTCCATCGAGCAATTGATTACTGTGTCCGCAGCTTCACGCAGCAGCAGACGACCGACTTCGGTCGAGCCGGTGAACGACAGCTTGCGAACTCTGCCTTCATGCAACATCGCCCTGACCACAGCGGCCGGATCTCTGGTCGTGATCACGTTCACGACCCCGGCTGGAATGCCGGCTTCGAGCATGATCTGTGCAACGGCGTAGGCGGTGAGCGGCGTCTCTTCCGCAGGTTTGAGAATGCAGGTGCAGCCTGCGGCCAGCGCCGGGGCGATCTTGCGCGTCGCCATCGCCGCCGGGAAATTCCACGGCGTGATCAGCAATGAAATACCGATGGGCTGATACATCACGACGATGCGATTGGCGCCGCTCGGCGCCACGCTGATCTCACCTTCGAGACGCACGGCTTCCTCAGCGTACCAACGGAAGAACTCGGCGGCATACATCACTTCGCTCTTCGCATCGGCCAGCGCCTTGCCGTTCTCCAGCGAAATCAAACGTGCGAGCCATTCGCTGTTCGCGACCATTCGTTCGAAACACGAGCGCAGCAACTCGGCTCGTTTTCTCGGCGGCGTCGCGGCCCACGCGGATGCAGCCTGGCTCGCGGCATCGATCGATGCGATCGCATCGGCAACCGTGGCATCGGCGACCGATGTGAGTTTCTCGCCCGTGGACGGATTGATGACATCGATGCGCTGGCGCTCTCGACCTTCTCGCCACTGATTGCCGATCAGCAGATCGGTCGGAATGGCGGGCGCCGCCCCCGCCGAGCCCGGCAGGGAATACTGATTCGTGGACTTCATGGGCGTGGAGTTCTCAGGCAGAGCGGAGTGCTGCCCGATCGCCGGACCAGGCGGCAGCGGTAATCGCCTGCATCGCCTGCAGATCCAGCGGTCGAGGATTGTTTTTGACCAGCCGCGCGATCGCGATTGCATTCTCGGCGGCCCATTGCTGCTTGTCGGCCGGCAAGCCCAGGTCCCGCAACGTTCGAGGAATGCCAACCGAATCGAGCAGCCGAGCAACTTCATCGACCAGAATCGATGAGAGCTCCGCGTCGGTGCTGTTCGAATTTCCCAGGCGCAACATGCGCGCAATATGCGCATAGCTGTCGACGCAGGCGGGGCGATTGAACTCCATGACGTATGGAAGTAACGAAGCGACGCCATCGCCGTGCGCGGTGTGTGTGGCGTTGCCGACTGGATATTGAAGTGCGTGAGCCGCTGCTGTTCCTGCTGTGCCAAAGGCGCAGCCCGCAGCGAGCGCACCCAGCATCAGGCTTTCTCTGGCTTTGAGATCTCTGCCGTTCTTATAAGCAGGGTAGAGGCTGTTCCAGATCGACGCGATCGCCAGCAACGCGAAATGATCCGAGAGCGCGTTCTTGCCAACAAACACATGCTGAAGCGTCAGATCGGCGCTGGGAGGTCGGGCCAGCGCGGTGAAAGATTCGATTGCGTGAGTGAGCGCGTCGCCGCCGGAGCACGCGGTCAATTTTGGCGGACAGGTCAATGTGAGTTCCGGATCGCACACCGCGACTTGCGGAATGAGATGCGGAGTCGCGATGCCGATCTTGGTGCCGCGAGCCGAGTCCGCAACGACAGCGACGGGTGTGACTTCCGATCCCGTTCCCGAGGTCGTCGGTACTGCAATCAACGGAATCACCGGAGCGGGGACTTTGTATTCGCCGTAATAGGAAGACAGTTCACCGCCGTGAGTGAGCAGGAGTGCGACGGCCTTGGCCATGTCCATACAACTGCCGCCGCCGATGCCAATGATGACTTGTGGCGCGAAGCTCGCCGACTTGCTCACACAGTCGACCACGGAATCGGTGGGCAGATCGGCTTGAGTCTGGTCGTAGACCCGAGCGGTCAGGCCGTGCCGCTGCAGGTCGGCGACGATGCCAACGAAGTCCGCGTCCGAACCCAGGCGAGCGTCGGTGCAGATCAGCACGCGCTGGCCGAATTGCGCAGCCACGGCGCCGAGCGCGTGGCGTTGGCCGGAACCGAACAGGACGGAGCGGGGCAGCCGCATGGCGCCAAACGGGCTCATAACTCTCACTTCACCGGAATCATCAGGACGGCCCGGGCATCCTATATCATATATGATAGAATTGCCACGGCCTCTGGAGGAGAATGTTGCGGCCTGGATTTCTTGGCTACGAGGCGCTGAGCAGTTCCTTTTCATATATGAGCGAACCCAAAGATTCTCGCGTGCAGCCGGCGGCGCCCACGCAGGAAGGCCGCCAGTTCAAGCGCTCATCGGGCTTTGTCGAGGACGCCTACGCTCGAATTCGCGAAGACATCATGTCGCTGAAGATCCCGCCGAATACGCGGATCTCGGTGGACAGCCTGGTGCGCGAGTTCGGCATCTCGCAGACGCCGATCCGCGAAGCGCTCAGCATGTTGGAGGCGCACGGCCTGGTGACCAAGCAGCGCTTCATCGGCTACTGCACGGCGCCGACGCTCAATCGCAAACAGTTCGAGGAGCTGTTCGAAATCCGGCTGCTGATCGAGCCGTATGCGGCACGCCGCGCCGCCGAGCGGATGAGCGATAAAGCGCTGATCGATCTGTCGCGCCTGGCGCTGGAAATGAACCCGGATCAGGCCGCGCAGTCGCATGCGCTCTATGACGAATTCGCCGATCAGGATGCGGAATTTCACGAACAGATCGCGCGCGGCAGTGGCAACGATCTGATCGCAGAGTCGCTCAGCCGGCTGCACATTCATTTGCACATCTTCCGGCTGCGCTTCCATCGCGAAGTGACCAACGAAGCGGTCGCGGAGCATACATTGGTGACCCGGGCGCTCCAGCAGCGCGATCCGGACCGGGCCGAGTCAGCGATGCGGGCTCACCTCGAGAAGTCATACCAACGGCTCGTGAAATTTACGCGCGAGTAAGCGTCCCGGACTCGCGGTTCGCGCCCGGTGCTCCAGAATGCATTTGACTTCGACTCGGTGCGCCGCGATGATGCGGATATGCTATAGGATATAGGCTTCGCAGCCTGAGTTCGAAGATCGAGGGGGAGAGTGGATGCAGCTCGCAATTCGTCTTGCGGCCACTTTGTTAGCGGTAACGACGATCTTACCGGGAGTGCAGGCAGCAACGGTACTCCGGGATTTCACATTGATCGACGGCACCGGGCGGGCGCCCGTTCCGGGTTCGGCGCTGATCTTCGATGGCGGGCGCATCACCTGGGTCGGTGCGGCCACGCAGTTGCAAACGCCGGCCGGCGCGGCCGTGGTCGATCTCAAAGGAAAGTTTGTAACGCCAGGTCTCATCGACAATCACGTGCACGTGGGCCTGGTGCACGATGTGGCACAGGACATTGCCTTTTATACGCGCGAGTCTGTCGAACAGCAGCTGCGCACTTACGCCGCTTACGGCGTAACCACGGTGCAGGTGCTCGGCACTGACAAGGATGTGATATTCGAAATCCGCGCCGATCAACGCAAAAAGCAGCCTGCGATGTCTCGCGTGTTCACCGCGGGCCAGGGGCTCGTGTTCAAAGGTTCTTACGGCGGCGTCGTCGGGCTGAATCAGCCGGTGGCCAACGAAGCCGAGGCGCGGCGAGCAGTCGACGAGCAAGTCGCCAAGGGCGTCGACTTCATTAAATTGTGGGTGGACGACGAGTTCGGCGATCTGCCGTCGCGCATGCCGCCGGAAATCAGCAAGGCCATCATCGAGCAGGCTCACAAAAATCGGCTGCGGGCCATTGCTCACATCTTTTATCTGGACAATGCCAAGACGCTGGTCGCACAAGGCGTGGACGGCTTTGCGCACAGCGTACGCGATCAGCCCGTCGATCAAGCGTTGCTCGATGCCATGAAACAACACGGCACGGCGCAGATGGCCGCCACGCTGAGCCGCGAAGCATCGTTCACCTATACAAAGCTGCCGTTCCTCGATGATCCGTTCTTCAATCGCTCCATCACTCCTGCCGCGTATGCGACGTTGAGCAGTCCTGAGCGTCAGCAGAAACTCGCCGCGGCCAAGCACTTCAGCCAGTACCAGGGCGTGCTCGACACCGCCTTGAACAATACGCGCCGAGAAATCGCCGCCGGCATCAACTACGGCGTCGGCAGCGACAGCGGTCCGACCGGCCGTTTCACAGGATATTTCCTGCATTGGGAGCTGCAGCTGATGGTGCGTGCCGGCCTGACGCCGTTGCAGGCATTGACGGCGGCGACGGGTAACAACGCGAAGCTGATCGGCGCCAAGGATGTTGGAACCATCGAGCCGCACAAGGCGGCGGACCTGGTGGTGTTCGACGCCGATCCGAGCCTCGATATTCGCAACACCAGGACCATTCATTCGGTGTACATCGCCGGTCAGTCCGCGCCGACGATCTGGTCGATCTGCACCGGCCGGGATCCGAAACAATGCGGTGGACGTAATGGCGAGTAGCGATTCGGCCGTCGCGAAGCCAGGGGCGCCGGCGATGGATCAAGCCGTCGCCATCGCGCCGACGCGCGTTCGTCACATCGTGCTGTGGCTGACCGTCGCCGCTTACATGATCACTTACATCGATCGCGTGGCGATTTCGGCGGCGGTGCCGTCGATTCAAATGGAATTTGGCTTCGATAACGTCGTCATGGGATGGATCCTGGGCGCGTATCAGCTGTCGTACGCTTTGTTTCAGATTCCCGGCGGCTGGCTCGGCGACCGCTTCGGCCCCCGGCGTGCATTGCCCGCGATCGTTGGCTGGTGGTCCGCGTTTACAGCAGCCACGGCGCTGACCTGGTCCGCGACTTCGATGATGGTGTGCCGATTTCTTTTTGGCATGGGCGAGGCCGGTGCGTTTCCGATCGCGACTCGGTCCTTGTCACGCTGGATGCTGCCGTCGGAGCGTGGCTTTGCCCAAGGAATTACGCACGCGGGTTCCCGCTTGGGCGGCGCGATCACGCCGGTCATTGTCGTATTCATCATCGGACACTATGGATGGCGCGCACCGTTTTATATTTTTGCGGTGCTTGGCCTCGTGTGGGCAGCCGTGTGGTATTCGTTCTATCGCGACTCGCCCAACGAACATCGCATGGTGAATGCAGCGGAACGCCAGCTGATCGCGAACGCGCTCGGCAGCTCAGGGAATCGTCCCAAGAATGTTCCCTGGCTGCAGATTCTTCGCAGCCCACAAATGTGGCTGCTGTCCGCGATGTACTTCTGCTACGGCTATGACATCGGCATCTTTCTCACCTGGTTTCCAAAGTACTTGCATGCCGAGCGGCACTTCGAGCTGCAGGAGATGGGAATTTACGCAAGCCTGCCGTTGCTCGCCGGCGTGGCAGGGGACATCTGCGGCGGCTGGTTCTCCGACCTGGCATTGAAGCGCACTGGAAATCTCAAGCTCGCCCGACGCGCCGTTGCGATTCCGGGATTTCTGATCGCCGCGGTCGCGATTCCGCTCGCATGTTTTGCGAGCGATCCGCTCGTCAGCGTCGGTTACTTCGCGCTCGCGGTGTTCGGAATCGAGCTCACCGTCGGTGTTTCATGGGCGGTGACATTGGACATGGGCGGCGTGTATGCAGGCTCCGTCTCCGCCGTGATGAATACGTTCGGCAATCTGGGAGCCGCAATCGCCGCGGCCATGACGGGCTACATCGTGGAAGCGAGCGGCTGGAGCACTGCGTTCTTCGTCCTCGCGGGTTACGCGCTGGTCGCGGCCATTTTGTTCACGCGCATCGATGCATCGAAGCGTGTGTATGAGAACACCGCCGTGGCTTGAATATAGCGATCGACGGGCAGGGGATCATGACCACACACGACGACGCCGAGCCGAAGAAGGTCAATCGGCGATCTTTGCTGAAGCTGGTAGGTGCGGGCGCTGCGACCGGTGCGCTGCCGCTCAGTCATGCGGCCGCAGCGGACTCGATGAATGGCATGAACCATCCAGCGCCCAAGCCGCCCGATCCGGCGGAAGAGCTGGCGCCGGTCTATCGGTTCTTCAACGGCGACGAAGCGGCGTTTGTGGAAGCGATGGTCGATACATTCATTCCCGCCGATGAGGTCGGGCCAGGCGCGCTCGAGTTGGGCGTCGCAGTGTTCATCGATGGGCAGTTGAATTCCGGCTACGGACGCGGCGACCGCATGTATCTGCAGGGCCCTTTCATCGAGGGCACCCCGGAGCAGGGCTATCAGCTGCGCATGACGCCGAGCGAGTTGATCCGCAATGGCATTCTCGACGTCAACGCGTACACGCGCGCGAAGTACAAAACAACTTTCGATGGTCTGTCCCCCCAGGATCGCGTCGCTGTGCTGGTGCAGCTGGAAAAGCGGCAGATCGAGCTTGCGACTGTACCGACGATGTATTTTTTCAACTTGATGCTCGACCTCACCATGCAAGGTTATTTCGCCGACCCGCTGTACGGCGGCAACAAGGGCAAGGCGGCGTGGAAGATGATCGGCTTCCCGGGCGTCGGCAGCATGTATGCGGACAAGATCGAGCCTCATCGCAACAAAAAATATATGAGCGAGCCCCTGAGCATTCAGGACTTGCTCTGAGCGCGCAGCGGAGTTCGAGTGGCCACCAAACTAAAACCGGTCGACATCGCCATCGTCGGGCTCGGCTGGGCCGGCGGCATCGTCGCCAAGGAGCTCGCGTCCACCGGGCTCAAGATCGTCGCGTTCGAGCGCGGTGGGCCGCGTGCGACCAATCCCGATTTCATGGCGCCGCAGGTGCATGACGAGCTGCGCTACTCGCGTCGTCACGAGCTGATCCAGAACCTCCGCAAAGAAACATTGACGTTTCGCAACGAGCCGTCGCAACTGGCGCTGCCGATGCGCCAGCTCGGCTCGTTTTTGCCGGGCGAAGGCGTCGGCGGCGCGGGCACGCATTGGTCCGGCCTGCATTGGCGCTGGACGGAATGGGAACACAAGATGTATTCCGGCACCGTCGCCAGGTACGGCAAGAGCATCGTGCCGGCGGATATGAATCTGCAGGACTGGCCGATCGATTATCACGAGCTCGAACCTTATTACGACAAGTTCGAAAAGGTCTGCGGCACGTCCGGCAAGGCCGGCAACCTGCAAGGCCGGAAGATCGACGGCGGCAATATTTTCGAAGCGCCGCGCGCCAGCGAATTTCCGAATCCGCCGCTCACGGCATCTCACAGCATGGTGTTGTTCGAGAAGGCCGCGCGCAATCTCGGCTATCACCCGTTTCCGGTGCCGGCATCGAATGCCTCGCGTCCGTACGTGAACCCGGACGGAGTTGCATTGGGCCAATGTCACTATTGCGGTTTCTGTACTGCATACGGATGTGAAGCAAATGCGAAGGCGAGCCCGCATTTCACGGTCATTCCGCTTGCGTTCAAGAATCCCAACTTTGAAGCGCGCACCAACTCGTACGTGATGAAAGTGAATCTGGACTCACGCAGCAAGCGTGCGGTCAGCGTCACGTATCTCGATGCGGGCGGCCGTGAGTTCGAGCAGCCAGCGGATCTGGTGATCCTCGCGGCATACGTGTTCGGCAACGTGCACCTGATGTTGCATTCGAAGATCGGCAGACCATACGACTTCAAGCGCAACACCGGCGTCGTCGGGCGCAACTACTCGTATCAATCGATGGGCGGCGTGGCGGCGCTGTTCCCCAAGGACACGTATTTCAATCCGTTCATGGGCTCCGGTGCGCTGGGCACGTGGATCGACGATTTCAACAGCGACAATCCCGACTTCGCGGCCCTCGGCTTCATCGGCGGCGGCGGCATCAGCACCGGCAGCAACAGCGGCGCTCCCATCGGCCGTCATCCTGCGACCCCGGGTTCGCCGAGGTGGGGCAGCGGCTGGAAAAAGGCTGTCGTCGAGACGTATCACCGCATGACGGCGGTCGGAAATCAGGGATCGGTGATGTCGTATCGGCAGAACTATCTGGACCTCGATCCGACCTACACCGACTCTTTCGGCCGGCCGATGTTGCGGCTCACGTTCGATTGGCAGGAGAATGAGTTCCGCCAGATGGAGTATGCGCGCGGCATTTGTGCGAACATCGCCAAGGAAATGGGCGCGGAGCAGGTGCTGAGCCGGCGCGATCGGGGCCGCTATTCCATCGTGCCGTATCAGACCACTCACAACACTGGCGGCACGGTGTTCGGCGACGATCCCAAGACCAGCGCGCTGAACAAATATTTGCAGTCCTGGGATGTTTCCAACATGTTCGTGGTGGGCTCGAGCGTGTTTCCGCAGAACGCGGGCCGCAATCCGACCGGGCCGGTCGGGGCGCTGGCGTAT
>CAMLEO010000305.1 GCA_946478975.1 uncultured Steroidobacter sp.
GGCGCGCGCTGATGCAAGCGTTGCCGGGGCTGGCCGCGGCGTGTCACTTGGAACGAAGAGTTCCTCCCGCACCTCCACAGATAGTGCTGATGATCGTCGACCTGGATTGTTTCAAGCCGATCAACGACCGGCATGGGCATGAGGCGGGCGACGATGTGCTCAAGCAAGTGGCATCCATCCTGCGCGATTGCGTCCGTAGCAGCGACCTGACTGTGCGCTGGGGCGGCGACGAATTCGTGATCGTGTACGCAGCCGCCGATCTCGACGACGGTGCCGTGCTCGCAGAGCGCGTCCGCGCCCGAATTGCCAAACATCATTTCCGGCTCACCAACGGCGCGACAGCGCGTACCAGCTGCTCGATTGGATTTGTTTGCTATCCATTCGTACGCGGCGCGCCGCATCTGCTCAGTTATGAGCAGGCGCTCAATGTCGCCGACACCGCGCTGCTCGAAGCCAAATCGCAGCGGAATGCCTGGCTCGGCTGGGGCGGCACGCCGGCGACGCATGACATCGCCGACCTGTTCACCACGCTCGACACCGACGCAGCTTCAGTCGCCACGCGAGGCGGGTTGCGCGTACTGAGCTCGAAGTACCGTCCGGACGACACCGTCGAAGAATTGATTCGCGCGGCACGCAGCCGCTGAACACGGATCAAGTTGCAGAGGCTCAACACCATGCCGAACACTCTCAGTGACACCTTCATCCAAGCCGTTCCGGATCTGACGTTGCTGGTTCGATCCGACGGCAACATTCTCGCGCGCCTCGGCGGTCGCGAGTTGAACGGCCGACCGGAACCCAAGGCCTCGCCGGCGCTCACGCTCGAACAAATGTGGACCTCGGAGGTTGCGCGCCGATTGCGGCAGCTCGTGCGGCATGCGCTGAAAGAGCGCGAGCCGATCGACAGGAAATATCGTGAGGCGGATCGATGCTACGAAGTGCGGGTGCGCCCGCAAGGCATCGACCGCGTGTTGATGGTGTTTCGTCAGCTCGCCGAAGACGAAGCCGGCGAGATCGCAGCCGAAGCGGACGGCGAGCAGCCTCTCACGAGTCGAACCCAGCTGATGCGAGCGCTCGGCGTTGCGGTGACGGATGCAAAGCTGCGCGAGCGGCGGCTGGCGGTTGTCACGGTTTATCTCGGCGGACTGCCGGATATCGAGCGCGCTTTCGACGCAGTTTCCGGCGAGCAGCTGCTGCATGATGCAGCTCAACGTTTGCAGGCATTTGTTTCGCGAGAGTTGCCTGTGACTGGCGGCGGTTCCGCCGAAGCAGTCTCGCTCGCGTCAATTGCAGATCATGTCATCGCAGTCGTGATCGAGAACGCGCCGTCGCGCGAAGCATTGCGCACAATCGTGCTGGGCATGCGTGACGTGCTGACTGAACCGTTCCAACTGTTGGGGCGCAGCCTGCGTGTGAGCCCTGCCTTTGGCATTGCCGTCGCGCCCGATGACAGCAGCGACGCTCGCGAGCTTCTCAATCGGGCACGCAGCGCGATGCATGACGCTCAATGCGCCGGGCGCGCGATCGCATTTCATTCGGACACCTTGCGCTTGCGGGCATTGAGCCGGTTGGACAGCGAGCACGAGTTGCGTTGGGCGCTCGAACACGAGCAGTTCGAGCTTCGCTATCGACCGCTGCACGCACTCGCCGATGGCCGCCTGGCTGCGATCCAGGCGCAGCCTTTCTGGACACATCCGGTGCGAGGGCAGGTCGCAGCCGGCGAATTCCTGGCGTTGGCAGAAACATCCGACATCGCGCGCGAGATCGGTCGCTGGATGCTGGCGCGGGTGTTTGCGGATCTTCGCCACGCGAGCAACAAGGTTCCGCGAGCAATTGTCACTTTGTGCATGCGTCACGTGCTGTCGGGATCGCTGCTGACGGATGTCACACAGTCAGTGGTGGCAGCGGGCGCCGACCCGCGACGACTTGCACTCCGCATTGGCGAGCGGGCGCTCAAAGGTTCGGGCGAGCTGATGCCGCCGCTGCGTGAGCTGCGCGCCGCTGGCGTGCAGGTGATTCTGGAGCGGTTCGGCGCAGGTCACATCGCAATCGATCGTCTCGCCGAGCTGCCGGTGGACGTCGTGAGCCTGGAATCGCAGTTGTTTCGCAACCTGCAGCTCGATCAACGCACGCGCCGGGTGTGTCGCAGCGTCATCGATGTTGCGCACGCATTGGATTGGCAGGTCGCGGCCGAAGACGTGAGCAGCTCCGAACAGCGTGAGTTGCTGCGTGAGCTCGGATGTGACATTGCGGGCGGCGACACGCTCGGTGCAGCGCATGATCTGCACGAGCTGCTGGAGCAGGAGACCGAGAAAACATTTGACCGTGCGGTTATGTGATTCATCTCATCTTTTACCGGACTGCAAATACAGCATCGCGCGCAGCCGCCAGGAGCCGCGTCGGGTGCAATAGCGGGACGCCTTGTTTGCCTTTTCTGTTTGTTTTGGGGAGATAACATCAATGACTCGTGGACGAGTGGGGATGATTGCGGGAACGATTCTTCTGGCCGCGGGCACGTGGAGCTACGCATCGCAGCGCTCGGCCACAACCGAGACATCGAGCTTTATCGTCGAAGCCGGCCGCGGTGGTGCTGCTGCTGCCCGCCGGGAGGTCGAAACAGTCGGCGGCCGCGTGACGACCGATCTGCCGATCATCGACGCCGTGGCGGCCCAGCTCACGGCTCGACAACGCGAGCGGTTGACAGCACAGGCAAACATTCGCGGTGTGTTCGAGAATGTGACGGTTGAGCTGAAGTCCGACCGTGCCAACGTGCGCGACAACTTCGACAGCGTGCAATGGAACAACAACGATGGCCGGCATCGCTGGGCCACCGCATGGACGGAAACAGGCGATGACGGTTCGCCGCTGACCGGCAAGGTCGCGATCTCGCTGAATCTGCTGTCGAGCGGACGCTTGGTTTTCACCGGTGCGAGCGGCACCGTCACTCGCACAGCCGGGCTGCCGCCGGGTGAGATCAAAGCCACGTTGAGCTTCGACGCCCGACGCATTTCGCTGGAGACCGGCGACTATGTCGCCGTCGAGGCCAGCAAAGATGGCATCTCCTGGCGCGAGGTCGGCCGCATCGCTGGCCCGGCGAACGATGCTTCGTTCTCGCCCATGACGTTCAATGTGAGTCGATATGTCAGCGCAGCCACCGGCATCCGCTTCGTCAGTCATCTGAACCCGGCGCTGCTCAATGGCGACGCCGTGCATATCGACAATGTAAACATCGAGTATGACTCCGTGTATGCGAGCGGCGTGAGTTATCCCTCGCTCGCTGGCGCAGATGCGCTGCACTCGCAGGGTGTGAATGGGCTGTTAACAACTGTCGCCGTACTCGACACCGGCTACTGGAAACATCCTGCGCTCGATACGACTGCGCTCGGACTCAACCGCGTGCTCGCACAGTACGACGCGTTCAGTGACACCAGCGATTCGGGTGCCACCGGCCTCTTGGGGCTGATCAGCCTGGGCACGACAGCGAGCACGGACCAAAGCGGCCATGGCACGCATGTCACAGGCATCATGCTCAACACGCAACGAAGCGAGGACGGCCGGTACTTCGGCATGGCGCCGAACGCCAACCTGGTTTCAGTGCGTGCGTTCGACGCCGATGGGCGAGGCACCTACGCCTCCGTGATCCGCGGCCTCGATTGGATCGTAAAGAACAAAGATGCGTATCGCATCCGCGTGCTGAACCTTTCCTTCGGCGCGACGCCTCGCTCGTACTATTGGGACGATCCGCTGAATCGCGCGGTGATGAAAGCCTGGCAGGCGGGAATCGTCGTCGTCGCCTCTGCCGGCAACGGCGGGCCGACGGCGCAAACCATCAGCGTGCCTGGAAACGTTCCATACATCATCACGGTGGGAGCGATGACGGACAACTACACGCCGGCCGATCCGTCAGACGATCGACTGGCGTCGTTCTCTTCCGCCGGGCCGACGTATGAAGGCTTTGTGAAGCCGGAAGTCGTGGCGCCGGGCGGTCACATCTGGTCGCTCATGTCCACTCAGGCGCGCATCGCGCAGGATCATCCGACGTATCAGAACGATGGCGATTACTTCACCATGTCCGGCACGTCGCAGGCTGCGGCTGTCGTGAGCGGCGCGGCGGCACTGTTGATACAGGCCGAGCCGAATCTCAAGCCTGATGATGTGAAATGCAAGTTGATGGCGTCGGCACGACGTGCGGTGGATCCGCTGGGGCAGTATGCGTACAGCGTGTTTCAGCAGGGCGCCGGTCTCATCAACGCATACGACGCGCGCTATGAAACTCGCCGTGACTGCGCCAATCAGGGCATGGACATTCAGAAAGATCTGGACGGCACCGAGCACTATCGCGGCCCGACGCAGCAAAGCGACGACGGCGCGTACTACCTGGCCACGAACCCGAACGAGAGCTGGGATCAGGGCTACACGTGGGACCAGGGTTATTTATGGCGCAAGAGTGCCGATGACGACCAGACCTGGAGCGAGGGTTATCTGTGGCGCAAGAGCGCCGACGACGATTCATCCACGGCCGGCAGCACCGGCACGTCGGCGATGTCGATCAATCAGTGGGTGCATCAGGAGTGACATTGCCGCGAGTCATCGGCAAGCCACTGCGCGTGAGCAGTGCCGTGCGCATGATGATCGATGCTTTGCGGCCCAGGCGTATCGTCTGCTCGTCGTCACCGGCGAAGTAGACGATGCCCAGGTCGCGGGAGACACGGCGCAGCCGCTGCACTTTACGAACGTTGATGATGACGTGACGACTGGCGCGAATGAAATCCTTGGGCAGCACCTCTTCGTATTTTTGCAGCGGGCCGCGCACCACGACGTTTTCGCCGTTGACCAGGTGCACGCGCACGTAATTTTGTTCGGCGGTGAGGTGAGTGAGGTCTTGCAGCGTTGCACTTCGCAGTACCGAGCCGTCCGACAGGAGCAGCATCGAGAGTGCGGCATCGATGCTTTGCTGGTTGCTCGATTCGGCGGGTCGCGCAGGACGATGCATCGGAGTTTCCGAGCCGTTCGCAAGCTTGGGATTGCGCAGGAGTTCGAGATACGCGACGCCGCTGCCGGTTTCGAGGCTGCGCGCCAGATACACGCCGCCAAGGATGAGCCGATGTTTGGGCCTGATCTGAAAGATGGTTGCGCAGCGCGTCTCGTCGTCGATGCACGCATCGACCAGGCAATAGGAGCGGCCTTCCTGAAATTCGTCGCTGCGCAGGGAGTTTTTATCTCCACCCGCGGATTCGCTGCTACGGATCAAGCTCAGCAGCAGGTGCACCGGTGCCAGCGACTCGAAACATACACGCACCAGCTGTGGATGGTTGAGCTTCGCCTTGGGCGCGTCGATCCTCTCCCGCGATTGCATTTGCCGCCTGTCGACCTTGTTCGTCCTGACGCGACCGCGAACCCCATGCAGCGACGGCTAATGCTTGTGATGGGAACGCCGTCGGTGCGAGGCGTTTTCTACACACGTGGCGGGAATCGAGAAATTGTGGATGACCACATGCCCGAAGGCGGTCTAAGCGAGCAGCTGCGGCGGGATCGCCGCCGCAGCACCACGAAGCGTGGTTTTAAACGAATCGCGAGACCAGGTTTTCCAGATATTCCTGGCGGCCTGACACCGGTTTCGGCTGAATGTTTGCAGCCACCGCCGCGTCGGCGATCGAGGCCAGCGAAGCGTCTTTCGCGAAGATCTTCTGGCCGGGCGCTTCGCTCCAGCGCGCATAGCGCTGCTCGACGAATTTATCCAGCTTGCCGTCTTCGATCATGGCTGCGGCTGCCACCAGCGCACGGGCCAGGTGATCCAGGCCGCCGATGTGGCCGTGGAACATATCGACCGGCTCGATGCTCTGGCGACGCACCTTCGCATCGAAGTTGAAACCGCCGGTTGCGAAGCCGCCGGCCTTGAGCACGCGATACATCGCGAGAATCAGGTCCAGCGGATCGTTGTGGAATTGATCCGTGTCCCAGCCGTTCTGCGGGTCGCCGCGATTGATGTCGATGGAGCCGAAGACGCCGAGCGCCGTCGCCATCGCAATCTCGTGCTCGAAGCTGTGGCCCGCGAGCGTGGCGTGGTTCGCTTCGATGTTGAGCTTGACCTCTTTGTCCAGGCCGTAGCGCATCAGGAAGCCGTACACCGTTGCCACATCGAAGTCGTACTGATGTTTGGTCGGCTCGTGCGGCTTGGGCTCGATCAGGATCGTGCCCTTGAAGCCGATCTTGTGTTTGTGCTCGACGACCAGCGACAGGAAGCGGCCGAGCTGGTCGAGTTCGCGCGACAGGTTGGTGTTCAACAGCGAGTCATAACCTTCGCGGCCGCCCCACAACACGTAGTTCTCGCCGCCGAGGCGCTTGGTGGCATCGAGCGCGTGCCGCACTTGCAGAGCTGCGAACGAGAAAACATCCGGATCGGGATTCGTCGATGCGCCGGCGAGATAGCGCGGATGTGAGAACAGATTTGCCGTGCCCCACAGCAGCTTCATGCCGGTCTCGGCCTGCTTGCGTTCGAGCCCCGCAACTGCCGCCGCCATGTTGTTCACGTGTTCCTTCGGATTGCTCGCTGCCGCCATCACGTCGACATCGTGGAACGTGTAGTAGGGCACGCCCATGCGCGAGAAGAAATCGAACGCCGCATCCATCTTGGCGGACGCCGCTTCCTGGGTCATTTGACCCTGCAGCCACGGACGCCCGAAGGTGCCGCCGCCGAACACGTCGGTGCCGTCCCAGCAGAACGAATGCCAGTAACAAATCGCGGGGCGCAGGTGATCTTCCATGCGCTTGCCGAGCACGATGCGGTTCTTGTCGTAGTGGCGGAAGGCGAGCGGGTTGTCGCTCTTGGGGCCTTCGTAGCGGACCGGCTCGACGCCGCCGAAATACGAAGCGGGTTGCTGCAAGGGGGCTGCACTGGACATGATTTAGTCTCCTCGATAACGCGCTCGGATGTCCTGGTAGAGCTGGGAGAACAGCTGGAGTTTGGTGGAGAGCTGCTCGACGTCACGATGATTCGGTTCGATCACGGAGCGAACCGCCGGCGGTTTGCAAACATCGCTGGGCGATTCGCCGGTCTTTGCCAGCCGGGCGAGGCGGGCAGCGCCGTACGCAGGCCCGACCTCCGAACCTTCCCGGTAGGTCAATGGTTGTTTCAAAGCGGCGGCGAGCACGCGGCCCCACCACATGGAGCGCGCGCCGCCGCCAATCACGGAAATACTGCCAATGCGGGCGCCGGCTTCGACGAGCACATCGAAGCCATCCGCAAATGCGAAGGCCACGCCTTCGAGCACCGCCTGGCCGATGGCCGCGGCATCCGAATCATGATTGAGCCCGAACAGCACGCCACGCGCGGCCGGGTCGTTGTGCGGAGTCCGTTCGCCGGAGAGATACGGAAGAAATATTTCCGATCCGTCGAGGCGGCCGCGGGCTTCGACTTTAGTCAGCAGCTCGCCGGCGCTCGGTGAGTTGGTGAGCTTCGCAGCCCAATCGACGCAGCTCGCTGCACTGAGCATCACGCTCATCTGGTGCCACAGCCCCGGCAAGCAGTGACAGAACGCATGCACTGCGCGGGCGGGATTGGGAAGAAACTTCGGCGTCACTAGAAACAGCACGCCGGAAGTGCCGAGCGAAAGAAACGCATCGCCGGGTGCGATGACGCCGATGCCGATCGCGCCAGCGGCGTTGTCGCCTCCGCCGCCTGCGACGGGCACTTGTGACATGCCCCAGGCCTGCGCGACTTCAGCGGATAATTTGCCTGTGACTTCGCTGCCTTCAACGAGCCGCGGCATGTGAGATTCATTCAGTCCCGTGGCCGCCAGCATTTCCGGCGACCAGCGCCGACGCTCGACGTCAACCCACAATGTGCCGGCGGCGTCGGAAGCATCGCTCGCCTTCTCGCCGGTCATCAGCAAACGCACGTAATCTTTCGGCAGCAGCACGGTGCGTGTCGCTTCGAAAATCGCCGGCTCGTTCTCTCGCACCCACAAGAGTTTCGGCGCGGTAAATCCAGGCATGGCGATGTTGCCGGTGATCCTGCGGCTCGCCGGTTCTAGTTTTTCCAGCGTCGCGCATTGAGGCGCGCTGCGGCCGTCGTTCCAAAGAATTGCCGGGCGCAGCGGTCGATCGGTTGCATCGAGCAGCGTCGCACCGTGCATCTGGCCGCTGAGGCCGATCGCCTGCACATTGCGTCGGACGCGAGCGGAAATGCCGGACACCGCATCTTCAGTCGCGCGCCACCAATCGGAAGGATTCTGTTCCGACCAGCCGTTGTAAGGGCGCGAAACAGTCAACGGTGCGGAGGCTTGCTC
>CAMLEO010000306.1 GCA_946478975.1 uncultured Steroidobacter sp.
GGTCCCGGCCATTTGCTGGACGAGGTCAGTCGGGTTCGCCGGCGCATCGGCCGCTTGCGCAAGCGATGCGAACGCCGAGAGGCACAACACACGAAACCCGGTCGAGAGAGTACGAATCGCGCTCACCTTGAGCTCCTCCTTGTCTTAGGTCCGCGATACTAGCCCAATCGTGGTTACACTTAGCGCCTGACGTTCTTCAGGAGTCGCCTGCTCACATGCCCCGCTATGTCGCCTTTCTTCGCGGCGTCAGCCCCATGAACGCGAAGATGCCCGAGCTGAAGCGCGCTTTCGAGAGCGCGGGGTTCACCAATGTCACGACGGTGCTGTCGAGCGGCAACGTCGTGTTCGATGCGCGTTCGAAGTCGGATACGTCGCTGGCCAAGCAGGTGGAGCAGGCGATGAGTCAGGAGCTGGATCGCACGTTCCTCACGATCGTGAGACCGGTGAGTGCGTTGACCGAGCTGATCGAGGAGGATGTGTACGCGACGTTTCGCCTGCCCGCGAAGGCGAAGCGAATCGTGACTTTTCTGCGCGAGCCGCCGGCGACGAAGCTCAAGCTGCCGATCGAAATGGATGGCGCGAGCATCCTCACCATTCGAGGACGTGATGTGCTGGCAGCTTACGTGCCGCGAGAGAATGATCCGGCGTTCATGCGGCTGCTGGAGAAAACGTTCGGCAAAGACATCACGACGCGCACGCTGGATACGATCAAGAAGTGCGCGGCGAAGTAGCCAAGCCGCAGCCTTCCGGTTTGAAGACGCGCTCGGCGGACGCAGGATATTTCGCCAACTTCTCCACCGGCCTGCGCGGCCGGCGCACCAGCTCTCCTCCGCAGTTCGGACATTTGCCATCCAATCGAGTGTCCGCGCAGCTCGCGCAGAAGGTGCATTCGAACGTGCAGATGCGAGCCTCGGTCGAGTCTGGTGGCAGGTCGACGTTGCAACATTCGCAGTTGGGTCTGAGCTGTAGCATGGCCTGAACTCCGGAGTAGCTCCGCCAAACGTTACACCGCTCGGTTCGAGCTTGCCGCTCCGGCACGGACGCGCAGCGGACGGATTCGGACAGACGACTGCGAATGCCGGGAGCTACGTCGGGAAAGCGATGAAGAAGTGCCGCAGCGAACGATACTCCTGCGGGAAATCCCATTCGCAACTGCTGAGCAGTGCCATTGCTTCCGGCCATGGTTCGTTGTCTAGAAGCGCATCGACTCCGGACTGCTTGCCCTGGAATGAACCCAAGAAGATTCTCACCCAGTGCACATCGCGCGATACGGAGGTGACGAACAATTTTTCGAGCCGTCGGATGAAGTCGGGATACGCAGTCGGCGTCACGCCGGTACCGTGAAACAGCAGCGGTCCATCGCAGATGCGCCAGGACGAACCCCCGCTCTGCCAGACGAGCCATTCCGCTGGATTCGATTCGCAGCTGTGATCCGCCAGCGCGGTGAGCAGGACGTGAAACGGCCCCATCAGGAATTTTCCAAACGCCTCGCGTTCGGCATGAACCTGATCCGAACCGATGCCCGCCATCGACTCCACGATGCAACGAGGCGCGATCTTCGGCGAACGCACGACCATATCGAGCTGGATGATTTTTGCACGCTCGCTCGGCGGGCCGTCAAACACGCGCGGCTCGAAGGAGAGATCGCTGCCATCGAGTAAACGCACGACATCCCCTTCGACAGCACTGGCGACGCCGTGTGCCTCCAGCGCCAGATGCACCATATCGACGACTCGCATGTCCGGCTTTAGATCCACTGGGTTTGAGCCCCTTCGTGTTCACCTCTCACTATGGTGGCATTTTGCCGACGCTACAGACCTGTAGCTTTTGACGATACAGATCTGTATCGTTGTCCTCATGAGCAAGTCTGGAGGGCGAGCCATGGCCGAGATGGGGGCGATTCAGCAGCAGGCGTGGGGCGGGCCGGAACAGTTGCGGTGGGTCGAGGTGGAGCGGCCGGTGCCGCTGCCCACGGAAGTGCTGGTGCGAGTCGAAGCGGCCGGCGTAAATCCGGTGGATGTTTTTACTCGCGAGGGCAAGGCGTACATGCGTGCGCTCACGTTGCCTCACATTCCTGGCTGGGACGTGGCGGGAGTGGTTGAAGCAGTCGGCTACGGCGTCACGCGATTCAAAGTCGGCGATGAAGTGTTCGGCATGCCTTGGTTTCCGCGAGCTGCGAGCGCGTATGCCGAATATATCGTCGCGCCTTCTCGTCACCTGGCGCTCAAGCCGTCACATATCGATTTCACCGACGCCGCAGCTTTGCCGCTGGCCGGGCTCACTGCGTGGCAGACACTGGTGGATCTAGCGAATGTGAGCGCCGGCATGCGCGTGTTGATCAACGGTGGCGCAGGCGGCGTTGGGCACCTGGCGATTCAGATCGCAAAGTCACTCGGCGCTTACGTCATCGCCACGGCACGGCCAGAGAAACATGCGTTCTGCGCTCAGCTCGGCGCCGATGAAGTGATCGACTACACGCGTGCGCCGGTTCAAAGCGTTGTATCAGGCGTCGACGTCGTGCTCGAACTGGTCGGTGGCGAAACCTGCCTCGCGATGCTCAAAACATTGCGCAGAGGCGGTTTGCTCATCAGCGCACAAGCCGCGTGGGCGCCCACTCTCTTCCGTGAGGCCGAAGCGCTCGGCGTACGCGCCTCAGGCTATTTAGTCGAGCCCGACGCTCGCGGCCTCGAAGCTCTCGCCGCGTTAGTAAACACCGGCGAGCTGAAACCCCACGTGCAGAAAGTGCTGCCGCTGAAGGATGCCGCCGAAGCTCAGCAGATCGTGGCAAGCAAACGTGTTGCAGGCAAAGTCGTCCTGACGACCTGACTCATTCCCGCGTCCCCACACCCCGATGCAGCAGCCACACGCAGCTCACATATAGAACGACCGCCGCGGCGAGCATGATCGAGTATGCGAACACCACGTTTACGTCGGACACGCCGAGGAAGCCGTAGCGGAATGCGTTGACCATGTAGAGGATGGGGTTGGCGTGTGAGATGCCCTGCGCCCAGTCCGGCAGCAGCTTGATCGTATAGAACACGCCGCCGAGATAGGTGAGCGGCGTCAGCACGAACGTGGGAATGAACGAGATCTGGTCGAAGTTCTTGGCGAAGATGGCGTTGATCATGCCGGCCAGCGCGAAGACGACGGAGCTCAGCAGCACCGCGGAGATCACCACGCCGACGCTGTGAATCTTCATGTGAGTGAAGATCAAAGTGATCACTGTAACCACGCCGCCGACGATCAGGCCGCGGACGATGCCGCCTACCATGTAGCCGCCGACGATCAGCCAGCCGGGCAGCGGCGAGACCAGCAGCTCTTCGATGTGCTTGCCGAACTTCGCACCGAAGAACGAGGACACCACGTTGCCGTACGAGTTGGTGATCACGGACATCATGATCAGCCCGGGCGCGATGTATTGAATGTAGTTGTAGCCGCCCATGTCGCCGATGCGACGGCCGATCAGGCTGCCGAAGATGATGAAGTACAAAGTCGCGGTTATCGCCGGGGGCACGATGGTCTGGCCCCAGATGCGGATGATGCGATTGAACTCGCGAATGACGATGGTCTGGAACCCGACGATATTTGTTTTGACTAGCATATGTTCTGATCAGGCGTGGGCGGCGGCCTTGGGTTCTTCTTTCTGATTCACCAGCCGCATGAACAGCTCTTCCAGCCGGTTGGTCTTGTTGCGCATCGACAGCACTTCCATGCCGGCGGCGCTGAGCCGCGAGAAAATATCGTTCAGGCTCTGCTCTTTGGAAACTTCGATTTCGAGCGAGTGATCGTCCGGCATGTTCACCGTATAGCCGGGCAGCGCCGGCGGCGCGCTGATCGGATTACGCAAGTTGAAAACAAACACTTCGGTTTGCAACTTGCGCAGCACGCGGCTCATGCGGTCGTTCTCGATGATGCGGCCCTTGTCGATGATGGCGACGTGGCGGCACAGGTTCTCGGCTTCTTCGAGATAGTGCGTAGTCAGGATGATGGTCGTGCCGGCAATGTTGATGTCCCGCATGAACGTCCACATGGTGCGGCGGACTTCGATGTCCACGCCGGCGGTCGGTTCATCCAGGATCAGCAGGCGCGGCTCGTGCATCAGCGCCCGGGCGATCATCAAGCGGCGCTTCATGCCGCCGGACAACGTACGCGACACGGCGTTACGTTTGTCCCACAGCTGCAGTGCAGTCAGATATTTTTCCAGTCGCTGGGAAGCGACGTGGCGCGGAATCCCATAAAAACCGGCCTGGTTCAGCAGGATGGTGGTCACGGTCTCGAACTGGTTGAAGTTGATCTCCTGCGGCACCAGGCCAATGCAGGATTTCGCCACTGCGAGCTCGGTGTCGATGTCGTGCCCGAACACGTGAACTTTGCCGCTGGTCTTGTTGACCAATGAAGTAACGATGCCGATCGCGGTGGTCTTGCCGGCGCCGTTCGGGCCCAGCAGGGCGAAGAAGTCGCCTTCCTCGACCGCCAGATCGATGCCCTTCAGCGCCTGAACGCCGTTCTTGTAGGTCTTGGTGAGCTGCTGAAACGTGAGGGCTTGCATGGCGCTCCGCGCCGCCTGCTGCAGGCGGGTGCAACGGTATTGATCGGAGAAGGAAAAGTGGCTGCGAAGGGTATCGGTCCGTCGCCGGGCCAGCAAGGCGCGGGGAGTCACGAATGACGTGCCCGCCGCGACTGATTCAGGGGGGGGCATCCGCTCGGCTTGACGGCGCGAATCCAGGGCGCATGATGGCGCCCGAGCCTTTGGGCACAATTGCCGCATGTACACGAGCTTTTTTGGCCTGGGCGAAAAGCCCTTCGCAATCACTCCAGACCCCCGCTATCTCTTCATGAGCGAGCGGCATGCGGAGGCGCTCGCGCATCTTTTGTACGGCATCACCGAAGCGGGCGGGTTCATTCAGCTGACCGGTGAGGTGGGCACCGGCAAGACCACGATCGTGCGCTCGCTGCTGGAGCGCATGCCCGGCCATGCGGACGTGGCGGTGATCCTCAACCCGCAGTTAACGCCCGTTGAGTTCGTGCTGACGATTTGCGAAGAGCTCGGCATCTTCATGCGCGATGAAGACACCGCCAGCATCAAGGACCTGGTCGACTTGCTGAACCGGCGCCTGCTGGAGGCGCATGCCAAGGGCCGCCGCATCGTCGTCATGGTCGACGAAGCCCAGACGCTGTCGCCGGCGACGCTCGAACAGGTGCGGCTGCTGACCAACCTGGAGACCGGCTCGCAGAAACTGCTGCAGATCATCCTGATCGGGCAGCCCGAACTGCGCGAAGCGCTGGATCGCGTCGAGCTGCGCCAGCTCGCGCAACGAATCACCGGTCGCTACCACCTCGCGCCGTTGTCCCGGTCGGAGACGGCCGCGTATGTGAATCATCGTATGAAGGTGGCCGGAGCGACGGTGGAAGTGTTCACCGGCGCCGCCTTGCGTGAAGTGCATCGCCTGAGCGGCGGCGTGCCGCGAATCATCAATGTGATTTGCGATCGCGCGCTGCTCGGCGCGTTCACACAAGAGCAACATCACATCGGCGCCGGCATGATTCGCGAGGCCGCGAGCGAAGTGTATGGGCGCTCGTTCAACCCGCCGTGGATGAAGGCGCTGGTCGGATCGGCCGGCGGCGTCGCAGCGTTCGGCTTGGGATTGAGTATCTGGCAGCTGTGGCCATCGCAGCCTGCCGAAAGCGAGCCGCTGGCCTCATTGACGCCGCCTGCGATCGAAGCACCAGCACCTGCGCCCGCGGAGATCATTCCTGTCTCGATGCCACCGGAGTTGCCAGCGCCGCCGCGAGCCCAAGACGCCGCCGAAGTGCTGATCGAGAAGCCGGGAGTGACCAACACCGAAACCGCATTCGGTCAGTTGTTTGCTCTGTGGGGTGCGAACTTCAATCCGCGCGGCGGCCGGCCCTGCGATCAGGCGAAGAAACAAGGGCTGCAATGTGTGTATCAAACCGGCTCGTGGGCCCAGCTGCGCACGCTGAATCGCCCCGCGATCCTCACCTTGCTGGACGACGAGGGCAATGCGCACCAGGTCGTCGTGTCCGGATTGATCAACGACACCGCCAGACTGAACCTGCCGGACGAAACGAAGATCGTCACGTTGCCGTCGCTGTCGCGGCTGTGGTCCGGCGACTATCTGGTGATGTGGCGCCCGCAGCTGACCGCGAACAAGCCGCTCGTGCCCGGCATGCGGGGCGACGGCGTCCGCTGGCTGCGCCAGCAGCTCCACTCGGCTCGTGGCGAGTCCAGCAGCGCGGCGGAGAGCGACGTTTACGATGAGGATCTGGTGAAAATGGTCGAGGAATTCCAGCGTCAGAATCGGCTGAACGTCGACGGCATCGCCGGCGTGCAGACCCAGATCGTGCTCGATTCCCTCGGCAATGCCGCTGGCTCGCCGCAGCTGATCGCTCGCACCGGCTCGAGCCAGGGAGCGTCCTGATGAGCTTCATTCTCGATGCGCTGAAAAAATCCGAGAACGAACGTCAGCGCCAGGCCGGCCCGTCGCTTGCCGATGTTCGCATCGTGCGTCGTCACAGCGAGCGGCCCTGGTGGGCGTTCGCGGTCGGCGCTTTGCTGGCGCTCAATCTCATGGTGCTGGTGGTCGTGCTGATGCGGAATGGCGATGCGAAGCCGGCCGCCGCTCCGGTCCAGCAGCAACGAGTGGCGCCAGCTCCGCAACCACAGACTTACGCCACACCGGCTCCGGCGCCGGCGCAAACGTATCAAGCGCCTGCACCGAGGCCTGAACCGCGGGTCTCGACGGATCCTTCCGTTCGCTCGCTTGCCGATGAAGCCGGCGATGCCGAGGAACCGTATCCGAGCGAAGAGCCGGCCAATCCGAATCTCGCCGGCGCATCCGCCGTGCCGCAAGGCCGGCCGATGGTTCGTCGAATCGAACCGCCGGCCGTCGCGCCGCTGCCGGCTGGCGCTGCGTCCGAAGCTCATGCCAAGGCGAATGCCGCCGCCGCTGCGGGCGACATGGAAGTGTTGCCGACGATGAACGACCTGGCGGCCAGCGGCACGAGTCTGCCGGACATGCACCTGGACATTCACGTGCATTCGAAGAATCCCGCCGAGCGCTTCGTGTTCGTGAACATGCGTAAATATCAGGAAGGCGAAACGCTCAAGGAAGGCCCGGTGGTCGAGCGCATCACCCCCGACGGCGTGATCCTGAATCAGCGCGGCCTGCGATTCCTGCTGCCGAGACAGTGAGCCCATCAGCCTGAACGGTATACCGTGAATCCTGCGCGGACAGGAGTTGCGAACCCATGGGCAATGAACAACTCGGTCGTCCGCATGCCCAGCCCGGTCCTGGAACTGAATGGTGCTCGTCTCAGCCGCCTGCTTCGCGCCGGCATTCAACGGCTGCTGGCGGACCAGGAGCATTTGAATCGCATCAACGTGTTCCCGGTCGCCGATGGCGACACCGGCACGAACATGGCGCTGACCCTGCACTCCGTGCTCGCGAGCCTGCGTCGCGATCCAAACGATCACGCTGGCAGCACACTCATTCGTGCCGCTGATGCGGCTCTCGATGGCGCCCGAGGGAACTCCGGTGCAATCCTTGCGCAATTCCTGCTCGGCATGGGCGACAGCGCCAGCATGCATTCGTCGTTGTCGACGGCTCAGTTCGCACACGCGGTGGCGACAGGCGCAACCTACGCTCGCGACAGTTTGTGCGAGCCTCGCGAAGGCACAGTGCTGACGGTGATCTCCGACTTCGCGGTCGAAACAAATCGCCTCGCCTCGGATGGCCAGCAGGATTTCCAGGGTTTGTTCTCACAGGCGCTGGTTCGCGCGCGCAAATCGTTACAACGCACGACTGAGCAACTCGAAGAGCTGCGAGCCGCGCGCGTCGTCGATGCGGGCGCGAAGGGATTCATCGATCTGCTCGAAGGCATGACCGATCATCTGCATCGGGATGTCGATGCCGAGCCGGTGGAAACATCATCGGTGAGCGTCGCTTCGAGCGAGGCGGCCGGCGAAGCTCACGATCTGTCACATCGCTTCTGCACCGAATGCACCATCAGCGGCGCCAATATCGATCGCCGCAAGCTGCGCGAGCAGCTGGCTTCGCTCGG
>CAMLEO010000307.1 GCA_946478975.1 uncultured Steroidobacter sp.
GAGGTGCGATTTTCTTGGAAATATATGCTTCCATGCTGCTCGCACCCTCAGAGGGGCTACGCATCCGTTCGTTGCCGTGAGTCAGGTTGCCGTCACAACGCGAGCGAGTCAATTCGCGAGCACGGTCGCAAGTTTAAATTCAGGTTTTCCCCGCATGCAGCGCGCTGATGTATGATTGACGCGAGCGGGACATGGACAACAAAGGAAGAACGATGAAAAAACTGTTCGCTGTCGTCGGTCTGTTGATCGTGGCGACGTCGTGCTGGGGGCAGAATGTCGAGGAGATCGTCGTCACCGGTGCTCGCACCGGGGAACGCGCAGCGATGCCGGGGACTTTCCTGCGAAAAACCGGCGACTACCTGCTGCTGCAGGTGAATGTGACCAACGACACGCGCGAGGCGCCGGCACGCAAGGATGAGATCTACGCGACGCTGCGCACGGCGCTGGCGGCCGCGAACAAGGACGGCAGCATCGAGCTCAGCGTGGTCGATGAAAACGACCTGGTGATCGCACTCAAGGTGGATTCGGCGACCGTCGTGCTGCGTAATGGCGACCGTCCGGACACCAGCGCCACCCGCATCAGCGTCAAGACCAAGATTCCACCGCAAGGGGCCAACGGTCAGGCGCTGATCAGTAAATTGAAAGACTTCGTCTCGGGCATCAAAGTGACCGGGCGCACCAAGCTCGATGCGGACGGCAGCGTCGACATCAGCATCGTCGCCCCGCATCGCTATCGTGCCGAGATCATCTCCCTCTTCGCACAGGACGCCAAGAGCATCACCGCCGCGCTCGGCGAGGATTACAAGATCGTGGCGACCGGCATCGACCGGCCAGTGCGCTGGGTCCGAATGGGATTGCTGGAGCTTGCGCTGTTCGTGCCCTACAAGTTCGAAGTGCTGCCCTCGACGGTGAACACGTTCGTCACTCCGCCTGCGGAATGATCAGCGGTATCGGGTGGTCAGCAGGCTGTAGATCGTTTCCGTCCCAGTAACGAAGTTGCCCATGCGCATGTTCTCGTCATGCGCATGCTGGTTGTTATCTGGGTTCACGGTCGGCACCAGCAGAAACGGCAGCTTCAGCGCATTCACGAGCACATCGACGGGCACGGTGCCGCCCATCATGCGAATGCGCACCGGCTCCTGCTTCGGCATGGGCGCCGTCGCAGACGCGAGTGCTTTCATCGCCCAACGGCCTACCGGCGCATCCATCGGCATGCGCTGCGCGGCTTGCACGCTGCCGATCTTGAGCATCGCGAGCTTGTCGTATTGCGCACGTTCGGCGTCCGTCGGCGGTGCATCGACGAGGTGATAGCCCTGCTGCTCGATGTGACGTTTGATCAAATCAAACAAACGTCGGCCGTCGGTTTCCGGCGTGGTGCGAATGTCGATCTCCGCCACCGCCTCGCTCGGAACGATGTTTGCCGCCTTCGCGCCCACCGCTGCCGACGCCATGCCGCGCACGTTCAGCGATGGATATTGCAAAGCTTCCTGATAGTTCTCTCCGACCCGCTCCGCGCGTGCGATGCCTGCGCGTTTCAGTAACGCCGCTTCGTCATCGCCGGTCGCTTTGAGCACTTCGCGATCGGCATCGGTGAGCTTGATGCCATCGTAATAACCGGGCACGAGCACACGTCCTTCGTCATCTTTCATCGACGCGAGCAGCGAAGCGAGGCGCAGCGCTGGATTGGGAACGTAGTTGCCAAAGTGTCCGCTGTGCAGAGGCGCCTTCGGGCCGAACACGGTGAGCACGGCTTCAGTGATGCCGCGATTGCCGAACACGAGCGTCGGCCGGCCCGAGCCATGCACCGGCCCATCGAGCACGACCAGCGCATCAGCATCGAACAACGCTCGATTGGCCTGCACCGTCTCGGCGAGACTCGGCGAGCTGATCTCTTCTTCCGAATCCAGCAGTACCTTGACGTTGACCGCCGGCGCGCGGCCCTTCAACACGTCCATCGCTGTTAACAGCATCATGATCGGCGCTTTGTCGTCGGAGGCGGAGCGCGCGAAGACGCGCAGCTCGGGGTCGAAAGGCTGGGCCGACAATTGTTGGCGGCTGACTTCCTGCCAGCGGCCGTCGGCGGACTGTTTCTTCACGACCGGCTCGAACGGACTGCGCTGCGCCCATTGCTCCGGCGTCACCGGCTGACCATCGAAGTGCATATAAAACAAAATCGTCGCGGCATTCTTGTTTGCTCGCGGCAGCTCGGCGAGCAGCAACGGCCGCTGCGCGGCGTTGTTCAGCAAGTGCGTCTGGAAGCCGCGCTTGCGAAAGATCTGCTCCAGAAACTGCGCGTTGCGCTGAATGTTGGCGGGCTGGTCGGCGACATTCTCGATGCTCAGCAGTTCGAGATATTCGCTGACGTTCTTTTGTGAAGCCGCGGTGATTTGCCCGGCGAGCGAGCCGGCAACTGCCGCTTGTGCGAATGAGAGAAATGCAGCGCCCAGCAGTGCCGCGCGGATACTCACTTGGCGGGGTGATCGACCGGAGCGTTTTTCTTTTTGTGGCTGATGTCTTCGCCACTGGTCACGAACACGACCTGCTCCGCAATGTTCTTGGCGTGGTCGCCGATGCGTTCGAGCCCTTTCAACGCGAACACGGTGTCGATGGTCGCGCCGAGATAACGCGAATCCTGCATCACCAGCGTGAGAACCTGGCGCAAGGCTGCGTCGAATTCGCTGTCGAGCTCGGCATCGCGCGCGCTGACCTGCCGGGCCATGTCGCCGTTCGATTCATCCAGAGAGCGAACCGCTTCGCGCAGCATGCCGACAGTGAGGTCAGCCATGTGACGCAAATAGCGAGCGACGGCATGCACCGGGCCCACCGGCTCGCCGGATGCCAGGCGCGCTCCAAACTTCGCGATCTTTTTCGCTTCGTCGCCGGCGCGTTCCAGCTCGACGGTGATGCGCGATGCGGCCTTGGCCATGCGCAGATCGCCAGCGACCGGCTGGTGAAGCGCGATCAAACGAAACGCCTCGCGATCGACGAAGCGCTCCAGCTCGTTGACCTTCTCTTCGCGCGACAGCACCAGTTGCGCGAGCGACGAATCGCCGTCGAGCACCGCACGCGTCGCGGACGAGACCTGATCGATGACCAGCCCGCCCATCGTGACCAGCTGCAAACGCAGCTCGGACAGCGCCGCGTCGAAAGCTTTTGCGGTGTGACCTTCCACAGGATCGGGCTGCTCCGTCGACACGGCCAGGACCTCAGCCGTAGCGACCCGTGATGTAGTCTTCGGTCGCCTTCTTGCTCGGGTTCGTGAAAATCTTGGCCGCCTCATCGAACTCGATGAGCTCGCCGAGATACATGAACGCGGTGTAGTCGGAAACGCGCGCGGCCTGTTGCATGTTGTGAGTCACGATCAACACCGTGACCTGGTCGCGCAAGGTCGAGATCAGCTCTTCGATCTTCGCGGTCGCGATCGGATCCAGCGCCGAGGTCGGCTCGTCGAACAACAGGATTTCCGGCGTCGTCGCCAGCGCGCGGGCGATACACAAACGTTGCATCTGACCGCCGGACAACGCCAGCGCGGAGTCCTGCAAACGATCTTTCACTTCGTCCCACAACGCCGCGCCACGCAGCGCCTTCTCGACTTCTTCCGCCAGCGTCGCACGACTGCGCACGCCGCGCAGGCGCAAGCCATACGCAACGTTCTCGAAAATGGTCTTGGGAAACGGGTTCGGCTTCTGGAACACCATGCCGATGCGCATGCGCACTTCGATCGGATCGATGCCCGGGCCGACCAGGTTGATGTTGTCCGGATGCAGCGTGATGCTGCCTTCGTAGCGCGTGTCCGGCTGCAGGTCGTGCATGCGATTGAAACATCGCAGGAACGTGCTCTTGCCGCAACCCGACGGGCCGATCAGCGCCGTCACCTGTTTGTCCGCAATCGGAATCGACAGGTTCTTGAGCGCGCGATTCTGGCCGTAATAGAAGTTCAGGTTCTCGACCTGCGCCTTCACGTTCAACGCGCGCGGCTGGCGAGTGTCGTCGACGTTGATGCTGACGCGAGGCGTCGCGACGCCCACGGCGTGAGTTCGGGCGGGTTCGTCGTTACGCAAGCCAGTCTCCTGCGCGGCAGCCATTTTGCTCGTAGTTTCCATGCGAGGTCTTAGATCACCAGTTGATCTTTTTACGGAAGCGATAACGAATCCAGATCGCCACCGCGTTCATCAGCAGCGTCATGCCGAGCAGAATCGCACCGGCCGCCGCGGCATTGGCCTGGAACGCCTGGTCAGGGCGCGACACCCAGTTGAACATCTGGATCGGCATGGCGGTGAACGGATCGTTCAGCCACTGGAATGAAACAAACGGGAATTCGCTCTTGACCGGCGACGACGGCAGGAACGCGATGAAGCTCAGCGCGCCGATGGTGATGATCGGCGCCGTCTCGCCGATCGCGCGAGACAGGCCGAGAATCATGCCGGTCAGAATGCCGCCGGTCGAATACGGCAGCACGTGATCCTTCGTGACTTCCCAGCGTGTCGCGCCCAAACCGTAAGCGGCTTCGCGAATCGACTTCGGCACCGCGCGAATCGACTCACGCGTCGCGACGATCACGATCGGAAGAATCAACAGCGCCAAGGTGAGACCCGCAGCGGCGATGCTCTGCCCCAGGCCGAACTGATACACGAACAAGCCGAGCGCCAGCAGGCCGTACACGATCGACGGCACGCCCGCCAGATTGGTCACATTGATTTCAATGATGGCCGTGAACCAGTTCTTCGGCGCGTACTCTTCGAGATAGATCGCCGCGGCCACGCCGACAGGCACGGCGCAAAAAGCAGTCACCAGCATGATCAGCGACGTGCCGACCCAGGCGCCCAGAATGCCGGCGCGCGCGGCGCGACGTGACGGGAAGTTGGTGAAGAAGTCCCAGCCGAATCGAGACGCGCCGTCACGCACCAGGTCGAGGAACAACACGGCGAGGATGCCCAGACACGCGAGCATCAAAACCAGGCCGACGACGACAAACACCTGGTCCAGCATCTTGCGGCGGGACAAGCCGGCGCGGATTGCATCCGGCTGCAGATAAGCGGCCGCGGGGCTGTTCATGGGAGCGGTTGCCATTAGTACGCCTCGCGGAACTTGCGAGTCAGCGAGAAGCCGATGACGTTGAAGATCAGCGTGATCAGCATCAGGACCAGGCCGGCGGCGAAGATGCTCTGATAACCGATGCTGCCGTGGGGCAGATCGCCCAGACTGACTTGCACGATATAAGCGGTGATGGTCGCCGCCTGTTCCCGCGGATCGAAGGTGAAATTCGGCTGCATGCCTGCGGCGATCGCCACCACCATCGTTTCACCGACAGCGCGTGAGATGCCGAGAATGAATGCGGCCGCAAGGCCCGAGAATGCGCCCGGCACGACGACGCGAAGCGCAGTCTGCAAACGCGTGGCGCCCATCGCATACGAGCCTTCACGCATGTAACGAGGCACCGCGCGCATCGCGTCCTCGCTCACCGAGCTCACATACGGAACGATCATCAGGCCGATCACGAGACCGGCGCTGAGCATGTTGAAGCCCGGCAGTTCGGGCATGAGCTTTTGTAACAATGGCGTGACCGCCATGAGCGCGAAGTAGCCATACACGACGGTCGGCACCGCACCTAGTAGTTCGAGCACCGGCTTGACCGTTTCGCGCAGGCGATGGGACGCGAACTCGCTCAGGTAAATTGCAATGATGGTGCCCACCGGCACCGCGACCAGCAACGCGACGATGGTCGTCGTGAGCGTGCCGGAGACCAGCGGCAGGATGCCGTAGTGCGCGTCTGCGAACAGCGGCGTCCACATCGTGTCGGTGAGGAAATCCGCCAGCGAAACGTGCTTGAAGAACGTGGCGGACTCGACCAACAGAATGGCGACGATCGCCAGGGTCGTGAACACGGCCACCAGGCCCGCGCCGAGCAGGAGCGTTTCGATGATCCGGTCGCGCACCTTGCGGTAACGCAAGCCGCTGCGCGAGATCAGATTCTGCGAAGAAGTTGCCGCAGTGGAATTCATACGCCTGTGGTCACCGCCGTTGTCGCCCATACCGGGCCGGTCCCGCGAAAGGGCGCCATTGTAGATGCATGACGCCGTCGATCACAGCTGGGGCGGGGTTGCCGCGGACCGTGCTGGTTCGCGCCACCCCGCCCCGCCGTTGAAGAGCAGTGGAATTGTTAGAGCTTGCCTTCGCGCGACAGCAGGCTGTCGATGGTCACGCCGACTTCCGGCACGCCGCCGAACACGGTGCCCATCTTGCCGTTGCTGAAGTGCTCCAACGCCAGCTTGTACGCCTGCGCCGGCAGTGGCACGTAGCCCACTTCCTTCGCCAGGTCGCCGCCCTTGGTGAGGAAGAAATTGATGAATTCCTTCACTTCCGCCCGCTGCGCGGCGGTGTCACGCACGTAAATGAAGAGCGGGCGGGACAGCGGCGCGTAGCTGCCGTCGTTCACGGCTTCGACGCTCGGGCCCACTTCCTTGCCGCTCGGGTTCACGATCGTCACGGCGCGCATTTTGTCCTTGTGAGCGACGTAATACGCATAACCGAAGTAACCGATTGCGTTCTTGTTGTTCTCCACGCCCTGCACCAGCACGTTGTCGTCTTCGCTGGCGGTGTAGTCGCCGCGGCTGGCCTTGGCCTTGCCGTTCACGGCTTCGGTGAAGTAGTCGAAGGTGCCGGAGTCGGCGCCGGGGCCGAACAGCATCAGCGGCTGCGCCGGCCAGTCCGAGCGCACTTGATTCCACTTGGTCACGCGGCCCTGCGCGGCCGGCTCCCACATCTTCTTCAGGTCGGCGACGGTCAGCGACTTGACCCACGTGTTCTGCGGGTTCACCACCACGGTGAGCGCGTCGAACGCAACCGGCAGTTCCAGGTACTTGATGCCGGCAGCTTTGCAGACTTCCATCTCTTCCTTCAGGATGGGACGCGAAGCGTCGGAGATGTCGGTCTCGCCGCGGCAGAAGCGCTTGAAGCCGCCGCCGGTGCCGGCGATGCCGACGGTGACGCGGACCTTGCCCTTCTTGGAAATCTGAAACTCTTCGGCGACCGCCTCGGCGATCGGGAACACAGTGCTGGAGCCATCCATCTTGATGACGCTCTGCGCCTGTGCAAACTGCGGCGCGGCCACCGCCGCAAAGCTCGTCAGCAGCACCGACGCGCCCAACTTGTGCCACAACTTCATGGACTTGAACCTCGTTATAGGATTACGGGTAAACCGGGTACCAACCTTCGGGGCGCAGTGTGACGGCGTTCGATGACAGTCGTGTTACAGCTCCCGAGGTTTGTCCGTGCCGCCGTCACGAAGGCGTAACAAGCGTTGCATCCACGGTTCAGCTGTCCGCACACTTGCGACCCTGTCTACCCTTGGCTATAAGACCGCGCCTCGCTTCCGTCCCGTCAGGAGTTCACGCCCTTGCCGACTGCCGCCGATGACCCCACCCTGCTCCTGACCCAAGAACTGATTCGCCGCCCATCAGTCAGCCCCGAAGACCAGGGCTGCCTGCAAGTGATCGCGCGCCGGCTGGAAGCTGTCGGATTTCACATAGAGCGGATGCCGTTCGGCCCGGTCGAAAACCTGTGGGCCCGTCACGGCACGCAGCGGCCGCTGCTGTGTTTCGCCGGTCACACCGATGTCGTGCCTACCGGCCCGCGCGAGGAGTGGGCCACCGATCCGTTCGAGCCCGTCGTTCGCGACGGCATTCTGTACGGCCGTGGCGCCGCCGATATGAAGAGCGGGCTGGCCGCGATGATCACCGCGACCGAGCGCTTCATCACCAGGCATCCCGATCACAAAGGCACGATTGCGTTCCTGCTGACCAGCGACGAGGAAGGCCCGTCGGTCGATGGCACTCGCCGCGTGATGGAAGTGCTGGAAGCGCGCAATGAAAAGATCGATTACTGCGTCGTCGGCGAGCCGAGCAGCACTGAGACACTCGGTGATGTCATCAAGATCGGCCGTCGCGGCTCACTCTCGGGCAAGCTCACGGTGCATGGCGTGCAAGGTCACGTCGCGTATCCTCACCTCGCGGACAACCCGGTGCACGCTGTTGCGCCGGCGCTGGCGGAGCT
>CAMLEO010000308.1 GCA_946478975.1 uncultured Steroidobacter sp.
TCGATGATTAGATTGCGGTTGTCGCCCAGTGCGGCTTCACGGGTCAGCGCTTCGGAGAGCGCTTGCATGGAGCTGCTCATGGCGGCGATGCGCGCCGTCATCGGCTGCTCCGGCGGATGTGAGGCGACTTCGAAACCGTCGCCGGACGTGAGCACCGCTAATGTCACATCCGGGTTCGCGGTCGCGAAGGCCTGGAGCTGGCGTGCGCCGATGCGCATCACTTCGGGATCGAAACGTTGATTCATGCTCATGTCGGTTCCAGCTCGCGCAGTTCCAGGCTGGCCAGCAATGTTTCAATCAGCAGCAGCACGTCCTCGCGCTTGCGAACATCGACACTGAAAACGGGCGCGGCGAGTCGCAGCGATTCCAGGGCCAGGGCGCAGCCGTCGAGCAGTTCGATGTCGTCAGCCTCGGTGCGGCCGACGCCGACCACGAATGGCTGATCGGGCGCGATGCGACGGAACACCGAGGCGTACGCACGCAGGTCGGGGATGGCATTGGGACTGGAGCCATCGATGAGCAGGATCACGCCCATCGAGCCCCGGCCGACGATCTCCCACATGAAAGAGAAACGTTCCTGGCCCGGTGTGCCGTAGAGGCGCACCACCGTGCCGTCGTCGAGGCCGATGTGTCCGAGATCGAGCGCGACGGTGGTCGCATCCTTGGCGAAGCTTTCCTGATCGTGATTGCGCATCTCGGTCGACACCGGCGGCAGATCGCTGATCGCACGGATCGCAGTGGTCTTGCCTGCGCCCATCGGCCCGGTGAAAACGATCTTCAGTTCGGCAGCTGCACTCATGCGCTCGCTCCCAAGCCAAGGTGCTTGCGCAGGTTGCGCAGGAATTGTTTCAGGCCACCGGGTGGACTTGGCGAGTGATCTGCCTGGCGCACCGGCTCGCTGCTTGCGGTTGCAGGCTCGATCAACCCGCAGCTGGCGAGAGCGTTCATCGTGCGCGTCACTTGTTCGATAGCAGTTTTAGTGCGTGCTGCCGTCGCGGCTGCGGTCGCAGGTGTATCGGCCAGCGCAGCACAGATGCGGATCTGCGCTGTCCGCGCTGCTTCGTCATTCGTGCGAACGCGGCCGAAGTCGGGCCAGCGAACCAATCGATAGGCCGTTGTTTGTTCCATCCACGGAGCGAGCGCCGCGCTGGCGTGATAGGCGGCAAACCAAAACAATTCCTGCCCAGCGCGCGGCGCGAGATTGTCGGGCGGAGGTGCGCTCTTTTGCGGCGTCAGGCCGTCGAGGCGAATCGTTCCCTCGCGAATCGCCGCGGCTGTGTCTGGATTGCAGAAGTAGCGCCGGCCATCGCCAGCAATCCACAACGACGCGTCTCGTCGGACCTGGCATTCCAACCACAAAGCGGAATTGCCCAGCGACTTCAAGGTGCGCAGGGCTTCCACAAAACTCCATGGATCGGAGCTCTGGCCAGCGGCGGAAGAAACATCGGGCTGCTCGCTCCAGCCGTCCATTTCGGCCGCCACGCGCTCGAGCATCCCGAGCACCTGCACTGCTGGAAACGGATAGACCAGTGTGTACGGGCCGGCGGGATGGTTGGTCTCGTTGGTGCTGACCTTGATGATGCGCTTGCCGGCGCGCTGCCAGGCGTCGACGTGCGGATTCGGCTCGCTGTGATGAACGACCACGACCTGTGCGTCGTCAGCGGCCGTGATCAGCCAGTTTGCCGGGGATGTTCCCTTGAATACCCACAGCACCGAGTCGAACAGCTGAATGGCATGGCCAGCTCGTTCGTCGGCGGTGAACCGCGGTTTGATCAGGGCAATGCGCCGCTGGGTGCTCGCACCCGCGGCGTTGACAGAAACCATGCAGTCCTCGGCGAAGGATTAAGACGGGTCCCGCCAATCCGTCCGCGAGGTACCTACGTGGAGAGAAACATTAGAGAGCGGCCGCGGCAGTGGCTGTGATGAAAATCACGTGTGACGGGAAATTACCGCGTGTTGTGAGGAGCGGGGCCACGACCCGTGAACAGCGTCAAGAAAGGTCGAGCCTGCGTATTTCAGGGCGGCGTCGCCTGTCTGCTACAGTGTCGCAGTTCACAGTTACCCGTTTATCGGAGTTCTGAATGTATACCAGTTCGCCATCACCCAGGTGGCTGCCGGCAGCCATCCTGTTTTCCAGCGCGCTGGCGCTGGCGGCGTGCAAGCCGCATGAGCCCAAACCTGTTCCTGCTCCCAAGAGTGCCGAGACCGCCGAGCCGGTGAGCGCGGACGCCAAAACGGCCGCAAACCAGATCGTCGGCGATTATCTGCGCGACCAGATCACGAAGATTTCCAGCGATGAGTTCGAAGGCCGCGGCCCGGCGACGCCGGGTGATACCAAGACGCGCGACTACTTGGTGGAACAACTGAAGCAGCTCGGCTTCGCCCCCGGCGGCAGCGACGGCAGCTATCAGCAAATATTCGATGTCGTCGGCGTCAACAGCGACATGCCCAAGCAATGGTCCTTCAAGAAGGGCGGCAAGACGGTCGCGTTCAAATGGTGGGATCAATACATCGGCTCGACCGGCGTGCAGGCCGAGAGCAGCACGATCAAGAACGCCGAAGTGGTGTTCGTCGGCTACGGCATCCAGGCGCCCGAGTACGGCTGGGACGATTTCAAAGGCCAGGATCTGAAGGGCAAAGTGCTGCTGATGTTGAACAACGATCCCGATTGGGATGACCAGCTGTTCGCCGGCAACACGCGGCTGTACTACGGCCGCTGGGGTTACAAGTACGAAAGCGCTGCGCGCCAGGGCGCGGCCGGCGCAATCATCATCCACACCACGCCATCGGCGGGTTATCCATTCCAGGTCGTGCAAACATCCTGGAGCGGCGAGCAGGTCGAGCTGCCGACTGCGGGCGAGCCGCGCATTCAAGTCAAAGGCTGGCTGACCGAAGACGCGTCACGCGAGCTGGTGAAGCTCGCCGGCAAGGACCTGGATCAGCTGGTGGCCTCGGCCAAATCCAAGGATTTCCAGCCGGTGCCGCTGGGCGTGACCACCTCGATCGCGTTCAAAAACAAGCTCAATCGTTCCACCACCGGCAACGTCTTCGGCGTGCTGAAGGGCAGCGATCCATCGCTGAGCAGCGAGTATGTAATTTACAGCGCGCATCACGATCACCTCGGCGTTGGTGCTCCGGATGCGTCCGGCGACAAGATCTATAACGGCGCGATGGACAACGCGTCGGGCGTCGCCCA
Source organism: uncultured Steroidobacter sp. (assembly GCA_946478975.1). Next base: position 3,197 of record CAMLEO010000308.1, read on the forward strand.
GCTGCTCGCGATCGGCAAGGCGTTCAAGGCGCTGCCGCAGCCGCCGAAACGTTCCATCATGCTGTTGTTCGTCGCTGCGGAAGAGCAGGGCCTGCTCGGCTCGCAGTTCTTCGCCGCACATCCGACCGTGCCCGCCGGCAAGATCGCTGCAAACATCAACTATGACGGCGGCAACATCTGGGGCCGCGCCAAGGACATCATCTACGTCGGCAAAGGCAAATCGTCGATGGACGATTACGTGAATGCGATCGCGAAGATGCAGGGCCGCGTGGTGACGCCGGATCAATTCCCGGATCGCGGCTTCTTCTACCGCTCCGACCAGTTCAGCTTCGCGAAGATCGGCGTGCCCGCGCTGTACCTGGACACCGGCACCGACTTCATCAATCAGCCGGCCGACTGGGGCAAGCAGCAGCACGCCGCGTACGAAGAAAAGCACTATCACCAGCCGTCGGATGAAATTTCCGCCGACTGGAATTTCGACGGCATGGTGGAAGACGCGCAGCTCGGCTTCTACGTCGGCAACAACATCGGCAACGCGGCCGAAGCCGATCTGCCGAAGTGGAATCCCGGCGACGAGTTCGAAGCGGCCCGCAAAGCGGCGCAGGCGGCGGTCGCCAAGGCCGAATAAAAACTTTTCTTGAGTTGTTTGTTTCTGGAAGGGCTCATCGCCGCGGCGATGGGCCCTTTTTGTTGGAGTCATTTGTCGGCTCGAACCGTCACCGTGCGCGGCTAATTGTCTGAGCAGTTCGGTGTGAATCTGTCGCGACAGGCTCCGGCGCTCCATTCCGACCAGCGAAATACACCTAAGTATTTCTTGTACATGGCTTTTCCAGGCAGATAGCGCATCCTCGTTTGTGGCTTTTTGGCCGCAAAGGCACGGGCCCTCTTGATTTATTTCCAGCGTTGTCGCTAGCATTTGTCTGAGAAATTAAAACGGGATGGTTTCTCAGCTCATCCGCTTTTTTTGGGGGTACACATCGTGTTCAAGCAACCTTGGATCCGTCCGGCGTCTGCTATGGCAGCGCTGTCGCTTTCAGTTACCGCCGTCGCCCAGACCACCACGCCGGCACAGACGCAGGAACTGGAAGAAGTCATCGTCAGCGGCGTGCGCCAAAGCCTGGTGCAGGGCCTGGAAAACAAACGCGCCGCCAGCCAGGTGGTGGAATCGATCGTCGCCGAGGACATCGGCAAGCTGCCCGATAACAACGTCGTCGAAGCCTTGCAGCGCATTTCCGGCGTCCAGATCACCGATCGCGGCGGCGGCGAAGCCAACGGCATCGTGATTCGCGGCCTCAACGACGTGACCACGACCTGGAACGGCCGCAACGTATTCACCGCGAACAGCCGCCAGCTCGCGTTACAAGACATTCCCGCGAACCTGGTCGGCCGCGTCGATGTTTATAAAACGCGCGCCGCCGATCAGCTCGAAACGGGCCTGGCCGGCCAGATCGATGTCACATCGCATCGGCCGTTCGATTTCAAGGAAATGGAATTCTCCGTCAATGCGCGCGCCGAACAGCAGGAACAGCGCGATCAGATCGATCCGAATGTGAGCGTGCTGCTGTCCGATACGTGGGAAGTCGGCGAGGGCAAGTTCGGCGTGCTCGGCAACGTGAGTTATCGCCGCACGCGGTATCGCGACCAGAGCGTGACCGCCGGTGCGCTCGTGCCATTCTCGACTGCAGACAATCCTCCGCGAGGCACGAACTGCAACGGCAGCGGCGCGGTTGCCGCGTGGACGCCGCTGGAACGTATCTTCAACGGCGACTGCCGCGTTTCCGAAAATCCGATCTGGCAGGCGGGCACCGACGCGGGCTTGTCGACAGCGCCCGGCTCGACGCTGTCCTTCAACGGCGTCCAATATCCTTATCTGCTCGGCCGCGACGCATTGTTCGCCAGCGACTTCGAAGGCGATCGCAAGCGTCCCGCCGCGACGCTCGCCCTGCAGTGGGCGCCGAATGAAACATCCGAATACACCCTCGAAGCCTTCTATCAGGGCTATCGCGAGGAGATGTTCAACAACCTGCACTTCACGTTCGCCGACTGGTGGGGCGCCCTCGGCCCGAATCCGGCTTCGACGATCACGCTGTATCCGGGCACCAACCTGATCAAGACCCGCACGGTTGGCGCGCCGTTCGGCTTCAACAGCGGCGACTCGACCGACCAGAGCACCGACACCTACGTGTATGCGTTGAACGGCAAATGGAACATCGGCGACCGGCTCAAGCTCAGCGCCGACTTGTCGTTCCAGGACAGCGAATTCGAAACCGAATTCATCGCCATGCGCACCGAGCGCGTGCCGCAGTCGCTGACGCTGGATTTCAACGCCGGCAACGGCATCCCGTCCTGGCACTTCAACGACGACAGCCAGCTGCTCGATCCGTCGGTGTGGACGGTCGGCGCGCTGTTCCAGAACAAAGGCCGACAGGAAGGCGGTGCGCAGACGGCGCAGGTCGACGGCGATTACGACCTCGGCGAGGGCTTCTTCCGCACGCTCAGCTTCGGCCTGCGTTATGACGATCGCGACGCCAGGCAATACAGCCCGCGTCCGAGCCCCGAGCCGTTCCTCGGCCGGAACATGTCGACGCTTCCCAGCGGCATGATCTTCCGTAACAGCGGCTTCATGGACGGCGAAGCCGATGTGCCGACTTCGTGGGCAGTGGTCAACGGTTATTACTTGCACGACAACCAGGCCGCCGTGCGCCAGCTCTACGGCTTGCCTGGCGCTGACCTCGCGCTGCTGCGGGCTTTCGATGTCACAGAAAAAACCGCGTCTGCGTACCTGCAGACCGACTTCGAAGTCGGCAAGCTGCACGGCCAGGTCGGCGTGCGTTACGTCTCTGTCGATACCGACATGAATTTCACGGACGTGATCGCGGGCGGCCGCTCGAAGGCGAGCAAGAGTGTCAGCGATGCATTGCCGTCGCTGACTTTGCGTTACGACGTGACCGATGCGCTGACGTTCCGCTTCAACTACGGCGAGACGCTGCGCCGGCCGACCTTCTCGGATCTGAATTCCAACTTCTCGCTGACCGGCGATCTCACGCAGGTGGGCTACGGCACCGGCACGGGCGGCAATCCGGATCTCGATGCAGCCAAGGCCAAGAACTACGACCTGACCGTCGAATGGTATTTCGCGCCGGACAGCGCGGTGTACGCGACCGGGTTCCGTCGCGAAATCGACGGCCTGGTGGTGCCGCTCACCCGTCGCATCACCATTCCGAACACTGGCTTGAACACCAGCTCGTTCGTGGTCACGCAGCCGGTGAACGCGTCCGACGGCACGCTCGACGGCATCGAGCTAGGCATCGTGTACTTCCCGGATTATCTGCCGGGCATCCTCAAAGGCCTGGGTGTCCAGGGCAGCTTCACCAAGCTGAACTCCGAGCAGACGATTCCGCTGACCAACGCCGAAGGCACGATCGTCGGCACGGCGAAATCCGAGTTCTTCCTGGTTTCGGACAAGTCGTACAACGTCACGCTGGCGTATGACCGGGCCGGCCTCGGTGCACGTCTGTCGTACGTGTGGCGCGATGATTTCCTCAATAACAACGAGGCGCGCATCTTCGCCAACCCGATCGGCATCTGGCGCAAGCCCGAAGAAAGCCTGGATCTCGCGATCTCTTATGACGTGACCGACAAGGTGGCGGTGTCGTTCGACGCGGTGAACCTGACCGAAGAGAAGCAGCAGTCGTACTACGCCTTCGGCTCCGCCGGCGGCCCGACGACCGACAACTTCGGCACCACGTTGTTGAGCCGTGCCTTCGCGCTCGGCGTGCGCTGGAGATACTGACCGGCGCCGCCCGTTTCCTGGCCACGCAGATGGTGGCAGCATTCGTGCTGCCACCTTTGCTCACCAGGGAACGATATGAAACGCAGTCTGGTCGCGGCGCTGATCGCGACACTCACGGTCGCCGCGCCTGCTTTGGAAGCGAAGACCGTCAAGCCCACTCTGCACGGTCAGAATTGGGTCGCCATCACCGGCAAGCCGCTCGCTGCAACGGCGGGCGCGCGCATCTTCATTCAAGGAGGAAATGCCGTCGACGCAGCGTGCGCCATGCTCGCCGCGACTTCGACGATGTGGGACACCTTGAGCTGGGGCGGCGAAACACAGGCGCTGATCTACAACCCGCATACTCACAAAGTCATCGGTGTGAACGCGCTCGGCGTCGCGCCGACCGGCGCCACGCCGGAGTTCTATCGTTCCAAAGGTTATGACTTTCCACCCGAGTTCGGTCCGCTCGCCGCGGTGACGCCGGGAACGCCCGGCGGTTTGATGGTGATGTTGGCCGAGTACGGCAAGCTCAGCCTCGCGCAAGTGCTGGCACCTGCCATCGAAATGGCCGACGGCTATCCGATCGAAGCGCAGGCCGCGGACACGATCGAGAAATGGAAGGACGAGCTGCGCAAGTGGCCCGAGTCCCGCCGCACGTTCCTGGTTCACGAAGGCAAGGATGGCAATCCGGTCGCTGGCCACACGCGCGTTGCGCCCGAAGCTGGCGAAATCTTTCGTCAGCCCGACCTGGCCGCGACTTTGCGCAAGCTGGTGGATACGGAAGCGAAGGCGCTCAAGGCCGGCAAGACTCGCAAGCAGGCCATCATGGCGGCCTACGATCGTTTCTATAAAGGTGATATCGCGAAGGAATTCGCGCGCGGCTCGCAGGAGCTCGGCGGCCTGCATACGCCGGAGGATCTCGCCAACTGGAAGGTGCATCTCGAAGAGCCGGTGAGCGTCAACTACAAAGGCATCGAGGTCTACAAGCTCACGCACTGGGTGCAGGGCCCGGCGATGCTCCAGGCGCTGAACATCCTGGAG
>CAMLEO010000309.1 GCA_946478975.1 uncultured Steroidobacter sp.
CCTCTTGGTTGGGTACTGAACCCTTCGCTTCGTTAGAAGCCGACGCTGATCTGTCCGTAGATGCGTCGTCCGATCACGTCATAAGTCGACGGGTCGGTGCCGGACTGCACGTTCGGCGCGTACTGCGGCGGCTGCTTGTCAGCGACGTTGTTGACACCGACGCGGAACGTGGACTTCTCCATGAACTTCCAGCTCGCGCCCAAGTCGATGTACGTGATCGACGGCACGCCGCTGAAGCGCTCACCGGGGAACTGCACGGCCGCGCGATTATCCATCTCGCCGATCCAACGCAGGCGGGCGGTGAAACCGAACGGGCCGATGTTATACGAGCCCGACAGGTTTGCACGCTGTTCCGGGAAGCTCGTTCCCAGACCCGCGCCGAAGTACGAGACGGTGCCGGCATAATCGATCTCCGGCAGGCCCACACGATCCGACTGCTTGAACGACAGCAGGTAGTTGTACAGCAGGTTGAAGTTCAGCTCGCCGACCGGCAGGCCGGTGCTGTAGTTCAACTGCAGGTCGATGCCGTCGGTCTTGATCGAACCGCCGTTCACGCCCGGATACAAACCGTTCACCGGATCGTCGGGTGAGAACACGCCCTGGATGTCGCCGCCGCCACGCGCCACGCCCTGACAGAACTGATTGTTCGCGCTGTAGGTCGGGTTGGTGCCGAAGTAGTTGTAGCAGGCTGCGACGAACAGGTTCGCCGACGGGCTGATGATGGGATCGGAGATATCGATCGTGTAGTAGTCCAGCGAGCCTTGGAATCCGGCCAGCCAACCTTCCCACGGCGAGGTGAACACCATGCCCAAGGTGATGGTGTCCGCCTTCTCCGGCTTCAGGTTCGGATTACCGGTGGTGGTGATCGAAATCTGGTTGCCCGGCGTCTGCACGTAAGTGTTGGCCGCGCCGGCGTTCAGGCCGGTGGCGATACACAACGCACGCATGGCAGCCGCATCCGGACCGGTGCGCTTCGCAGTGTTGAACGAGCAAGGATCGAAATACTGCGGAGCCGAGCCGCCGCCATCGAACAATTCGGTGAAGTTCGGAGCACGAACCGCGCGCTGATACGACGTGCGCATGCGCAGGCTGTCGATCGGCACCCAGCTCAGCTCGGCCTTGTACGAGTTGGAGTTCTGGCTGTCGCTCTTGACGTTGGCGATCTCGTCCTCGAACTTGCTCTGCGAGAAGCGATAGCCGAGGCTCAACTCGAGCGTCTTGGCCGCCGGCGCACCGCTCAACAACGGAATCAGGGCTTCCGTGAACAGGTCCTTGAAGTTGTTGTTGCCCTTGGCCGGGTTCTGCGCATTCAAGCCGGACACCGGACCGCTGCTGTTGCCCGGATCGAGCTCGTAGTCGAACCAGCGGCCTTCGGCGCCGACCACCAGCGAGACCGGACCGGCCGGCACGTTGCCGACTTCACCGGTCGCGAAGCCCTGCACGATGCGCTGCTCGAATTCCGTCTTGACGTCCGTCGGCGCGACAGTGATGTAAGCCGCGCACTCGGGCGAGAGCGGGTTGCGACCGAAGAAATTCAGGCCGCCAGCGCACAAGCTCGCGCCGCCATCGGCCGCCGCGACCGCATCGACCACGCGCTGCGTGTCGATGTTGCCGGTCTGCGTCTGGGTGATCTCGGTCTTACCCTGCGACACATACGCTTCCCACTTCCAGGTGTCGCCGAACAGCGGGCCGCGCGCGCCCAACGTGTATTGCTGAACCTGGTTGTTGAAGTCCGACTGACGCAGGCCCGTGGTCAGCGTGCGCGTACGGATCATGAACGGCTGGGTCGCCGGGTTGGCCGCGCCGACCAGGTTTGTATCGCCCAAACCGGTGGTCGCGTTGCCGGTACGCTGCGCCAGCAGTGCGCGCAGGTCCGCCGGGATGAACGGATTGGTCAGCGGGATGACCAGGTTGTTCGTGACCGTCTTGCCGGGCGCCACCAGCGACGAGGTCGCCTGGATCGCCGAGGCCTGGCCCGGTGCGCGCGTGCCCACGGTCGGGAATGGCGTCGGCGCCAGTGCCGTGGCCGAGTCATATTCCGTGTAACCGGCAGTGGCGAACAGTTCCACGCCGCCGTCGAACTCGTACTTGCCCTTGGCCATCACCGACTTGCGCTCGAGCGGCAGCGTCAGGATGTTGACCGCGTCGAAGTTGTACGAATACAAGTCCGGGTACAGGTTGCTGTTGACCGCGTTGTCGATCGGATACTTGAAGTTCACGACGTCCAGCGGGCTGTTGAACACGCCGCGCGAGAACAGCGTGCCGTCGGTGTTGAAGCCGAGCAGCGTCGGGTTGGTCACGCCGTTGGCGAAGCCATACGAACGGAACAACGCATCGACCGCGGCCTGCGACGGCGCGTTGCCGCCGGCGATGTAGAAGCCTTCCGGCAGGTACGAAGTCGTCGAGGTCGCGACCTTGGCGAAGTCGCGCTGGCTCTTGATCATGCCTTCGCGCTTCGAGTAATCGGCGCCGATCACGAAGTTGCCGTGATCGCCGGCGAAGTTCATGCCGCCGACGCCGGAGACCTGGTACTCCTCGGCATCCCAGTATTCGGTGCTGTTGGAGAAGTTGTAACGCAGGTCGATGCCTTCGTAGTTCTCTTTCAGCTTGATGTTCACCGCGCCCGCGACCGCGTCCGCGCCGTACACCGCGCCGGCACCGCCGGTCACGATTTCGATGCTGTCGATCATCGCCTGCGGAATGGTGTTCAGGTCGACCGTCATGTCGCTGGCCGAGGGCATGGCGCGACGACCGTCGAACAGCACGAGGTTGCGGTTGGCACCCAGCCCGCGCAGGTTGATGTTCGACTGACCGCCGTTGCCCGGGTTGTTGGAGGTCGTGCCGCCCGCAGGATTCACCTGCGGCAGGGTGTTGAGGTAGGTGTCGAGAGTGACATCAGCGTTTTCGACGATCTGCTCGGCGGTGCTGGTGACCACCGGGCTGTTGGCGACATAGTCCTGACGCTGAATGCGCGAGCCGGTGACCACGACCTCGGTAACAACTTCGTTACCTTCAGCCGCTGCTGCTGTATACGAGTACGCGGCCGAAGCCGCGAGACTCGTCAGCAGCGCGTACTTCACCGCGCGCCGAATCGAAATATTCGTCGACATTAGAATGCTCCTCCTGCGAGAGGGTTTTGATTTTGAATCCACAGCCAACACCCTTCAGTTGCAGTTTCCGGGGCTGGCTTCGCTCCCTTCCTGGGTCTCAGATGGGAATTTCACACAACTATCAACCCAAGCGTGGCTCCGAGCATACAGCCGTAAAAACTGCAAAGGAAGTGCGATCGTGCAGCGCTGCATACCGAGGATGCCCTTAGAAAACCATTGGAAATCCACGAGATTTGTGAACTCAGCCATATCCGGGCACGGCGTCGGCAACTGTATACAAGTGGATCGCGCGCAACAGCAGATTAAGACAGGCATCGATAGTGGCGTGCGAGAAACGCACGCCACGGGCCTGGGAGCCGGAGCCGATTTTGTTCAATAGGTATGCAGTGGGGAGCGAGTTGTGCTCGCCTATCCCACTGCGCTACGGCCCGCGGTCGCGGTGACTCTGGCGGCGGCTCGCGACCGCTCTTTTAGAAATTCGCGCAAAATTCGCGCAGTGTGCGACTCGCGTGCGCTCTTGAGCAGTTCCTCGGGCGGTCCCTGAGCGACCAGGCGACCGCCGTCGGCACCGCCTTCCGGACCGAGATCGATGATCCAGTCCGCTTCAGCGATCACATCCAAGTCGTGCTCGATGACCACGACCGTATTGCCGGCGTCGACCAGTCGATGCAACACGCGAATGAGCTTCTCCACGTCGGCCATGTGCAGGCCGACCGTCGGCTCGTCGAGCACATACAACGTGCCCGGCATGCGTTCGACTTCTTCGCCCGGCTCCGGGGTGCGCAACATTCTCGACTCGCGCACCTTGGACAGCTCCGTGACCAGCTTGATGCGCTGAGCTTCGCCGCCCGACAACGTCGGGCTCTGCTGGCCGAGCGTGAGGTAACCCAAGCCGACATCCTGCAGCAGGCGCAAACAATGATGAATGCGCGGGTGAGCGCTGAAGAAATCAACGGCGTCATCGACGCTCATCATCAACACGTCGCCGATGCTGCGGCCTTTGTATTGAATCGTGAGCGTGTCCTGGTTGAAGCGCCTTCCCTTGCAGCTGTCGCAGCTCACGCGCACGTCGGGCAGAAAGCTCATCTCGATCTTGCGCATGCCCTGGCCTTCGCAGGCTTCGCAGCGGCCGCCCGCGGTGTTGAACGAGAATCGCGACGGCGTATAGCCACGCATGCGCGCCTCGGTTGTCTCGGCAAACACTTTGCGAATCGCGTCCCAGAAGCCGATGTATGTAGCCGGGCAGGAACGCGGCGTCTTGCCGATCGGTGTTTGATCCACTTCCAGGATGCGGTCGATCTGCTCCCAGCCACCGATTTCCTTGCAGCCACGCCATTCCAGCTTGGCGCCTTTGCGGCGATTGATCGCCGCACGCAAGTTATCGTGCAAAACGTCTCGCGAGATGGTCGATTTGCCGGAGCCGGACACGCCGGTGATCACGACCAGCCGATCGAGCGGCACCCGGCATGTCTGCTTGCGCAGGTTGTGCAGCGATGCTTCTTTGATGACGAGCGCCGGCCCGCGCGTTGAAACAGCGCGCCGCTCGCCGATCGGATGTTGCAACGGATGCGCGAGCAGCCGGCCGGTCACCGACTCCGGTGAACGTTCGAGCTCTTTGGCTGTGCCGGCCGCAACGACCCGACCGCCGCGCGTACCCGCACCGGGACCGAGATCGAGCACGTAGTCGGCGCGACGAATCGTTTCTTCGTCGTGTTCGACCACCAGCAACGAATTGCCCTTCGCCGCCAGCCGATCCAGCGTGTCGAGCAGGATGCGATTGTCACGCGGATGCAAACCGATCGTGGGCTCATCGAGAATGTAACAAACGCCTTGCAGGTTCGAGCCGAGCTGAGCCGCGAGGCGAATGCGCTGTGCTTCGCCGCCAGACAGCGTCGGCGCAGAACGATCGAGCGCGAGATAACCCAGGCCCACGTCTTCGAGGAACGTCAGGCGCGAGTTGATTTCCGTCAGCACGTCGCGCGCGATCTCACTTTCCCGGCCTTTCAACTTCAGGCCGGCGAATTGCTTGCGCATGATCGACACCGACTGCGCAGTGAGCGCAGCGATCGACTCGCCACGAAAGCGAACATTGCGCGCAATGGGGTTCAGCCGCTGACCTTCGCAGTCCTCGCACGGCTCCGCCTCATCTTCGAACCATTCATTCCACCAGATCTCCTCGCCGCTTTGCTCCTCGTCGAAGCCGCGCATCGTCAGGCCCGTGCCGTAACAGCTCTCGCACCAGCCATGCTTGGAGTTGAACGAGAACAAGCGCGGATCGAGCTCAGCAAAGCTCTTGGCGCACGACGGACAGGCGCGACGGGTCGAGAAGATGGAAACATTCGACGCCGCGGAAGGTTTCTTGGCCTTCTTCGCTGGCGCAGCCTTGGCAGCCAGCGGCTCGTCGAGCAGATGCACGACGCCTTTGCCGAAATCAAGCGCAGTCGTCAGAGCCTCACGCAGCTCACGTTCGTTACGAGCGGAGACCTGCACTGTCGCCACCGGCAGCTCGATCGTATGCTCCTGGAAACGAGACAGACGCGGCCAGGCATTCGTCGGCAGCAAGTCGCCGTCGACGCGCAGGTGCTCGTAACCTTTCTTCGCCGCCCACGCCGCAAGATCGGTATAGAAACCTTTGCGAGCCACGACCAGCGGCGCCAGCAAGCTCACGCTCTTGCCGCGGTAATCGCGGTTGATGCGCGCAAAAATAGATTCGAAACTCTGCGGCTCGATCGGAACATCGCAGTCCGGGCAGTACTGCGTACCCAGCTTCACGTACAGCAAACGCAGGAAGTGATAGATCTCGGTGAGCGTCGCGACCGTGCTCTTGCGACCGCCGCGGCTGGTCCGCTGCTCGATCGCCACCGTTGGCGGAATGCCGAAGATCGCGTCCACGTCCGGGCGCGATGCGGGCTGCACGAACTGGCGCGCATACGCATTCAACGATTCCAGATAACGGCGCTGACCCTCGCCAAACACGATGTCGAATGCCAGCGTCGACTTGCCCGAACCCGACACACCCGTGACGACAGTAAACTTGTCACGCGGCAATTCAACATCGACGTTCTTGAGATTGTGCTCACGCGCACCGTGAATGCTGATCGCATTGGCACGCGGCCGATGGGCGGCGACGGCGGGCAACGAAACGACAGTTTTATCGTCCGAAATCTTCCAACCGCCGTCGATCTCGCGCAGCGCCTTGCCCGTATGCGAGCCCGGCACCTTCATCACTTCAGCCGGGGTACCGACTGCGACGATCTCGCCGCCGGCATCGCCGCCTTCGGGCCCGAGATCGATCAGCCAATCCGACGCTGCGATGACATCGAGATTGTGCTCGATCACCAGCAACGAATGTCCCGCCGCGATCAAACGCCGGAACGCACGCAGCAGCTTCGCGATGTCGTCGAAATGCAAGCCGGTGGTCGGCTCGTCGAAAAGAAACAACTTGCCGGGCGTCGAAGCGTCCGCGGCAGCAGTGGCACTCTCGGCGAGGTGACCGGCAAGCTTCAGTCGTTGCGCTTCACCGCCCGACAATGTCGGCACCGGTTGTCCGAGGCGCAAATAATCCAAGCCCACTTCGGCGAGCGGCCGCAGAGTCGCGAGCACTTCGCGTTCGCCGGCAAAGAACTCGACCGCTTCCGACACCGTCATGTCGAGCACGTCGGCGATGCTGCGGCCGGGGCCGCTGCCGCGATTCAGTTTTACTTCCAAGATCTCGCTGCGGTATCGCCGGCCGTTGCAGTCCGCACAGCGCAGATACACGTCGGAAAGGAATTGCATCTCGACGTGCTCGAAACCGTTGCCGCCGCAGGTCGGGCAGCGGCCGTTCCCGGAGTTGAAGCTGAAGGTGCCGATGGTGTAGTTGCGCTCCTTCGCCACCGGCTCGTTCGCAAACAACTTGCGGATCGCATCGAACGCGCCGACATAGCTGGCTGGATTGGAACGCGTGGTGCGGCCGATGGATGTTTGATCCACCATCACCACCGCGCTGATGTGCTCCGCGCCCTTGATCGAATCGTGCTCGCCCGGCGCTTCGGTCGGCTTGCCAAAATGCTTGAGCAGCGCCGGATACAGCACGTCCTGGATCAAGGTCGATTTGCCCGAGCCGGACACGCCAGTGACACAGACCAGGCGATTCAGCGGAATGGAAACATCGATGCCCTTGAGGTTGTGCTGGCGCGCGCCCTTGACGACGACGCTCGCGCTCAACGCCTGGTTCACAGCGGCGGGCGTGACTTCACTGACTCGCTTGCGGCCGAGCAGATAATCCGCGGTGAGCGAGCGCTTGGCGCTGGAGAGCTGCGGCGGCGTGCCGAAGAAAACAATCTCGCCGCCCTTCTCGCCCGGGCCCGGGCCGACATCGATCAAACGATCGGCGGCCTGCATGACCTGCGGATCGTGCTCGACGACCACCAGCGAGTTGCCGGCCGCTTTGAGCCGGCGCATGACATCGATCACGCGTCCCATGTCGCGCGGATGCAAACCAATCGACGGCTCATCGAGCACGAACAACGTGTTGACCAGCGAAGTACCGAGCGCGGTCGTGAGATTGATCCGCTGCACTTCGCCGCCGGACAGCGTGCGCGACTGACGATCGAGTGTGAGATAACCCAGGCCGACATCCATCAAGTAACCGAAGCGGCCGCGAATCTCACGCAGCACCAGGTCGCTGGCTTCATCCAGCGGCGCCGGCAGCGACAGCCGATCGAAGAATTGTTTGCAGCGTTCGATCGGCAGCAGCATCAGCTCGTGAATGCCGATGCCCGGCAGCTTCGCGAGCTTCTCATCCGTCCATTGCACGCCATTCGGCTTGAATCGCATGCTGTCGGGCAGGATGGCTGCC
>CAMLEO010000310.1 GCA_946478975.1 uncultured Steroidobacter sp.
CTGCTTCCTGGCGCCGCGGGCGAACGAGCAGATCTACAACAACGCGACCGAGCGCGCGAAGGTCGTCTATGTCGGATCACTCGCCGGCGTGGTGCCCGGCGGCCCCGGCCACTCGCATCAGGCGGTGCGCGACATTTCGGCATTGGCGGCCGTGCCGGGCCTCGTCCTCGTCGAAGGCGCCGACGAGGCGGAGACCGCGCGCGCGCTCGACTGGTGCCTCAACGCGCACAAGGGTGCCGCACTCGGTGATGGCACGTGCGTTCAAAGCGGCGGAGAGCCAGTGGGCGCGTCCGGATTGGTTGCAACAAAGCCTGAAGCGCTACGCCGCCGATGACGACACTCATCCGAGCCTGGCCGAGCGGCTCGCGGCGCTCGACCTCGAACCGACCGTGCCGGTGCACGATGCCGATCATTCAGCGCTGTCGTTGTTTTTTCCGGCGACGCCGTCGCTGGTGAAATTCTTCGACGACGAATGGCAGCAGGAAACCGGCCCGAAATGGCGCAAGCGCTACACCGAGATCAGCGAAGCGAAGGCCAAGCTCACGCTGATGGAAGATGCCGGCAGCGAAAGCCTCAACGACCAGGAGCTGTGGGACAAGGTGCTGCTGCTGCTGGAGATCGATCACGACGTCGAAGCGATGGAGGCTTTGGAAATATTGCTATCGCGCGGCGGCGAGTATCCCAAGGCGCATCTGTTGATGGGCCGCATGCTGCTGGAAAGGGCCGACGACCGCGGCTTGAAACATCTGCTGCTCGCGGTCGAGCAGGACCTGGAGCTCACCGACGAGGCCGGCCGTGCCGGCTATGTTTACCTGATGCGTCGCGGGCGTGAAAAAGAAGCCAAACGGTTCTGGGCCAAGGCCCAGGAGCTTTACGAAAATCCGCGCCTGCCCGACTCGCTCGAAGAGTAGCCGCCCCGCCGGCCCGACGCCGGCAGGGCGAATACTCACAACCCTCACTGCCAATTATTACGAGAGCGGAAGTCGCGGGCCTGCCGTTCCGCGTCATCCTTCGCCAGGCCGTAGCGTTCCTGCAGTTTGCCGGCCAGGATTTCCGCGTTGCCTTCCATCTGGTCGATCTCATCGTCAGTGAGCTTGCCCCACTGCTGCTTGATCTTGCCTTTGAGCTGCTTGAAATTGCCGCTGGTAATATCTTTGTTCATGCCTGTCTCCGGTGATGCGCTGCTGCGCCATGAGCTGAAATAACGGGTCGCGGCCCGCAAAGTTTCAACGGTGATTCGCGGCGCCCCGGCCCGTTGCGGGTAGGCCCTTTCTTGACACTCCGCTGCCGACGCTTTAGCGTTCGCACCTGCGCCGATTTGAGTTCAGCTTGCGGGCGCGTAAGAAATGCGGCTAAAGCGAAGCACACCTGCTTGAGCTTTGGCGAGCGGGTTTTTTTATGCCCGCTTGCCGACCGCATTCCCCGCCGGCTCTCGTCGACGCGTCTACGTGTCCATGCGGAGAGTGGCGTGAATTCATCCATCGTCGTGCTCAAGTTCGGCAGCTCGGTGTTGCGAACCGAGGCCGAGCTGCCCCAGGCCATCGAAGAAATTTATCGCGAGTGGCGCGCCGGCCGGCAAGTCATCGCAGTCGTGTCCGCGTTTGCGGGCGTGACCGATCAGCGTTACGCACAGACGCGTGCGATCACCGACGATTTGTTCGAGCAAGCCGCGTGGGTGGCGGGCGGCGAGGAAGAATCGGGAACGAAGCTCGCGGCGGCGTTGGTTGAAAGCGGCGTGTCTGCTCGTTACGTTGATGCGCGCGAGGCGGGCTTGCGAGCGCATGGCGATCCACATGAGTCCACGCCGGTCTCGCTCAACGCTGATCATTTGCGCGCTTGTTTGCACGATCACGCGGTGCTGGTGTTCCCGGGGTTCATCGCACAGGACATTCAAGGCCGCTGCGTGCTGCTCGGTCGCGGCGGCTCGGATCTCACAGCGTTGTTTCTTGCCAAAAATCTCAACGCACGCTGTCGCCTGTTGAAAGATGTCGACGGCGTGTATGAAAGCGATCCGGCGATTGCCGAAAATCACGCGCGTCGTTTTCACCGCCTCAGCTGGCGCAGCGCGCTCGACATCGGCGGGCGGATCATTCAACCGCGAGCGCTGCAATTCGCGCAGTCGCACGGACAAACATTCGAAGTCGCGTGCGTGGGATCGAATCTCTCGACGCATGTCGATCACGGTCCGGATGAGTTCGCCGCCGTGCCTCACGAAACGATTCAACCGGTGCGCGTCGTGCTGCTCGGCTTGGGAACGGTCGGCCGCGGCGTGTACGATCACCTGGTGCGGCATGCCGATTTGTTTCGAGTCGTGCGCATCGTGGTGAAGGATCCTCACAAACCCCGCGACGTGCCCGCCGAGTTGTTATCTACCGATCCGTGGGACGCGATCGCTCAACCGGCCGACGTGGTCATCGAAACGATCGGCGGTCTGGAACCTGCGGGTGAGATCGTCCATGCGGCGCTCACGCGCGGACGTGCGGTGATTACGGCCAATAAAGCACTCATTGCTTCGCGCTGGTGGGAAAAACTTTCGCGCTTTGCCGCCGGCGACGCGCCGTTGCTACGTTATTCGGCGGCGGCAGGTGGCGCGGTACCCGTAATCGAAACGGTTGCAGCGGTTGCCCACCACTCCGGGGTCCAGCAGATTCGCGCTATCCTCAACGGCACGTGCAATTTCATCCTGGACGCGCTGGAGCGCGGGGTGGAGTTTCAAGCCGCGGTCGCGCATGCGCAGGCCTGTGGATTTGCGGAGGCCGATCCGCACGACGATCTGGTCGGCCTGGATGCGGCCCGCAAGCTCGAGATCATTGCCCGGGCGGCATTTGGCGAGGCGTTGCCGTTCGAATTGAGCGTCCGTGGCATCGCCGGCGTGACCGCGAGCCAGGCCGCCCTGGTGCGCGAAGAAGGGCTGAGCTTGAAGCTGGTCGCGACCTGCGAACGAACTGCAGGACAGGTGCGCGGCGTCGTCAAATTGCAGGAACTGCCGGCCCACGATTTTCTGGCCGGCGCCCGCGCCGAGGAAAATCGCGTCGAGATCCTGGCACGAAACGGCGAGGTCGTGCGTCTGGCAGGCAAGGGGGCGGGCCGGCGGCCAACCGCACTTTCGGTGCTCGGCGATGTCCATGAATATCTGCGGGACCGGCGCGCCGCGCTCGGCCTGGCGGGCACGTCCGGGGACGCTGCGGAGGTGGCCGCTGTTGTGAACGCGTGAGGAACAGGCGATTCTTCATAGCCGAACCCGCGCCAGGCGTAATGCAAGCGTAACTAACAATCAGGCCCGCCGCGCCTGCGGCGGCCCAAGCAGGAATGCAAAGGCATGAAGAAATCGGTGGCTTTCATGGTGGCGTTCGCGCTGCTCTCCGGCTGTGCCAAGAAACAAGAGCCCGTTGCCGCCGCGCCTCCGCCGGCACCGGCGCCCAAGGCGGAGTTGGGCGATTTCGGCCTCGATCTCACGGCCGGCAATCCGAGCGTCAAACCCGGCGATGATTTCTTCGCCTATGCCAGCGGCAAGTGGTACGACACGTTCGAGATTCCGCCCGACCGCGCCGCCTTCGGCCCGTTCAACAAGCTCAACGACCTGTCCGAGGAGCGCGTCAAGAAGCTGATCGAGAAAGCGGCCGCCACCAAGCCCGCCGCCGGCACGCCGGAACAGAAGGTCGGCGATTATTTCGCGAGCTTCATGGACCAGGACGGCATCGAAGCCCGAGGCCTCGCACCGCTGGAAGCGGACCTGGCACGCATCAAGGCCGCGAGCTCGAAGAAAGACATCGCGGCCTTGTTCGGACTGCAGGGTTTCATGTCGACGTTCGGCGCCGGCATTTCTCCCGATCTGAAAGATCCGAATCGTTATTCCGTCGACATCGTCCAGAGCGGCCTCGGCCTGCCGGATCGCGACTACTACATCAAGAACGATCCCAAGCTCGCCGAGCATCGCGCCAAGTACGTCGAATATATCGGCACCATGCTGAAGCTCGGCGGCGTGGAGGATTCGGAGAAGAAAGCGC
Source organism: uncultured Steroidobacter sp. (assembly GCA_946478975.1). Next base: position 4,008 of record CAMLEO010000310.1, read on the forward strand.
GCGCCATCATGGATTTCGAAACGGCGATCGCGAAGGTGCAATGGCCGATCGAAAAGCTGCGCGAGGCGGAGCTCAACTACAACCCGCGCACCAAGGCGCAGCTGCTCGCCTATGCGCCGGGCTTCGACTGGCAGGCGTTCCTCGACGCCAGTGACATCGGCAAGCGCGAGAACTTCGTGCTCGGTCCGCTCACTGCGATTCGCGACAGCGCCAAGGTCGTGAATCAAACGTCGCTGCAGACGCTGAAAGATTATCTGACGTTCCATTTGCTGCGGGCGAATGCGGCGTTCCTGCCCAAGCGCTTCGACGAAGCGAACTTCGCGTTCTACGGCAAGCAGCTGCGGGGCCAGCCTCAGCAGCGCGATCGCTGGAAACGCGGTGTAGCGATCACCGGCGATGCGCTCGGCGAGCTGGTCGGCCAGGTGTACGTCAAGGAATATTTCCCGCCCGAGTCCAAGGCGAAGATGGAAGTGCTGGTGAACAACCTGCGCGCGGCCCTCAAGCAGCGGCTCGCGACGCTGAGCTGGATGAGCGAGGACACGCGCAAGCGCGCCGAGGAAAAACTCTCCACGTTCGTGGCGAAGATCGGCTATCCGGACAAGTGGAAAGATTACTCCGCGCTGGAAGTGAAACGCGACGACATCGTCGGCAACGTGCGTCGCGCGGCGCTGTGGGACTGGAATCGCCAGGTGGTGCGCCTGGATCAGCCGGTCGATCGCAGCGAATGGTTCATGAACGTGCAGGACATCAACGCCTACTACAATCCGCTCAACAACGAGATCGTGTTCCCGGCCGCGATCCTGCAGCCGCCGTTCTTCGATCCCGCTGCCGACGATGCAGTGAATTACGGCGGCATCGGCGCAGTGATCGGTCACGAAATCGGCCACGGTTTCGACGACCAGGGCCGCAAGTTCGCGCCGGACGGCAGCCTGCGCGACTGGTGGACCAAGGTCGACGCGGATGCCTTCAACGTCAAGACCAAACAACTGGTGGAGCAATATTCCAGCTTCGATGCCTTGCCGGGTCAGAAGGTCAACGGCGCGATTTCGCTCGGTGAAAACATCGGCGATCTCGGCGGCCTGAACATGGCGTACGCGGCTTATCACAATTCCCTGCAAGGCAAAGAAGCGCCGGTGCTCGACGGCCTGACGGGAGATCAACGTTTCTTCCTGTCGTGGGCGCAGGTGTGGCGAACCAAGATTCGCGACGAAGCGCTGCGCGCGCAGGTGCTCTCTGATCCGCACAGCCCGCCGTACTTCCGCGTCAACGGCGCCGTCCGCAACATGGACGAGTGGTACAAAGCGTTCGATGTGAAGCCGGGCGACAAGTTATATCTGCCGCCTGAGCAGCGGGTGAAGATCTGGTAGCACGGTGGCTCGACGCCTCCTTCAAACAGCGGCAGCGGCGCTGCTCGGCGCCGCGCTGCTCGGCTGCAACAGCAAAGAACCGCCGCCCGCGCCGCCACCTCCGCCGCCCCTGACCGATCAGGGGCTGGTGTTCTCGTCCTGGAAATCCGCCGCCCCGGAGCTGCACGATCGTTTGCTGATCGCGCACGCCATCGCACGAGGCAGAAACGAGGCGACGGTGATGGTCGCAACCAGCATGGGCGGCACGCCGGCGGTCGCCAGTGCCATCGCGAGGCTCGGCGGTCAGATCCAGCGTCGTTTCGATGACGTGGGATATTTGTACGCGGTGCTGCCCATCGAGCGCTTGTCCGAAGTGAGCGCGCTGCCGGATGTGCTGATGGCGCATTTGGATGGCGGCAGGCCGGGTGCGATGCCGCCGCTGCTGGATATGTCGGCCGAAGCTTCGATGCAAACTATCTCGACCGACATCGGCAGCCTGATCGAAGCCGCGCAGTCTGCGCCGCTGGACTTTATTCCTGAGGCATATTCCGACGCGCGCTTCGCCGGCGGCGGACAAGATATATATGCACTGATCGCCAATCGCGCTGTCGAGACGTATCGCGGGCCGATATTTGCTGTGGCGGGCGAGGGTGCCCGCGTCGACAGCATTGACGGTGCCGCAGCGGCGCGGCGAGTGCTCGCTATCGCAGGTCCCAAGGCGATTCGGATTCTCGATGGCGACCCTGCGGTCGAGCGTGCGCCTGCCGACTGGCCCAGCAAAGGCCCCGCGGCCGACGGCGGCGCCAAGCCCGATTTGATCGTCGATCCCGGCGACTCGAACGCATCGCCGAATGGAATGTCATTGAAGATTGCTGAGCTGGTGAGAGCGGCGCGCGAGCAGCAGCTGCCAGCCGATGCTCGGCACATTTTGTGGGCGCTGCGCATGGGAGCGCGGCGCCTGGATGGTTATCAGGCGCATGAGCAAGGGTTCGGCGTCATGGACGTGGCGCGTGCAACCGAGCTGCTTCGGGAAGTGAAGTCTCGTGGCTTCGACCTGCCGGACATTCTCACGCGCGCTCCGGTCAAAACATTTCTGGCGCGCTTCCTGCCCGAGCCGGGCGTCGGGCAAGGTTTGTATGAACGCGAAGGCTGGCTGCTGAAGCGGACCGACAAACGCGTCATCACCCTGGTGCGACAGAACGGCCCGTCGACGCCGGTGACGTACGCTCTGCAATGGCGCGGCAACGACGGTACGTTCAAAACCTTGCAAGACGACGTGACGCTGCCGTTCGATACGCCGGTCGAGGTCCAGATCGAGATCACGCCCGAGGAGATCGGCATTCACAGCGCGCATTTGTATCTGCTCGACAAGTCGACTTCGTTGCCGGTGCACGCGGTGATGACGACCATCGTTGCCTCCGAACAGTTCACCGCCGCGAATGGCTACACGATCCGTCACGAGCAGCAGGCGCTGACAAACAAACGTTCCAGGAGCTACTTCCTGGAGGTGCCGCCGAACGTTGCGTCGCTGCGCGTGAATGTGAGTGCGACAGCGGGGCAGGCCGAAGTGCTGCTCGGCATGGGCGGTCCAGTGAACGATCGTTTCAATCTTCCACGCCCGGGCAGCCCGGTGAGCTCGGGCAAGCCGGTGGCGATGACAGTGGCGTATCCGCCCCCTGGAGTTTATGAGCTGACCTTGCTGCCGTCGGGAAACGCGCAAGTGGCAATGAACGCGTCGATTTATTACATCGATTCGCAGCTCGACGAGGCGCCGCCCAAGAACAACGGCACGACGTTGTGGATGAACAATATCTACGCACCGCTGCAGCGAAGCTCTGTGCTCACCGAAGTGGGCGCACGACGAGTGCTCGAAGACGCGGGCGGGCCGACCGGCATGCGTGCATACAACATCGCCGTGCCCGCCGACAGCACGACGCTGCGAGTTGCCGCGTCGCCGCCGGATGGCCGGGCGCGTCTCGGCCTGTATCTCTACGACTGCTCCAGCGGCTCCTGCGTTTTATGGGGCAGCGATGCGCTCACCAAGACCACGGAGAAAATCCTGATCGTGCCGGCTCCGCATGCCGGTTTGTGGCGAGTGATCGTCGACGCGAGTGCTCCCGGCACTGCGTTCAAATACTCGGAGCTCATCACCAATCCCCGCTTCGGCTCGGGCACGGCGGGCGGCACCGACGAGCCTCGCCCCATCGGTGCGCGCTGGAATCAAGTGGTGAATTTTCGAGCGCAGCAGCCGGTGCCGTTTGGATACGAGGCGGTCGCGGTGATGGACGTGATCGATCGAGAGAACGACCAGGTGCCGCAGCCGCTGCGACTGACCACGCAGGTGTTCAAGCTGCATTGATGAAGGCCGGTGCGCACGTTCATTCCTAGCCTTGCCGCGGAAACTTCCGGTATAAACGGCGTCTACACAAATCGGATCGGACGAGGTGCGAACACATGAGCACTGCATTGGCGGACGTGGGACTGATCGGTCTCGCGGTCATGGGCGAGAACCTGGCGTTGAACATGGAAAGCCGGGGCTTGCGGGTCGCCGTCTTCAATCGCACCACGTCGCGGGT
>CAMLEO010000311.1 GCA_946478975.1 uncultured Steroidobacter sp.
GGTCGTAGCGACGATCCTGCAGGGAAGTTGGATCGGTGGCCCGCAGTAGCGCTAATCTCGGAAGATGGTGACAGGGCACGATCCTGCGTCAGCACGCGAACACTCCGCACCCTTGCGAGGGGTGCGGCGTAGTCTATTGATGGCCGAGCTCGGGATTTGTTTCGGCCCTTGCAGCGTGATGGCGCTGGCGAGTGTTTTGACGTTCGGTCCGGCGCTCGGGCTCGCATTGCGAAAGCTGTTCGGAGCGATCGAACCGATCAACGATGTGCCGTGGTGGGCAGCAATCCAGCCGATGTTTCTTTCGGTTGGAGCATTCGCGGGATTGTTTGCTCTCCAGGCGGTCGCGCGGTCGCTGTTGGCTGGTCGAACTCGGCTGGCCCAGCCGCCATGGGTTGTGACGTTGATGGCGCTGACGGGCGTCGGCGCCGTCGTGGTGGTCGGCTTTCAAGTCGTGCCGGAACAACCCGGGAGTCTTCCAGCCATCCTTTGCGTGTATGCGCCGCTGCTAGCCGCGGGGCATATACTATTTATCTCGCGACGACTACTTTTCAAGCGACATTGATCGAGTGTCGAATGTGCGCGCAAGTGATGCTTGCTCGACCCGCGCATTGATCGCCGCGATGGCGTCGCTCACATCAAACGCCGCACCGTAGGTAGGCCCTCGTCGGGAGCGCGCTCTTCCGCCGGCGATTCGCTACGATGTGGCCTCGTTCCATTCGCTTGTTCCGCGGGAGATCGCCATGGCAAATCTGACAGCTGCCGACGCTGGGACGTTTCGCATTGGAGGCGAGCTGGAAATTCATCGGCTGGGCTTCGGCGCGATGCGCATTACGGGCAAAGGTGTCTGGGGGCCGCCGAGAGACGAGGCCGAAGCGCTGCGCGTCTTGAAACGATTACCCGGGCTCGGCGTCAACTTCATCGATACTGCGGATTCTTACGGCCCGGACGTGTCGGAAACGCTGTTGCGCAAGGCGTTGCATCCATTCCAGGGGCTGGTGGTTGCGACCAAGGCGGGTCTCACCCGACCGGGACCGGACCAGTGGGTTCCGAACGGCCGGCCGGAGTACCTGATCAAACAAGCGCACGGCAGTCTGAAAAGACTGGGCGTGGAGCGCATCGACTTGTGGCAGCTGCATCGGATCGATCCGAAAGTGCCGCGTGCCGAGCAGTTCGGCGCCGTCAAACAACTGCTCGACCAAGGCGTGATTCGTTACGCCGGCCTGAGCGAAGTCACAGTCGAGGAGATCAAAGCGGCGTCGAAAGTGTTCCCGGTCGCGACGGTGCAGAATCTTTATAACCTCGCGAACCGCAGCGCCGACGACGTCGTGAGCTACTGCGAGCAGCAGCGCATTGGTTTCATTCCCTGGTTTCCGCTCGCGGCCGGCGATCTCGCGCGGCCGGGCTCGGAGCTCGACGGGATTGCGAAGAAACACCAGGTCGGGCCGAGCCAGATCGCATTGGCGTGGCTGCTCCAGCGCAGCCCGGTGATACTGCCGATCCCCGGCACATCGACCTTGAAACATCTCGAAGAAAATGTCACAGCGGCCGCAATCAAGCTCTCGGCCAGCGAGATTGCGACATTGAACGAGATCGGGAAGTAGAATTCCCTCGGCACGAGGGCGCCACGGATGAGGAGGATGCTAGTGACAGCTTTGCGTCGGATCGGGTTTACGTTGATGTGCGTGGCTGCGCTGGTCGTCGAGTGCTCACCAGCGCTCGCAGCGACCTCGGTGTTCGAATCGGCACCGACTGAGCCGCGTGCCATCACCGTTCACGGCAAGGGCGATGGCCGCGCCGACGACACGGATGCAATTCAGCGTGCGCTCGATCAGGCGGCGGAATCGCCGGGCGGAGGCATCGTGTTTCTTCCCTCCGGTCGTTACCGGATCAGCCGCACGATCCTGGTGTGGCCGGCGGTGCGTCTGTTGGGCACGGGGCGCACGCGGCCGGTGCTGTTCCTCGGCGACAACACGCCGGGCTTTCAGAGCGGCCTCGGCAGCATGGTTGTTTTCACCGGTGCACGACGCGGCGATAACGCGCGAGGTGATGTCGGCCGCATCGAGTTGGCACGTGTGCCGTTTCCGCCGCCGACAGTCGTGCCGTTCGATCGAACGCTCTGGGACGCCAATCCCAGCACGTTCTATTCGGCGATGAGCAATGTCGATATCGAGATCGGCGCCGGCAACCCGGCAGCGACGGGCGTTCGTTTTCGAATCGCGCAGCACGGTTACTTGAGTCACATGGATTTCCGGCTCGGCTCGGGCTTCGCCGGCATCTATCAAGCCGGCAACGTAGTCCACCACCTGCGCTTTCATGGCGGCCGCTACGGCATCGTGACGGAAAAGCCGTCGCCGGCGTGGCCGTTCTCAGTGATCGATGCAACGTTTGAAGGCCAGAGGAGTGCGGCGATCCGCGAGCACGAAGCCGGACTGACACTGGTGAATGTCACGATGCGCGACGTGCCGGTGGGCATCGAAATCGATCGCGGGTACGGCGACTGGCTGTGGGGCAAGGATGTTCGCTTCGAGCGAGTGAAGCAGGCTGCCGTCGTGATCTCCAACGAGACCAACGTTTATACGCAGGTCGGCTTCGATAACGCGCTCGCGAGCGACACGCCGATATTCGCCCGATTTAGAGACAGCGGTCGCACCGTTGCTGGCAAGGGTCGAAACTATCGCGTGACTGCATTCAGTCACGGCCTGAAGGTCCCGGCACTGGGGCAACTCGGTCACATCGAGACGCAGGCTGACCTGGTGCCGATCGGCAAGCTGCCGACGCCGAAACCGCCCGCGATCCGTTCGCTGCCGCCGGTCAAACAGTGGGCGAATGTGCGTGAGCTGGGCGTGGTTGGCGACGGAGAAAAAGACGACACCGCGGCGCTTCAGCGCGCCATCGATACGCATCGAACCGTTTATCTGCCGCTCGGCATTTATAAAGTCACCGACACGATTCGGCTGCGGCCGGACTCGGTGCTGATCGCTTTGCATCCGAGCCTCTCGCAGATCGTCCTCGCCGACAACACGCCGGCGTATCAAGGCGTGGGTGAACCGAAGGCATTGGTGCAATCGGCCGAGGGAGGCGACGCAATCGTTTCTGGCGTGGGATTGTTCACGGGTGGCATCAATCCTCGCGCCACTGCGCTGCTGTGGAGTGCCGGTGAGAACTCGCTCGTCGATGATGTGAGATTCGAAGGCGGCCATGGCGGGCCGACGCTCGCGAACGGAACGAAGGCCGGTTCATACAGCCTGAATCACAGCGGCGATGCGGATCCGGCGCGACGCTGGGACGGTCAGTATCCGAGCCTGTGGGTGCGCGGCGGCGGGGGCACGTTCAACGGCATCTGGAGCCCGAACACATATGCGAGCGCCGGATTGTATGTTTCGGACACCGCCATCCCCGGGCACGTGTATCAGATTTCGGTCGAGCATCACGTGCGCAATGAGATCGTGCTGAATCGCGTCGCCAACTGGGAGCTGCTCGCGCCGCAGACGGAGGAAGAGTTCGGCGAGGGCAGGGATGCTGTGTCGCTGGAGATCCGCGATTCTCATGATGTTCTGATTGCCAACTACCATGGCTATCGCGTTACGCGCACGCTCGGGCCGGCACCTGCAGCGGTGCGGCTCTACAACGCCCGCGACATACGTTTCCGCAACGTTCACGTGAACGCCGAAAGTGGCTTTGCCACCTGCGACGGCGATGATTGTGCGACTTTCCTGAGACTCAGCAAATATCCGTTTGAGAATGCGATTGAAGATGTTTCGAGTGGGCGCGTCGTGCGTGAGCGAGAGTTCGCGCACCTCGATGTTTCTGCCTCGGCGCCGCCGGTTGCTCCCGCCAACAAGGTGAAGAAGCTGGTCGATGGGTTCGGTGCGCTGGGCGGCGGCATCGTGGATTCGCACGGCACTTTGTACTTCGTCGATCGTATCTTCCGGCGCATCTACAGCTGGTCCGCGGACGCGGGGCTCAACATCGTGAGCAGCCATCCGCTCGATCCCATCAATCTCGCAGTCGATCGTTCGGATCATTTGCTGGTGCTGTCATCGGACGGCAACGAGGCGTCGGTGTACAGCCTCGACCCGAAGGGCCGCGACGGAGTAGTGACGCGCATCGAGCCACAGCCGGTGGGCTCGCATCCGGACGCCGTCGTTGCGATGCCGGTCAACTGGTGGGCCAATGGCGAGTTCAAGGATCAGTACGATCCCGCTCGCGATGCATTCGCGACGCTCGCTGAGCTGTTCGCACGCGAGGTCGCTCAGGGCGCGGCGCGTGAATATGTCTCGCCCGATGGAAGCCTGGTGCTGCCGGCCTTCCGCGTGTTCCACCAGGGGCCGCCGGACTATCGCGGCTGGCGCTTCTCACATTCGCTCGATACGTACGGCTTCACGATCGCAAAGCCGGGATCCCAGCTTTACGTGAGCAACGGATCCGAGGCGCGGACCTATACGGCAACACTCGGGCCGAAAGGTGCGCTCACGAATCCAAGAGTCTTTGCAGAACGCGGCGGCGAAAGTGTCGCAACGGATGCTGCCGGCCGCGTGTACGTTGCCAACGGCCAGATCTTTGTCTACGGGCCCAACGGCGACGAAGTCGGACGCATCGAGGTGCCGGAGCGTCCCTTGCAGATCGTGTTTGGCGGCGCGAATCGCCAGACGATGTTCATCCTCAGTCATCACGCGTTGTGGAGCGTGAGTCAGTGACACGAGGATCGGAGCAGCCAGCGAGAAGCGGATTTCATGGCGCTGAGACCGAGATCCGTGCATTGCCTGGTTTGCGCATGGTTCGCGTCGCGCATCCTCCGGAGCAGCGCATCGAAGCGCATGGCCACGACTGGGCGTGCCTGACTGTATTTCGCTGCGGGAGTTATTCGGAACAGATCGCCGCTCAGGAGATGACCATCGACGCTCCGGGCGTCGTGTTTCATCCGAGCGGACAAGAGCACGCGAACCAGATCGGGACGCGCGGCCTCGAAACGACCTCGTTTCTGTTCGATCCGCGCCTGCTGCGCGATATCGTTCCTGCAAAGGTTCTTCGTGACGGACGGATCTGGCGCGGTGGCGTCATTGCGCGCGCCGCTGAAAAGTTGCTTCACGACGCGGTCGCTTCGACGGTGGATCCGGCTGTTTCGATTTCGCGCTTTCTCGGCACGGCCATGACGGCAGAGCCGGCGCCAATACCATCGTGGCTGTCGATCGTGCAGCGAGCGATTTCACATGACACCGTCGGCACGGTGCAGCTGGCGACGCGACTCGATCTGCATCCAGCGTGGTTGGCGCGCGCTTATCGATTCGCCGTGGGTGAAAGCATCCAGGCAACGATTCGCCGGCACAAGGTCGAGCGAGCGTTGCTGTTGGTGCGTGGAACGCGATTGACGTTGGCCCAGATCGCCGCCGACGCCGGCTTTTGCGATCAGAGCCACATGGTGCGTTGTTTTCTTGCCGTGCTCGGCCGCAGGCCCTGTGAGGTCAGGGCCGAGCGCGCTCGGCTCGCGTGATCTTCCGATCGTTCAACCACGCACGGATCACGGCTGAAACATCGTAGCGTTCGCCGCTGAACACGTCGTAGAAGTTGTGGTCGCCGAAGGGAAAGATATGAACCTCGAAGTTGGTGCGACCTCGTTTCCTCAGCTCGCCGATGCGGTCGAGCGACAGGTGCGTGGGAATCGCTTCATCGTATAAACCATAGGTCCACATCACCGGAATCTGGAGTGACGCCAACACCGCGGCCGGATCGTAGCCGCGCTCGCCGGTGTAATCTTCGGCGAGAACATCGGCAGCGTTGATCTGCCGAAGTGTCGGCCGAACCTTGCCGTCGTTGGTGACCGAATCCAGATACGTCGAATGAATGTCCTCGATGCCCGCGGGCAGCGGCACGCCTTCGCCGATAAACAAAAACCGGATCAGCGGCTCGCGCGAAGCCGCCAGCGGCATGATCCATCCGGCCTGGCTGCCGCCGATCAAACCCAAACGTTTTGGATCGATGCCCGGCTGCTGGGCCAGCCAGCGAACCGCGTGCTCGGCATCGGAGGCGAGATCCGAAAACATCGTCGCAGTGGTTGCGACATTCCATTGCGGATATGTCCCCGTCGATTGTCCGGTCCCGCGCTTGTCGTACACCAGCACCGCGACGCCGCCCGCACGCAGGGTGCTGTTGGTCCAGAACGTCGTCATCTCGCGGGTCGTCGGCCCAGAGCCATGCACGATCACCACGGCGGGCAGCAGGCCCTTGGCATGCGCAGGACGATGCAAAGTGGCTGCCAGCGTTACGCCATCGCCGGCGATCTTTACCTCCTGCGCGGTGATGCCGGGCGGTGCTTCGACGGGAGCCGCCAGGCAGCGAGCAACCATCAGCAAGGGCAGAGTCGAGCGGCCGAGAGCTTTCAGTATTGTTTTGAGCATGCGGCGACGTTAGCACCGCCGGCCGCCGCCGCCTTGGACGATTCGAAGGTCGAACGAGCCATCACGGCTTCGCGGGAATGTGCACTGAGCCGCGAACGTGGTCGTGGAGGATGGTGCCGGTGCTGTCGGCCTTGACGACGAAGTCGCCGCCGACTTCGCTCACATGGATGTCGCCCGAGCCGTCCTGAGTGATCGTCACATTGCCGCGGACATCGGTGATGTCGATGTTGCCGGCGCCGTCCTTCATTTGCACATTGCCGATGACGCCGGACACGCGCGTGTCGCCGGTCTCGTCGCTGATGTCCAGATTGCCGTTGATGTTCTTGACCAGCAGGTCGCCCGACTGATCGACGACCGAGGAGGCGGCAACGTCGCTGAGCTCGATGTCGCCACTGGTGTCGGTGACGTTGACTTGCGCGCCGTTGGGCACGGTGACGTCCAGGTCGAGCGTCGCGTAGCGCTTGAAGCTGAACATATCGCTCATGCGTTCGCCGATGGTCACTGTGACATAAACCGTGTCGAGCTCGCGCCGGCTTTCGAGCGTGATCCGGGAGAGGATGCCCTCGGAGGAGGCGCAGGCGCGGCCGGTCGCATTGACGCCGCCTCGAGCGCTGCCGGTGACTTTGAGGTGGCCGGCCTCGGCCGAGATCACCACCCGCTTGATGGCCCCGGTGAAGTTAGCGCTGCGATCGGAGGTGAAGCGGCATTGGTCGGCCAGGGCGGGGCCAGCCAGGGAACCGAGTAATGTCAGGGCGAGCGCCTGAGCGGCAATCATGTTCATCGAGGGCACTTCCCGTGCGTTAAAGTAAAGCTTCGCGGTCCAGTGTTCATTCGGCTGCGGCAGGCCCGATGGATTTCGCCGGGCCGACGCAGGGGCGCACATGATCTTGAATCTCCATCCCGACCTCCGTATCGAGAAGCTCGCGATCGGCCGCGAGGGTGCGACGCTGCTGGTGATCGATAATTTCGTCGCCGATCCCGAGCGGCTGGTGCGCAAAGCGGCCACGGCGCCGTTCGTGCCGGGCGGGCGCTACTTTCCGGGGATTCGGGCCAAGGCGCCGCCTTCGTATGAGCAGTTCCTGGTCAAGAGCCTGCAGCCGCTGCTGGCCGAGCACTTCGGCATTACGAGCCGGAGCTTGCGGCTCAGCATGTGTCATTACTCCCTGGTGACCACCCCGCCGGCACAGCTCACGCTGCCGCAGCGCCTGCCACACGTAGATACCCTGGCACCGGAAGGCGTCGCGACCATTCACTATCTCTTCAAAGGCAACCTCGGCGGCACGGCGTTCTATCGTCACCGCTCGACAGGCTACGAATATCTGGATGAAGCGCGCGGGCCGGCGTATTGGCGTGCGCTCGAAATCGAGTGCCAGGGCGCTGACGGCCCCGGCGCCGAATATATCAACGGCGACACCGCAATCTTCGAGCAGGTCGCGCAGGCGGAAGGTGTGTTCAATCGCATGGATTAATTGTCTTTATGTAGATGCAAAAAAA
>CAMLEO010000312.1 GCA_946478975.1 uncultured Steroidobacter sp.
ACAGATTTTTGATCAAGCGGATGGACTGTGAGTAGTCGGGCCCAAGCGCCGGGCCGAGGACCGCCACCGGGTTGATTGCAGCCAGTTCGAGCTTGCCGCCTTCGCGAGCAATGAAGTCCCACGCCGCACGTTCGGAGAGAGTCTTCGATTTCTGATAGAACCCCACGTGGCCCGTCAGATCGCTCCAGTCCGTTTCGTTGAACGGCCGGTTCATCGGCGGATGTCCGACACCGACCGCACCAAACGCAGAAGTCAGCACCACGCGTTGAACTCCAGCATCGCGCGCGGCGCGCAGTACTCGCAGATTTCCGTCCACCGCCGGTTGGATCCAATCCTCCTCGCGAACTTGATTGCCCGAGGGCGTCGGCGATGCGCCATGTAGTACATGGGCGCAGCCGGCGACGGCTTCTGACCAGCCACGGTCGGCAGATAAATCCGCGACGACGAACGACAGGCGATCACCCGGCTCCGCCCCGCCTTCTTTGAGATTGGCGAGCACCTCCGCGGCGCGTGCTGCCGAACGAATCGTAGTTCGCACGCGATATCCAGCACTCAGCAGCGCGAGTATGCAGTGCTGAGCAATGAACCCCGTGCCACCTGTGACGAGCACCCATGCATCGTTCACGTCGATCTCCCAATGACATGATGAATGGCGCAGAAGGTAAGGCGCGGGTCCCGGACTGTGAATGCTTGGCCGTGCGTCTTTCTTGCGCGATAGTACGAGAATGAGCGACGACCCCTTCTCCGACATTCTCAAGTTCACCAATGCCATCTCGCTCGTGACCGGCGGCTTCACCGCCGGTGGCGCATGGGCCCTGCGCTTTCCGGCGCCGGACAAGATCAAATTCTTTGCCGTGGTGAAGGGCGGATGCTGGGTTCGCATCGACGGCGAAGCGCAGCCGGTGCGGTTTGAGACAGGCGACGTCGGGCTGCTGGCAGCGAAGCGTTCGTTTGTTCTGGCCAGCGATCTGGAAGTCGCCCCTCTCGACGCAATGGCCGTATTTTCCGGCGCGGGCGGCAGCAAGATGGCACTCGGCGACGGCAGCGATTTCGCCCAGATCGGCGGCCACATCCTGCTCGATCCGACCAGCGGGCGGCTGTTAGCAAATGTTTTGCCGCCGTGGATTCATGTTCCCGCGGCCTCAGCACACGCGACGACGTTTCGCTGGCTGCTCGACCGCCTCGTCGAGGAGCGAACCACCGAGCAACCCGGAACACAACTCGCGACAGCACAATTGGCCCAGTTGCTGTTCATTCAGATCGTGCGCGCTCATCTGGAAACATCCAGCCCGATGCCGGCCGGATGGCTGCGAGCACTGCGCGACTCACGCATCGCTCCCGCCATCCGCTCGATGCACGCCGATCCCGCCCGCTCGTGGCGCCTGGCAGAGCTGGCGAAGACATGCGCCATGTCACGAACGACGTTTGCTTTCCATTTCAGCAAGATCGCAGGCGTCGCGCCCCTTACCTATCTGACCGAATGGCGCATGCGGCTCGCCGAACGTGCGTTGCGAGAAGAAACCACGCCGGTCGCGGTGGTCGCGCGCTCGCTGGGCTATACATCCGAAAGCGCCTTCAGCAACGCGTTCAAACGCGTCACCGGCAATTCCCCGAAGGCTTACCGGAGTGCCGCGGCGACTCCGTCAACGTGAATTGTCCCGCTACTCCGCGACCGTCACATCCGGTCTTGGCGGCGGCTGGAAGCCCGAGCGCCTGGCGACGCGCAGCTGGAAGATGTAGGTGAGGACTTGCGCGACGGCTTGATAGACCGTTGCCGGAATTTCAGCGCCGATTTCGACGTTCTTGTACAGCACGCGAGCGAGCGGCGGCGCTTCGAAGATGGGGACGGAATGTTCCGTCGCGACTTCGCGGATGCGGGCGGCGATCAGGTCCACACCTTTGGCGACGACGATGGGGGCGCGCATGCGTTTTTCGTCGTAGCGCAGGGCCACCGCGAAGTGCGTCGGGTTGGTGACGATCACGTCAGCCTTCGGCACATCCTGCATCATGCGCTGGCGGGCCATCTGCTGCTGCACCTGGCGAATGCGGCCCTTCACTTCCGGCGAGCCTTCGCTTTCCTTGTGCTCCTCACGGATTTCCTGGCGGCTCATCTTCAACTGCTTGGCATATGTCCACAGCTGATAGGGAACATCGATGCCCGCGATGATGATGAGGCCGGCGGTGATGGACAGCAGCGCTTTGCCGCTCAACTGAATCGTGTGCGCGATCGCTTCATCTAAAGGCTGCTGGCCGAGCGCCAACAGCATCGGCGCGTCCTTCCACAGCACGATGACTGCAACCAGGCCGACGACGCCGAACTTCGCCAAGGCTTTCACCAGCTCGATCACGGCGCGCATCGAGAACACGCGCTTGAAACCTTCGATGGGATTGAGCCGACTGAACTGCGGCAGCAACGCTTCAGTGCTGAAGCTCCAGCCGCCGAGCGCAAGCGGCGCAAGAATGGCAGCGAGACAGATGATTCCGAGAATGGGCGCGCAGATCTTCAATCCATCGATCGCGGCAGTGGTTAGCGCCGGGATCATCTGCGTGTGATCGAGCGCCTGCTCGCGCGTGAGCGTCAGGCTTCGCTGCATGAAGCCAGCCAGCTTGCCGGCAAGCTGATCTCCCATCATGTACAACGCAGCCGCGGCCGACATCGTCACCGCCGCCGCACTCAAATCCTTGGATCGTGGGATCTGCCCTTTGCGCCTCGCTTCCTCGAGGCGCTTGGGAGTAGCGGATTCGGTTTTTTCCTGGGCGTCATCGCCTTCTGCCATGGCGCAACTCCTAGGGCGTGATCTTGAGCAGCGTGCGGATCACTCCGAACGCCGCTTCCAGCGATTGACCGAATGCCGCCAGCACCGACGGCAAGCCCACATACATGATCACCAGGCCCGCGATCAGCGTGATCGGAAAGCCGACCGCGAACAGATTCAACGTCGGCGCCGCGCGGCTCATCACGCCGAACGCGAGGTTCACAACCAACAATGCGGCCATGCCCGGCAGCGCGACGGCCAGGGCGCCAGCAAACAATTGGCTGCCCCACTCCACCACGTGCCACACCATGCCGCTGTCGAGCCCGGTCATGCCCACCGGCAACGTGGTAAATCCCTGCGCGAGAATTTCGATCAACACCAGGTGGCCGTTGATCGCAAGAAACGTCAGCGTGACCATGATCATGTACAGCTGGCCGAGCACCGGCGTGCTCACGCCGCGCAACGGATCGACGTTGAACGCGAAGCCCAGGCCCATGGTGTTCGACAGCAACTGGCCGCCCATCGCCAGCGCGTCGAAAATCAATTGCAGCGCGAACGCGGTGGCGAACCCGATGATGACCTGATGAATGGTGACGACGACCGCCGCCGCGGAGAATGTTTCGATGTCAGGCGGAGGCACGAGCGGTGCGACGATCAGCGTGACGGCGCCCGCCATCAGCAAACGCACGCGCGGCGGCACGAAGTTCGCGCCGAAGATCGGCGCCATCATGAAACAGGCGCCGATGCGAATGAACGGCCACAGGTACTGGGCAAGCCACGCTTCCAGCTGTCCTGTGGTGATGTTGATCATCGGCGGGAGGTCAGCCGATCAGTCCGGGAATGCTTTCGAACAGCTCGCGCGTGTAGCCGACGATGACCTTGAGCATCCACGGGCCCGCGATCACCAGCGTCGCCGCCATGCCGATCAGCTTGGGGATGAACGACAGCGTCATTTCGTTGATCTGGGTCGCGGCCTGAAACACGCCGACCAGCAAGCCGATCGCGAGCGCAGCCAGCAGCAGCGGCGCCGCGAGCAGCATGGTGATTTCCAGCGCGTGCCGGCCGACGGTCATGATGGTTTCAGGCGTCATTGATAGAAACTCGCTGCCAGCGTGCCCATGATCAGGCTCCAGCCATCGACCAGCACGAACAGCATCAGTTTGAACGGTAACGAGATCAGCACCGGCGACAGCATCATCATGCCCATGGACATGAGCACGCTGGCGACCACCAGGTCGATGATCACGAACGGAATGAAGATCAAAAAGCCGATCTGGAACGCCGACTTCAACTCGCTGGTCGCGAACGCCGGCACCAGGATGCGCAGCGGCACGTCCTCGGGCTTGTCGAACCCTTCGCCGCCGGAGATGCGCACGAACGTCGCGATGTCACTTTCGCGCGTCTGATCGAGCATGAAACGCTTCAACGGCTCCGCGCCGGTTTTCATCGCGGTCATGGCGTCCATGGTGCCGGCCATGTACGGCTGCACAGCGTCGGTGTTGATCTTGTCGATCACCGGGCCCATCACGAACAACGTGAGAAACAACGACAGGCCGATCAGCACCTGGTTCGGCGGCGCCTGGCCGGCGCCCAGCGCCTGGCGCAGGATCGCCAGCACGATGACGATGCGCGTGAACGCCGTCATCATAAGCACGATGCCCGGCAACAGCGTGATCGCCGTCATCAGGATCAGGATCTGCAGGGTCAGGGAATATTCCTGGCCGCCGCCGGGCGCGGTCGTCACCGTCACCGCCGGAATGCCGGCCGCAAAAGAAACAAACGGCAACAGCAGCAGCGCCGCCGCCAGGCCGTAACGCGACAATGATTTGCCGAAGGGGCGCATCACAGCCCCAGGCTCCGCTTCAGAATCGCCTTGAAATCGTGGCTCGGGGGCACGGCGCCGCCGGCGCTCACCATCGGGCCCGTGGTGGTGGGCGGCGTGACCGGCTCACTCAACACATGCAGAGTGCTCACGCGCCCGGGCGCGACACCGATCAGCAACTGCTGATTGCCGACTTGAATCAGCACCACGCGCTCTTTGGTTCCAACAGCAATCTCAGTAATGACGTGCAGGGCGCCAGTGTTGAACTTGCCGAAGCCGCGCAGGCGACGCACGACCCAGGCAGCAGCAAACACAGCGGCCAGAACCAACAACAATGACAATGTGACTTGCGCCAAGCCGCCCGCACCAACTGCGGTCGCAGTCTCGTTCGGCTTCGGGGCGGCGAACTTCTCGGCGGCGAACACAGCCGGCGCGGCCAGGCACAGCGCCAGCACGCCCGCTGAAATCACAAAGCCTCGGATCGCCATGCCGCGAATCACGGACAACAGCACATCGCGAGACATCTTGCCTTTGGGAGGAGTCGGCGCGCTGGACGGGGCAGGCGCGCCCGCTTCGACGGGGCTCACTTCGACCTTGCTCACTTCAGCTTGCGAATCCGCTCGGACGGAGAAATCACGTCGGTGAGGCGGATGCCGAATTTTTCGTTGACGACCACGACTTCGCCGTGCGCGACCAGCGTGCCGTTGACGAACACGTCCAGCGGCTCGCCGGCGGCGCGATCGAGCTCCACCACCGAACCCTGGTTGAGTTGCAACAAGTTGCGAATCGGGATGCGCGTGCGGCCGACCTCCATCGACAGCGTGACCGGCACGTCGAGGATGACGTCCAGGTTGACTTCGGCGGTATTGGCGGGAGCAGGTTCGCTCGCTCGCGGCGCGTTCTGACGTTGCTCACGCGCCAGCAGTTCTTCGAACTGCGCGGCCTGCGCGGCTTCCATCGCTTCTTTGCTCATGCCCATGGTGAATCTCTCAAGCCTTACCGTTCAAGGTGTCAATGACGCGCGGACGGATGCGGGTAATACGATCTTCGATCTGCACGGCCTGCTGGCCGTTGGAAATGCCGAAAGTGCCTCTGAAAATCGGCACGTCCTCGGCCAGGACGGTGGCGCGACCGTTGAAATCGCACGGCAGGACGTCGCCGACCTTCATTTCCATCAGCTGGCGCATCGTGAGCTTGGCGCGACCCAGCAGCGTCGTCAGCTCCACGTCTGCGTCTTCGATCTCTTCCTTCAGCGCCGTCACCCAGCGCTCGTCGTGCTCGACGCGGTCGCTCGCGACGCCGGCGTCCAGCAGCTCGCGCAGCGGCTCGATCATGGCGTACGGCATGGTGATGTGAATGTCGCCGCCGCCGCCGTCGAGCTCGACGTGGAAGCTGGTCACGACCACGATTTCCGTCGGGCTCACGATGTTGGCGAAGTGCGGATTGATTTCCGAATTGATGTATTCGACGTCGAGGCGCTGGACGTGCGACCACGCTTCCTTCACGTCGGCGAAGATATGTTTCAGCAGCATGTGGATGATGCGCTGTTCGGTCGCGGTGAACTCGCGGCCTTCGATCTTGGCGTAGCGGCCGTTGCCGCCGAAGAAATTGTCGACCGCCGCGAACACCAGCTTCGGATCGATCACCACCAGGCCGGTGCCCCGCAGCGGCAGGATTTTGATCAGGTTCAGGTTGGTCGGCACGTGCAGCGAATGCACGTACTCGCTGAACTTCTGCATCTTCACCGGCGCCACCGCCACTTCCGGCGTCCGGCGCAGCAGGTTGAACAAGCTGATGCGGAACAGGCGCGCGAAACGCTCGTTGATCATTTCGAGCGTCGGCATGCGACCGCGAACGATGCGAACCTGGTTCGCAAAGTCGTAATTGCGCGCCTCGCCCGGAGTCATGGGCGCATCGGTCTTGACGGCGCCGCTGTCTACACCATGCAGCAGGGCGTCGATTTCATCTTGATTTAGAATGTCACTGCCGGACATGACTTCGACCTTTGCGCCTTCGCGTTACTGCATCACAAAGCTGGTGAAGTACAGCTGCTCGACGTTCTCGGGCTTGCCGCCCTCGGCGGAAATCACATCGTGAACGGCCTGCAGCGCCTCGGCGCGCAGTTTCTCTTTGCCTTCACGCGTGCTGATGGTTTCGTACGTCTGGCTGCCGAGCAGCATCAACAGATCGTTGCGCAGTTTCGGATCGTGCAGGCGGATCAGCTCGGCCGTGGCCGGATCACGCGTCATCACTTCGACGCTCACCTGCAGGAAGCGCATCATGCCGCGGTTCTCGAAATTCACCACGAACGGCGGATCGAACTTCAGATACTGGGCCGGCAGCTTGGCCGCCGCCGCTTCGTGACCTTCTTCGCTGCTCTGCTTGTCGTGGCCCTTTTTCGCGCTCATGAAGAACACGCCGCCACCAGCCGCCCCTGCAGCCAGCACCGAGCACAGCACGATCACTAACATCTTGGACTTGGCGGGCGCCGCTGGAGCGTCGCCTGCAGGAGCATCGGACATTGCGCATTCCTCGAAGACTTCGTCGCGCTCAGTAATTAGCAAGCGCTGTGCCACGCCCGCGGGGGAGCATGCAAGTGATTAATTCGACGGAGAAATACGCGAAAAACACAGTGTGAACTGCGACACACCGCAACGCTGCGACAAAATCTTGGCGCGGGCAATTGTGACGTGCTCCACAAGCCCGCGCCGCTGCTCACAAAGGCAGCGTCAAAGCGCAGACGCGCAGATGTTTCAATTGGCCGCGACTATTTCAGCCGGCGGCGCCTGGCCGGCGCAAGAGTGTGACGCAGTTCAAGCCGTCGACCCAGTTCAGCCATCGACAGGTCGAGCCGGCGTCTGCAATGTCAGCTGATAGAACGCGAGATCCAGCCAGCGGCCGAATTTGAAACCGGCCTGGCGGATGGTGCCGGCGTGAACGAACCCGAGCTGTTCATGCAAGGCGATGCTGACAGTGTTGGTCGCATCGATGCCGCCGACCATCACATGAAACTCTTGCTCGCGCGCCGCGACGATCAGGCGTTCCATCAACACTTTGCCCAGGCCCTTGCGGCGATGATCCTGATGCACGTACACGGAGTGCTCGACCGTGTATTTATATGCCTGGCGGTCGCGAAACACGCCAT
>CAMLEO010000313.1 GCA_946478975.1 uncultured Steroidobacter sp.
TCAATATACCATGCTAAGACGGAGGCCGGTGCCATGGCCCATGCGCTTGGTCGTAAAGAACGGCTCCAGCGCGCGCTCCAGAACATCCGGAGTCATGCCCGCACCGGTGTCCGTCACCGAGAGCAGCACGAACTGACCTTCGGGCACATCCGACTCGCGTTCGTCTCGTTCCACATTGCGCGCTTGAATGGTGAGCGTGCCGCCGTCGGGCATCGCATCTCGCGCGTTCACGGCCAGATTGATCAATGACGACTCGACCTGCGCAGGATCTGCAAGCACGTGCCACAGATCGTCTGCAACGCGCACATCGATTTGCACGCGTTCGCCCAGCGTGCGGCTCAACAGCTTGGCGATGTTCCGGCTCACTTCGCCCAGATGTACGGCGCTCGGCTGCAAAGGCTGGCGACGGGCGAACGCGAGCATGCGCCTCGTCAGCTCGGCGCAGCTCAACGCGCCGGTCAACGCCATTTGCGCGCGATCGAAGTTGCGACCGGTGCCTTTGAGCGAGCGAGCCAGCGAATCGAGATTGCCGATCACGACGGTGAGCATGTTGTTGAAGTCGTGCGCGATGCCGCCGGTGAGCTGGCCGATCGCTTCCATCTTTTGCGACTGAATCAGCTGCTGCTCGACGTGGCGTCGATCCGTGATGTCCAGGCAGCTGCCGAAGATTTCGAACGGCCGGCCTTCGTGGCGAATCAGCACCGCACGATCCAGAAACCAGCGATGCGAGCCGTCCGCGCACAACCAGCGATATTCCGTCGCCATGCCGCCGAGCTCGGTGATCTGCGCAACTTCCGCGAGCACACGGTCTCGATCGTCCGGATGAATGCGCGCCACCCACAACTGCGGATCGTCACGCAACGCGCTGGGCGCGAAGCCGATGAGATCGGCGATCGCGTCGCTGATGAAGCGGGGACCGACGAAGCCGAAACCAATCGCGGCGCTGTACACGGCGATCGGCAGCGAACGCATGATCGCGGCCTGGCGTTCTTCGACCTGCCGCAGCTGGCGTTCGGCTTCCAGCTTCTCCTGTCGGAAACGCAGGTTCTCTTCCTGCAGGAAACGTTCGAGTGCGGCCTTGCGCTCGACTTCCGCGCTCTTGCGATACAAGTCGACCAGCACCGCGACCTTGGAGCGCAGGATGATGGGATCGACCGGCTTGAACACGTAATCCACCGCGCCCATCGAATACGCTCGCGCGATGTGCTCGTCGTCTCGATCCACGGCGCTGACGAAAATGATGGGAATGTGACGTGAACGCTCACGACGCCGGATCAGCTCGGCCGTCATGTAACCATCCAGGCCCGGCATGTGCGCGTCGAGCAGGATCAGCGCACATTCTTCGCGCAGCAGGAAGCGCAATGCAGCCTCGCCGGACTCGGCCTCGACCACCGTTTCTTCCAGCTCGGCAAGCACCTGCGCGAGCGCGAAACGATTGTTCGGCTCATCGTCGACAATGAGAATGGTCGCCTTCAAAGGAATGGGCAGGTCTGATTTCACACGCGACGCAGCCACACACGCATCATCGAAACGAGTTGATCGACATCGACCGGCTTGGAGATGTACTCCGAGGCGCCGGCTTCGATGCATTTTTCCCGATCGCCCTTCATCGCCTTGGCGGTGATCGCGATCATCGGCAGCTTGCGGAAGCGGTCGTTGCTGCGGATCTGGCGCATGGTTTCATAACCATCCATGTCGGGCATCATCACGTCCATCAGCACCATGTCGATGCCAGGTGTGTCGTTGAGCATCGAGATTCCTTCGCGGCCGCTCTCGGCGTGCAGCACTTCCACGTCGTGCTGTTCCAGCACGCCCGTGAGCGAAAAGATATTGCGAATGTCATCGTCGACGATCAGCACTTTGCGTCCGGACAGCCCCGGCTCTCGGCGTCGGGCGAGCTCGATGATGCGACGCTGGTGCTCCGGCAGCTGCTCGACGTAGCGATGCAGGAACAGCGCCGTCTCGTCGAACAACTGTTGATGCGAGTCCGGTCCTTTGAGAATGAAGGACTCGACCAGGTTGCGCAGCTTGGCTTCGTCGCCGGGGCTCAAATCCTTGGCGGTGTGAATGATCACCGGCAGACGATGCGAGGTGTCGCGACGAATCGATTCGATCAGCTGCACGCCATCCATGTCCGGCAGCACCAGGTCCAGCACGACGCAGTCGAACGCTTTTTCCTGGAGCGCGGCGAGCGCTTCACGGCCGTTGGTCACGCGCGTGAGATGCACGTCGCCATTGCCGATCAATCTCGCGATCTCGCTGCCTTGCAGGTCGTCATCCTCCACCAGCAGCAGCTCTTTCACTTTGCGCGAGAGGAACTCTTCGGTTCGCGTCAGCGCCTCTTGCAGCGTGGCGTGGTCCACCGGCTTTTCCAGCACCGAGAACGCACCCATCTGCAGGCCGCGCTCGCGCGGATCGTCGACCGAAATGATGTGAATTGGAATGTGCCGCGTCTCGGCGCTGCGCTTGAGAATGTCCAGCAGGCGCCAGCCATCCATGTCGGGCAGGTTGATATCCAGCGTGATCACGCTCGGATTGAACCGTCGCACCAGCGGCAACGCACCGCTGCCGGTCGCGGACACCACGGCTTTGAAGCCGCGGTCGTGCGCGAGGTCGAGCAGAATGCGTCCGAACTTCACATCGTCCTCGATGATCAGCAGCACGCGATCGCCGGGCTGAATGTTTTGTCGATCGTCGGTGAGCTCGGAGGCGACCAGCAGCGGCGTCGACTCGCGGCTGACGACGATCTGCGGCGGCGAATATGACATCGCATGCGAACTCGGCGCGGCGGTCGACTGCGTCAGCGTCTTCGAGAAATCGTGCGTCATCGGCAAGTACAGCGTGAAGGTGCTGCCTTTGCCCGGCGTGCTCTCGACGTTGATCTCACCGCCCAGCAACCGGCAGATTTCACGACTGATGGATAACCCTAGGCCGGTGCCGCCGTATTTGCGGCTGGTCGTGCCGTCGGCTTGCTGGAACGCTTCGAAGATGACGCGCAGCTTGTCGGCGGCGATGCCGATGCCGGTGTCGTGCACCGAATATGCAACTACGGACGACGCCGAGTTCAGCGACTGATTGCCCGGATTCCAGCCATTGCTGGCGCGATAGATCGACAGCTCGACGCCGCCGTCGTGCGTGAACTTGAACGCGTTCGACAGCAGGTTCTTCAGGATCTGCTGCAAACGTTTCTCGTCGGTGATCATCGTGCGCGGCAGGGACGGATCGACTTCGATCTTCAACTGCAGTTTGCGATCGCTCGCGACCTGCTCGAAGCTGCGCTGCAGGTTGTCGACCACCTCGGCGAAATGCACCGTGCTGACATCGAGCGTGACGGTGCCGGACTCGATCTTCGACAAGTCCAGGATGTCATTGATCAGCGCCAGCAGCTCGGTGCCGGCGCGGTTGATGGTCTGCGCGAACTCGATCTGCTTGCCAGTGAGATTGTTGTCGGCGTTGTCGGCCAGCAGCTTGGAAAGAATCAGCAGGCTGTTGAGCGGCGTGCGCAGCTCGTGCGACATATTCGCCAGGAACTCGGACTTGTACTTGGAAGTGAGCGCCAGCTGTTCGGCCTTTTCTTCCAGCATCTCCTTGGCACGTTCGACTTCCTGGTTCTTGGCTTCGACCTGCTTGTTTTGCAGCGACAGCAGGTTGGCCTTTTCCACCAGCTCTTCGTTCTTGCCGCGCAGCTCTTCCTGCTGACTGCGCAGCAGGTCTTCGGATCGCTGCAGCGTCGCCGCCTGCTGCTCCAGGCGGTCGTTGGTCTTTTTCAACTCTTCCTGCTGGCTCTGCAGCTCGGCGGTCAGCAGCTGCGACTGCGCCAGCAGCGCTTCGGTCTGCATGTTCGCGGCCAGCGTGTTGAGCACGATGCCGATACTTTCCATCAGCTGGTCCAGGAACAGCGTGTGAATGGTGCTGAAGCGCTCGAACGAGCCCAGCTCCAGCACGGCTTTCACTTCGCCTTCGAACAGCGCCGGCAGCACGATGACGGTCGAAGGCTTGGCTTCGCCGAGACCGGAGGTCACACGCATGTAATCGTGTGGCGCATCGGTCAGCAGCATGCTGCGCTTCTCGACGGCGCACTGACCGATCAATCCATCCCCGAGCTTCAGGCGCTGCGGCGGACGGCGCCGATTTGGCGCGGCATAGCTCGCTACCAGTTCGAGAATGTTTTCTCCGCCGTCCTGGCGAGTGAGATAGAACAGCGCCTGGTGCGCGTTCACCAGCGGCACCAGCTGCGACAGAATCAGGTTGGATACGTGACGAATATCGCGCTGGCCCTGCAGCAGCCGGTTGAAACGTGCGATGTTGGTCTTCAGCCAGTCCTGCTCGTTGTTCTTCTGGGTGGTGTCCTTCAGGTTGCGAATCATCTCGTTGATGTTGTCCTTGAGCGAGGCCACCTCGCCCGAGGCTTCCACGGTGATGAATCGCGTCAGGTCGCCCTTGGTCACCGCCGTTGCAACTTCAGCGATCGCGCGCACCTGCGTGGTGAGATTGGCGGCGAGCTGATTGACGTTATCGGTGAGATCGCGCCACAAGCCGGCCGCGCCGGGCACGCTGGCCTGGCCGCCGAGTTTTCCTTCGGTGCCGACCTCGCGTGCGACGTTGGTCACCTGGTCGGCGAAGGTCGCGAGCGTATCGATCATGCCGTTGATGGTGCTGGCCAGCGCCGCGATTTCGCCTTTCGCTTCGACGACCAGCTTGCGCTTGAGATCGCCCTGCGCGACCGCGGTCACGACTTCGGCGATGTTTCGCACCTGGCCGGTCAGGTTCGCGGCCATGTGATTGACGTTGTCAGTGAGATCTTTCCAAGTGCCGGCGACGCCTTCCACTTTTGCCTGGCCGCCGAGCTTGCCTTCGGTGCCGACTTCGCGCGCCACGCGCGTGACTTCGGATGCAAACGAGTTCAGCTGGTCCACCATCGTATTGACGGTGTTCTTCAGCTCCAGAATTTCGCCGCGCGCATCGACGGTGATTTTCTTGGAAAGATTGCCGCTCGCCGTTGCGGTCGTGACTTCGGCAATGTTTCGCACCTGGCCGGTGAGGTTCGCGGCCATGTGATTGACGTTGTCGGTGAGATCTTTCCAGGTGCCGGCGACGCCTTCCACCTTCGCCTGGCCGCCGAGTTTGCCTTCGGTGCCGACTTCGCGCGCCACGCGCGTCACTTCGGAGGCAAACGAATTGAGCTGGTCCACCATTGTGTTGACGGTGTTCTTCAGCTCGAGCATTTCGCCTTTGACATCGACGGTGATTTTCTTGGAAAGATTGCCGCTCGCGACCGCAGTGGTGACTTCGGCAATGTTGCGCACCTGGCCGGTGAGGTTCGCGGCCATGTGATTGACGGAATCGGTCAGGTCCTTCCAGGTGCCGGCAACACCTTTCACATGCGCCTGGCCGCCGAGCTTGCCTTCGGTGCCGACTTCACGCGCCACGCGAGTGACTTCGGAAGCGAACGACGCGAGCTGATCGACCATCGTGTTCACGACGGTGCTGATGCGCAGATATTCGCCGCGCATCGGCCGGCCGTCGACTTCGAGATTCATACTCTGCGACAGGTTGCCGTTGGCGACGGCACCGATGACGCGGGCAACTTCGGACACGGGATAGGCCATTTCTCCGACCAGGCCGTTCACCGAGTCGATGCACTGAGACCAGCTGCCGGTGGCCATGCTGAGCCGCGCGCGTTCGGAGATCCGGCCTTCGCGGCCGATCATTTCGCGCAGGCGCGCGAACTCGTGGGTCATGGAGTCGTTCAGCTCCACCACATCGTTGAATGCAGTGGCGATCTCGCCGTCGATGCCGGCCATGTCCATCGGCAGGCGCACTGAAAAATCGCCTCGTTTGAGGAGTCGCAGCGCTTTAAGAATGTCCCCGCGATCTAGTTGCGGTGCTTGCATTACAGCTCGTGCCATTTGCTTCCCCGCGATGAGGGTTCAAAGCGCTGATCTAATGATTTACTCGCGCGCCGGCAACTGTGCCACCGCTGCTTTCAGCGCACGCTCCACGTCGACTTCGGTATATGGCTTCGCGAGGAAGCCGAGAGGTTGAGCATCCTTGACTCGATCGCCCAACGACGCGAGCGGTGCGCCCGTCATGAGCAAAGCGGGAATGCCATGACGTTCGCGCAGAGCGACTGCGGCGTCGATGCCGTCTCCGCCATCACCCGCGAGGCCCACATCCACGATGGCCAGGTCCGTTGGCGTGCCGGCGGCGAATGCCAGTGCCGTCCGCAATGAAGGCGCGATACCGCTGACCTCGTGGCCGAGATCGCGCAGGACGCCTTGCAGAAACAAGCTGACCAGCGATTCGTCTTCGACAATGAGCACGCGCAACGCGCGGCTACCGACGGGAATGTCAGCGGCCATCGCAGGTGGATCCGGATTCATATGCATGCGATGAGGGCGTCCCTGGCGCCGCTACTTCAGGAACTGTTGCGCCGAAAGCGCCGCCGGCGGCACCTTCGGACAGCTGTCGTTTTTTGCAAGCCGAGTCGCAGCGCAGCCTAACCAATGCGCAACATATGTAGAAAGTTCCTCTGCACTCGATCACAGTGAGGCGAAGCCCGCGGAAAACCGTCCTTGAAAACCTTACATGGAGTACGTTATGACGCGTTTTTCTCAACCGATACCGTAAGTTATACGCAGTCCAGGGGGGACTGAAGTACACTCCACGGCTGACGCAGGATTGGCCCATTCAAAGCGTCGACGTTAAGAATCAACAACCCATGACAGATCAGCTTTCGGCTCCGGCCCGCGTCCTCATCGTTGAAGATGAAATGCTGGTGCGCATGTTTGCCGTCGATGCCCTAGAGGACGTCGGTTTCCAAGTGTTGCAGGCAGGAGACGCGGCCGAGGCGATCGCCGCACTCGCCGGCAGCGAGCAGGTCCAGGCAGTCATCGTCGACATGGGCCTGCCGGATCGCACCGGTGACCAGCTGGCAGCGGAAATGCGCGCCCAGCGCAGAGAGCTGCCCATTTTGATTGCCAGCGGCCGCAGTGAACGCGAATTGAAAGACCGCTTCGCGTCCGATCCGCGCATCGGTGTGCTGGTCAAGCCGTATACGGCCAGCATGCTCGTCGGTGCACTCAATTCGCTCGGCGTGAAAGCCCCTAATCCCCAGGATTAGCTCGGGCAAAAGTCGCGCCTTTTGCCGAGCGCGTCGAAAGGGCCTTGGCCGCTTTCGACCAGAAAACTAGTGACTGCGGCTCCACTCGTCGGGCCGGTTCTCGCGCTTCACCTTCTGCTCGTTGGCGGCGACGCCTTTGCGATAGCCGCGGTCGAACTTTCGTTTCCGAAAAACGAAAATCGTCAGCGCGATGGCGAGTGCAATCAGCACCAGCACCGGAATCAAATACTGATGGAAGAACTCCTGCATCATGACCGGCACCTCACCTCGCTCTCCAAGTCAAGAGCTAACGGCTGAATGCCGGCCGATGTTTCAACGTTTGCGCCGGGCGCGCATCCAGATGACGGCGACGATGATCGCGACCAGCAGCAGGAGCAGGACGACACGCAAGTCTATTTCTCCCCGGCGTTCGCGGTGTAGGCCGCTTCCGGACGCTGGAAACGTTCGGTGAGTGCGGCCAGATCTTCCGGCGTGTCCAGGTCGATCGCGGCGTTCGACATCGGCACGCGCACCAAGCGGTAATTGTTACGTTCCAAAACCATGCGCGCGCCCTGGTCGCCGCGCAGCTCTGCAAGCTCGCTGAAACAAAGAC
>CAMLEO010000314.1 GCA_946478975.1 uncultured Steroidobacter sp.
ATCGTTTGATCACACGCTGGGTGATGTACAGAAAGCCGTCCAGGTTGGTCGACGACAGCGCGCGGAAGTCTTCCGGCGTGTAATCGGTGAACGGTTTAGCCAGGAAGATGCCCGCGTTGTTGACCAACGCAGCGATCGAGCCGAAGCGCTGGATCGCCGTATCGACGATCTTCTCGGCCGTGGCATCGAGAGCGATGTCGCCGTCGACCAGCACCAGGCGATCGGAATGTTTCAGCTCATTCTTGCGGCTGACGTGGCGCGAGTTGGCGACCACGTTGTAGCCGCGATCCAGAAACTCGTTGGCGATGCCGGCTCCGATACCCTGCGAGGCGCCCGTCACGATGACGGTCTTGCGTTGCGTGCTCATGTGAATCTCCTGTGAGGTTGCTGTGTGCGGTGAATTGTGGGAGCGCGCCGCGGATTTGATTAGGTGGGAAAGGCTGTAATCTGTTTTCCACTAATGGCAAAGTGGCCGCCATGGCGGACCTGGACAACATCCTGATCTTCGTGAAGGTGGCTCAATACGAGAGCATCAGCCGTGCGGCCCGCTCGCTCGGCATGCCGATCTCGACCGTGAGCCGGCGGCTGTCGTTGCTGGAATCGCAGCTCGGCGTGACGCTGCTCCGGCGCACCACGCGCCAGGTGAGCCTCACTGCGCAGGGGCGCGAATATTTCAATCAGTGCCAGGAGCCGCTGACGTTACTGCAGGAAGCCGAGCGGGTTCTGACTCAGACCCACAAGAAGCCCGAAGGGTTGTTGCGCATCTCGGTGCCGGTCGTGCTCAGCCGGGAGCCGTTCCTGGAATTCATCTCGGACTTTCAGAAGGCGCACCCGCGCATTCGCATCGATTTGTTCATCACCAATCAGTTTCTGGATCTGATCGCGGAGAACGTCGACGTGGCGATTCGCTTCGGCGAGCTGGCGGACGCAAGCATAGTTGCAACGCGCATCGGCAAGAGCATTCGCTACGTGGTCGCCTCCCCGGAATATCTGAAGAAACGTCCGCTGCCTGTCGAACCCGCGCACCTCGCGCAACACGACTGCGTGATGCTCAACGCCAAGAACAACGAAGCGCATTGGGACCTGGTCAGCGGCCGCAAGCAAGCCCGCGTGCATGTTTCAGGGCCGATCTCCAGCCGGGATTTCAACACGCTGAGCACGTTTGTATATCGCGGCCACGGCATCGGGCTGCTGCCCTCGAACTATTGCGACCAGGAGATCGCCAGCGGACGCCTGGTGCGACTGCTCCCGCGCTGGACATCCCCTCCGATCCCCGTGTTCACTGTCTATCCCAGCCGTAAATTCCTGCCGCTGCGCCTCAGCGTGTTCCTGGAGGCGCTGGCCCGCTGGCCCAGCCCGCTGTGGACTCGCGATTGAACACATTGGTCGACTCGATGGAGGAAACGTTCTGAACAAGAGCACGCGCGCGATCCAGGAGCTGGCCGATGCCGGCGCCGCATTTACGATCCATAGTTACGATTACGATCCGAATGCCGATCGCATCGGCATGCAGGCAGCCGAAGCGCTCGGCGAACTGCCGGCGCGAGTGTTGACAACACTCATGGCCTACGTGGATCGCAAGCCGGTGTGCGTGATCCTGCCGTCGGATCGAGAAGTGGCGTTGAAAAAACTCGCGGCGGCCGCGGCTGGAAAATCCGCACAGATGATGCCGCCGGCGGATGCCGAGCGCATGTCAGGTTACAAAGTCGGCGGCATCAGCCCGTTCGGCCAGAAACGTCGGCTGCCGACGTTCGTGGAAGAACGAGCCCTCGGCGACGAGCTGGTGTTCGTGAATGCCGGCCAGCGCGGCCTGCAGGTCCGCCTCGATCCAAAACTCCTGGTGCGCCTGCTCGACGCCACGGTGGCGCCGATCGTGGGATGAAATCCAATCCATTAATGCGACCCGCGGTTGCAACGCCGGATCGTGTTCTCGACCTATAATCTCCGGCTCCGTAACGCCACCAGGACTTGAGCCATGAGCGAGCCCCAAACCAAATCCGAGTATCTGGTCATTTCGCGCGGCAAATGGGACGAAGACAAATCGCCCGAAGAAATCCAGCGCGCGATCGACGCGTTCTATGTGTGGCACGAGCAGCTGGTGCGCGAAGGCAAGATGAAATCCGGCCAGCGCCTGGCGCGCGAGTCGATGTTCGTTTCCAGGCACGGCGTGATCGACGGCCCGTTCGCCGAGACCAAAGAAGTGATCGGCGGCTATTGGCATTTCCTCGCCCACAGCCTCGAAGAAGCCGCTGCGCTGGCCGCACAAAATCCCTGTCTCGCGTGCGGCCTGAGTTACGAGGTGCGGCCCATCGAAACGCAGCGTTGCTCGGCCTTCGTGGAGTCGAACGAAACGCCGACGCGCCAGCGCGCTCGCGCGTGAGCGGGCGATGCTAATCGTGGATTGATCGATGCTCAAATTGTGTGGACGCGAGGCCCGCTCGCGTCCCTGAACGAAGCGCGTGGAGGTCTCGGGTATTGCCACGCGCGCACCGTGTTGTCAGTATCCGGGGCTCATTTTTACCGGTCGCTCACTGACATAATTCTAATACGGTTATTACATGGCATCAGTACCCCTGCCCGCGGCCGCGTCCATCGGCCGGTATCGCTGGACGATCTGCGCGCTGCTGTTTTTCTGCACGACCATCAACTACATAGACCGCAACGCGCTGTCGGTCTTGAAGACCACGTTGCAGCAG
Organism: uncultured Steroidobacter sp.; assembly: GCA_946478975.1. The sequence goes on from CAMLEO010000314.1 coordinate 2,697, forward strand.
CAGCTGGGCTGGACCGATGTCGACTACGGCTGGATCACCTTCGCGTTCACCGTTGCTTACGCAGCGTTTCCTTCGCTGGTCGGTCGGGCCATCGATAAATACGGCGTAAAAATCGGCCTCGCCGGCGCGTTGATCCTGTGGTCGGCAATGGCAGCGGCGCACGGCCTGGTCGGCACCGTGATCGGTTTCATCGTCGTGCGTTTCATGCTGGGCCTGGCGGAAGCCGCGAACTTCCCCGCCTCCATCAAAGCGGTCGCGATGTGGTTTCCTCAACATGAGCGCTCATTCGCCACCGGCTTGTTCAACTCCGGCACGAACGTCGGCGTGATGTTGTCGTTCGTCACCGTGTGGCTCGCGACCACGTTCGGCTGGCAGATGGCGTTCCTCGCCATCGGCATCGTCGGTTTGATCTGGCTGCTGTTCTGGTGGCGCGCGTTCGAGGCGCCCGAGCGTCATCCGCGCCTGTCGAAGCCGGAGCTCGAATATATCCAAGCGGGACAGCCGCCGGTGGAACAGGCGATTCGCCTGCCCTGGACCTCGCTGCTGCGTTATCGCCAGGTGTGGCCGTTCCTCATCGGCAAGATGCTCACCGATCCGGTGTGGTGGTTTTATTTGTTCTGGCTGCCCTCGTACCTGGAACGCGAGCGCGGCCAGAATCCGCTCAAGAGCGCGTTGCTGCTCGCAGTGATCTACACGGGTTCGAGCGTCGGCTCGATCGTCGGCGGCTGGGTTTCAGGCTTCCTGATGCGTCGAGGCTGGACAGTCGGCAACGCACGCATGTTGACGATGCTCGCGTGCGCAGTGTGTATGCCCGGCTCGATCATTGCCTACTACACCGACAGCTTCACGCTCTGCGTCGCGTTCATCACGCTGGCGACGGCGTGCCACCAAGCGTGGTCGGCGAATTTGTTTACTGTCGCGAGCGATCTGTTTCCGTCGAAGGTGTCGGGCTCGGTCGTCGGCCTGGGCGCAACCACCGGCGGCATCGGCGGCATGTTCATGACGCTGCTCGCCGCGCTCGCGATTCAGTGGACCGGCAATCAGCAGATCGTGTTCATCGCCATGGGCTTGATGCATCCGATCGCGCTGCTGGTGTTCTGGATGCGCCTGCGGGGACGCTTCGATCAAGTCGATCTCACGCGTGGCCCGGACATGAGAACTTACGATCGCGCTCTCGTGATCGCAGGCTCAGTGCTCGGCGCCGCCGGCGGCATTCTGCTCGCCCTGATCTCTGCGAATTGGGAACTGTGCGTGCAAGCGGCCACCCCCGCCGGTGCTGCTCAGGCTGCAACCGCAGCCGGCGGCGTCTGCGTCGTCGGCCTCGCGTTGATCTACGCCGGCATGCCGAAACAGGTCACTGCGACCGCCTGATTTGTCTCGACCGCGGCGCCTGGTCCTCAGGCGCCGCATCCCCCTCAACTGGCTTTATCCCGCTGCTGCAAAGTGGAGCTACCGCGCGGCTGGGCGGGCTCTGCAGACTCGTTGCCCCTGAATGGATGTAACGCAGGAGGCAGGCGAGATGAAGAAGTTAGTGACGGTGTGGTGGCGCTCGATTGGTATTGCCGTGGCCGGCATGCTCCTCGGCGCTGCGAGTCTCTCGACAGCGAGTGCGCAATCGGCAGAGGCCGTTGAATCGAGCCTGCCACGCTGGGTGGCAACCTGGAGTGCGCCGCCAGTGGCGCCCGGCTCGGTCATCGGCGCATCGCGCTCGTTCGACAATCAAACCGTGCGGCAGATCGTGCACATCACCGCCGGCGGCACGCGAGTGCGCGTGAAACTATCGAACGAGTACGGCGAAGGCACGTTGATCATCGGCTCAGCAAACGTCGCTCTACAAGCGACCGAGTCGTCGATCATACCTGCGACCAACCGCGCGCTGACGTTCCAAGGATCGCCGTCAATCGTGATCCCAGTGGGCTCGACCGCCGTGAGCGATCCGGTGAATTTCAGCGTGCCCTCGAACGCGAATCTCGCGATCAGCGTGTACGTGCCGCAGAACACGGGCCTTGCGACCTATCATCAAAACGGCAACCAGACCGTGTACGTTTCCACCGCCGGTGACTACAGCAGTGCGACCAACTTCCCGCTCGAAGACGTAGAGCCGCCGACCTCGCGTTACTGGCTGACTTTTGTGGAAGTGACGCCGAGCCGAAGAATCGGCGCGCTGGCGATCTTCGGCGATTCGCTCAGCGAAGGTGCGACGACCACGTTGAATGCAAATCGCCGCGTCAGCGACGTGCTGTCACGATGGTTCAACCCACCGTTCGGCGCGCCGCACCTCGCGATCATCAATCAATCCACCGGCTGCGGCCGCCTGCTGTTCGATTTCTGCGGCCCGAAAGGACTGTCGCGTTTCGATCGTGAAGTGCTCGATGCACCGGGCGTCAACCAGGTCGTGCTCGAACTGGGCTACGGCGACATCATCTTTCCAACCGTTGCCAACACACCCGACCAGCTGGTCAGCGCCGAGCAGATCATCGATGGCATTCGACAACTGACTCGCCGTGCTCACATGCGAGGGCTGCGAGTGTACGGCGCGACCTTGCTACCGAATGCCAGCTCGCCGATTCCGGGCGTGTACACACCGGAGAACGAAGCCAAGCGCCAGGCTGTGAATCGCTGGATTCGCACCACGCGTGAGCTCGATGGAGTCGCGGACTACGACCTGTTCCTGCGCGACCCGAGCGAGCCCACGCGACTGCTGCCGGCGTATGACTTCGACGGCATTCATCCAAACGACGCGGGCCACGAAGCACTGGCCCGGGCGATTGCGCTTTCGCTGCTCTGAGCGCAGGCTCGCTATGACAGCCGCATCGGTTTGTTTGCTCGAACCGGTGCGGCTGAAGCGCTCCTGGGCTGGCTCAAGGATGGCGTCATGGTCAAAACGGTCACGCTGCCGATCCGCATCGAACCCTCCTGCGGACAGACGCTGCAGGATCAGATCTATGTCTGTATTCGCAGGTCCATCGTCGAAGGGCTGATCAGTGCCGACAGCCGGTTGCCCTCGACTCGTGCCCTGGCGGCGGATCTCGGCGTCTCGCGGACGACCGTGCTGCTGGCCTTCGAGCAATTGAAAGCCGAAGGTTACATCGTGCCGAAGCCCGGCTCCGGCATCTACATCGCGAAAGAGTTGCCCGATCGACGACCGCATCTGCGCGTCGTATCCACAGCAGCCACGGTGAAACATCCTTTGTTTTCTGCACGCGGACGCTCGCTCGCACAGGCGCGGAGTGCCGATCGGCGCACGTCTACACCGCCGCGTCCGTTTCGGCTCGGCACGCCGGCAGTCGATATGTTTCCTGTGCGGCTGTGGTCGCAGATCGCGCGCCAGTGCGTACGTTCGCTGTCGCCCACGCGACTCGACTATTCGCGCCTCGCTGGCCTGCGGAGATTACGCGAAGCGATCGCCGAACAAATGCGCTCGCGCGGCACGAGCTGCGATCCGGAACAGGTGATCGTGGTCGCCGGCGCACAGCGAGGCATCGACCTGGTCTTTCACTTGTTACTCGATGTGGGCGATCGCGTCTGGATCGAAGATCCCGGTTATCCCGGCGCGCACAGCGCCCTGATCTCCGCAGGCGCCAAAGCGGTGTGCGTGCCGGTGGATCAGAAAGGAATGATCGTCGATCCAACGTCACGTGGCAGCGCCCGCCTCGCCTACGTAACACCGTCGCATCAGTTTCCGCTCGGCATGCCGATGAGCCTGGCGCGACGACACAGCCTGCTGGCGTGGGCCAGCGAATCGCTGGCGTGGATCCTGGAGGACGATTACGACTGCACCTTCCGTTACGACGCCGATCCGTTGCCGTGTCTGCATGCGCTCGACCCGGACGGCCGCGTGATCTACGCAGGCACGTTCAGCAAGACTTTGTTTCCTGCCCTGCGCATGGGGTTCCTGGTCGTTCCCAGCGACCTGGTGGATGGATTCATCCGGGCACGCGGCGCCAGCGATGTTCATCCGCCGGTGCTGGATCAAATGATCCTGCTGGAGTTCATGACGCGCGGTCACTATCAGCGTCACGTTCGTCGCATGCAACAGGAGTACGCCGAACGACTGCATGCGCTGCGAACGGCGATCGATCGCACCGGAGCGGCACTGCGACTTCGTCCCGTGCACTCGGGGCTGCACGCAGTCGCCGATCTCGACGGCGTCGATGCGGAGCGCGTTTACATGGAGGCTGCCGCACGCAATCTCGAAGTCGTGCCCCTGTCGGCATATTGTTACGGCGGCGGGCAGAATCAAAACGGACTGCTGCTGGGATTCGGCGCCTGCCGTCCGGCGGCGATCCGAGCGGGAATGTGGCAACTCGCGGCAGCCATCGATGCCGCCCGCCGCTCACGCTGAATCAGTTTGTTTGCACGACTCCGGACTCGCCGCCCAAGTCCTGCAGCGCCAGTCGGCAGGCGGCACGACAACGCCGGCAGCTCTCCGCACACAGCCGGCAATGCCGGTGCCGTTGCGCATGTCGCTCGCATTCTTCGGCGCACACCTCGCAGGCGCTGGCGCACACGTCCAGCATCTGCAGGAGAATTTTCTCGTTGCTTCCGGTGCGTCGCGAAGCCAGCGCACCAGTGGCAAAACAAACATCGGCGCAATCCATATCCACCCGGATGCATTGTCTCAGCTCGCCCGCCGCCGGCTCGGCTGTACAGGCGTCGGCACAACTCAGGCACGCCAGCACGCACTCGTAGCACTCTTCGATGCAGCGGATGAGAGTGTGACTGTCGCCGCCCCTCACCTCCGGATGTGCTTCGATCATTTCCCGCGCGTGCATTTCGTGTCCCCCGTCGTCATCGCCCAGACGATCGAAAGGTGCGCCGACCCTGCCGTGTTCCCTGACACCTGGTGCCCTGTCAGACAGCGGCGCATCGCTACGTACAGCTTTCCGTCACCTCCGTGCGCTCGCGGGCTCGACGCTGGCCTCGCGCCGGCCTAGACTCGGGAC
>CAMLEO010000315.1 GCA_946478975.1 uncultured Steroidobacter sp.
CAGGGTTGCAATACCCAACAGCGATTGGAACGACTTGTTCATACGGCGTCCGTGAGCAGCACCAGGTAGCCCTTATCGGCCACAGTGTTTTCGATCATCGGCCAGTACTTGGCGTGATCCGCCGAAGCGATCCATTGCTGGCGCAGTTCTTCGCTTTCGTACGTGAGCTGAAATCGATAGTTGATGTTCCTGGCGGGCGCCGGGCCGCCCTGAATCACCTTGCGCAGCTTCAGCATTTGCAGATCGACGTAACCGCGATGCTTCTGCGCGACGGGTTTGAAATGGTTGTGATACGCGTCGAGCATTTCCTGCTCGCGAGCGGGATCGATGGCCAGATCGCAATACAAAACGATGGGCTTCTTTCCGGCGGCGCTGGTGCTGCTCGCTGCGCGAGCGAGAGAACTGCCGGCGGCGCTGCCGGCTGTGAGCCACGCCAGGGATTTCAGCCAATGTCGTCGATTCATGTCGTGCTCCTGTTCGATGTCATTGCGAGGTCGCGGATCCGGCCGCGTCCTTGGAAAAGTTCTGCGACAGATAGTCCTCGATGACCTGCATCTCCTCGGGCGTCACCTCGGCGCCGCGAGCGGCCATCACGCCGATCGTCTGCGCCCAGTCGTCCCGACTCTTGTGTTTGGTCGTGATCGTGTAGATGTCGTGACAGCCGATGCAGCTGCGCTCGATCAGATCGAGCCCCGGGCCGGGCGGCGGCTCGCTGGGTGTTTGCTGAGCCCAGAGTGGTGCAGTCGCGAGGGCCGAGACTGCAATAACAAACATTACTGTGTATGACGTTTTCATCATGGCAGTGAAAAGGCGGTGACCACGTCGCTCTCGATCGGACTGCCCGCGAAACCGCCGGTGCTGACAGCGGCAACGAACTGTTTGCCGCTGGCAGCGGCGTATGTCATTGGCGTGCCATAGATCGAGGCGGGAAGAGTGAAGGACCACAACTCGGCGCCGGTGCGCGTGTCGAAGGCGCGAATGCGTCTGTCGTCGGTGGCGCCGATGAATGTCACGCCGCTGGCTGTAACTATCGGTCCACCCGCACTGATGCGGCCGGTCTTCTGCAAACCCTCGGGTAAGTTATCGCTAACACCTAAAGTCGAACGCCAGGCGATCTTGCCGCTGTTCACGTCCACCGCAATCAGGCTGCCCCAAGGCGGTTGCTGGCAGGGCAGGCGTGTTTCGTAATCCCAGAAATAAACATAGCCGTCCTTCAAGCCCCACGAGCCGTCGGGCCGCTTGGCCAGCTGCTGCGGGCTCGCCAGGTCGTTTGTATTCACGATGAAGTAGCCGAGCTGCGGATCGAATGCGCCGCCGCCCCAATCGATGCCGCCGAGACTGCCCGGAAAGCTCGCGACCGCCGCGTCGCTCCGCAGCGGTTGAAACATCTGGCTTTCGACGATGTTGTGTTCTTTGACCAGGCGCTCGCAGGTTGCACGGTGCTCCGGTGTGAGATTGGCCAGATCGGACATCTTGAATTCGAGCCGCGCCAGCGGCGGAGGCGCGACGGGCACCGGCTGCGTGGGCCAGGGCGATTCGTCGGCAATGTCCGTCTGCGTCGGCACGGGCACTTCCTTCACTTCATACAGCGGCTTGCCGGTCACGCGATCGAGCAGGAACAGCAGCGCCGTCTTGTTCATGATCGCGATCGCCGGAATGGTTTTGCCGTTGCGCTTCACATCGACCAGGGTCGCGGCGGGCAGATCGAGATCCCAGATGTCGTGATGGACGGTCTGGAAGTGCCAGAGATATTTTCCGGTCGCCGCTTCGAGGGCGACGATGGAATTGCCGAACAGATTGGCGCCTTTGCGATCGCCGCCCCAGCGGTCGAACGTGGGCGCCGCCACCGGCAAATAAACAATGCCGCGCGCTGCATCGAGCACCAGCGACGTCCACACGTTCACCCCGGAGCGATTCTTCCAGCTGTCGCCTTCCCAGGTGTCGTGGCCGAGCTCGCCGGGGCGGGGCACGGTATGAAATGTCCAGACGAGCTGGCCGGTGCGCGCATCCCACGCACGCACATCGCCAGCAGCGCCGCGCGACGGGGTCTCCTGCACGCGTGAACCAGTGATCACCAGGTTCTTATAAGTCAGCGGCGGCGAGCTCATCCCAAGTTGACCGCGCGCCTGGCCGTTCATGATCTCAGGCGTTTTCATGTCGACGATGCCATTGCTCCCGAAGCTCGCAATCGGCGAACCAGTGGCTGCCGATATCCCGATCAGCTTGCCGCTGCGAGTGCCGAAGAAAATCGTCGGCTCGGCACCGTTCATTCCTGGCCAATATTCGACGCCGCGAGTCGAAGGCTGATCGCGGTTGGGCAGTTCGTAGGCCCACAGCTCGCGGCCCGTCTCGGAGTCCAGCGCCACGACTCGTCCATATGGCGTCGCTAGAAACATTCGCCCGTTGACGACCAGCGGCGTCGCCTGCGAAGGAATAAAGCGTCCGAGACGCAGCGGCGGTCCGTCACCGGTATCGCTGATCGGCGGCTGAGGCGGCGGCGCAGCGTTTTCCGGCCGCATGTGATATGTCCACGCGGGACGCAGCTGGGAGACATTGGCCGGAGTGATTTGCTTGAGCGGTGAGAATCGAGTGCCGCCGGCATCGTGGTGATATGTCGGCCATTCGCCGGATACTGGCGAGCTGGAGCACGCGGCCGCGAGCACGCCCAGTGAAACCATCAACATCGTCTTGTTCATTCTGCCTTTGATCATTCTTACTTCCGAACGGAACGCGGCTGCTGAAGCAGCGCAAGCTTGGACGTCATGTCGCGCGCAACGCCGACGACCATGAGCTCCAGGGGAGCGGCGCTGTCGTTACTAATGGTGCGGGTTTGTTCCAAATCGATCGCGACGGCGTCGCCGCTGCGAATCTTGGTGCGCTCGGCGTCGACGGTGATTGTTCCGTCACCTGCGAGCACGTAATACATCTCGCTCATGTCCGTCTGCCGCTGCGGACCTACACTCGTGCCAGGCGGCAGGAGCAGATGATCGACATAGGACCAGGTGGTGAAGAAAACGCTGGGGCCGAGAGCGCGCCGGTATTGCACGGTGCCTTTGCCGCCGTTCATGGCATCGACAGGCTTCAGCAACGCACGATCGAACCGCATCGATATAAATTGCGGGACGGGATCCAGCGGCGCGCCGACACGATCGTCGCCGAGGTCGAATGCGTCGTAAGCTTTCGACGTGCCGACATTGATGTTGAGCCACTGAACTGGCTTGTCGCTTGGGTTATAGATGCCATGCGAGTGGCCCTGCAGGTTTGGCACCGCTGCAGGACCTTGAAGCAGGGCAGTGCGCCCGTCGATGGTGAACTCGGCTGCGCCATCCAGGATGACGAACATTTCCTCGCAGTAGTTGTGAAAGTGCTGTCCGATGCCACTGCGCGGCTGGATGACGCCTCGATGTACGAAAATGAGATTGGTGCTGAGTGCGTCGCTGCCGAGCAGTACGCCAAACTGCATCGATCCGGCGCCGCCGTGGACGCCGGTCAACGAGCGAAACGCGCTGATATCCGTATGAGCGACCCGGTGTTCGAGCGAGGCGCGCGGCAGCTCGGATGCCCCGGCGAGAGCACCCATGGAGATACTTATTAATAGGAGCGCAGCCCGGTGGGTCACCGCCAATCCCCCACGCCACGGATCTTGGTGTCCGCGCGTTGTCGATCCATACCGTATCCGATAGCATATAGGATATGGAAGCCAATACAAGAATTGTCCGAGAAATGGCTCAGCCGCAGGCGGGTTCGGTGCGATTCTTTCTGGTGTTCTGGTTGTTCGTGCTCAGCACGGTCGCGTTCCTGGACCGCACCAACATCTCGATTGCCGGCGTCGGGCTGGGCCAGGAGTACGGGCTGACCAAGGTGCAGCTCGGTTGGGTGTTCAGTGCTTTCCTGGTGGGCTATGCCGGTTTTCAAATTCCTGCCGGCTGGCTGGCGGTGCGTATGGGCCCGCGCAATGTGCTGACGTTTGGAGTGTTGTGGTGGGGCGTGTTCACGGCGCTGACGGCGGTTGTTTCGCCGAGCGCGAGTCACGCATTGACGCTGCTGATATTGGTGCGGCTCGGCTTGGGCATGGGCGAATCGGTGGTGTATCCGGCCGCCAATCAATTCGTCGCTCGCTGGGTCCCCATGCAGGAGCGTGGTAAAGCCAATGGCTGGATATTTGCTGGCGTCGGTGCGGGCGCGGGCCTGACGCCGCCGCTCTTGAACGCCATCATCGAATCGTATGGATGGCGTGCTTCGTTTTGGTTCTGCGCCGTGGTGGGCTGTATCGTCGGGCTGGTCTGGTACGTCGCCGCTCGCGATCGTCCGGAAGATCATCCGCGAGTGTCGGACACGGAACTTACTCACATTCGCGCGGGGCTCGACTCGTCGAAGCCTGCGATCCGGCCGCCGATTCCGTGGCGACGGATCTTTTCCAATCGTTCCGTCTGGGCGCTCACGGCCAGTTATTTCACCTTCGGCTACGTGGTCTGGATATTCTTCAGCTGGTTCTTTATTTATCTGGCCGAAGCTCGCGGCTTGAACCTCAAGACCAGCGCGATTTACAGCATGCTGCCCTTCATCGCGATGACGCTGTGCTGTTTGCTCGGCGGGGTGATCAACGACGCGGTCGTCAAACGTCATGGCCTGCGATTGGGCCGCTGCGGCCTGCCGGTGATTGCGCTGCTGTTGACCGCGATATTCTTGATCTTCGGCTCCATGGCCGAGAGTGCGGGAACCGCGACGGTGATTCTGGCGGGCGGCGCCGGTGCTATTTACCTGGCACAGAGTGCGTACTGGTCGGTGACGGCCGACTTCGCCGGTCCACACTCGGGCGTCGTATCCGGTGTGATGAACATGGGATGCCAGGTTGGCGGAGCGATCACAGCCTCGCTCACGCCGTGGATTGCCGATGAGTTCGGCTGGACCTCCGCATTCTTTACCGCCGCTGCGCTGGCCGTCGTCGGTGCTCTTGCCTGGGTGTTCGTCGACCCGACTCGCACGCTCGAAGCCGCGTCCTGATCTGTTTTTGTTTCGAAGGATGACCAGAATCGTGGGTACATCAGCTCAAACCGAGAACGCCGCGCTGCCCCTGGCCGGCATTCGCGTGTTGGATATTTCGCAGGTCATGGCGGGGCCGTTCTGCTGCATGTTGCTGGGAGACATGGGCGCGGATGTGATCAAGATCGAGCCGACGAAAGTTGGCGACTCGACGCTGCACTCGATGGGCTTTCGGCTCACGGGCGAGGACAGCCCGGGGTTTATGGCGCTGAATAGAAACAAGCGCAGTATCGCGCTGGATCTCAAGAACGCTGCCGACCGCGATGTTTTGTATGCATTGGTGAAGACTGCCGACGTATTGGTCGAGAACGCGCGTCCCGGCGTGGCCGAGCGGCTCGGCATGGGTTACGACACGCTTGCCGCGATCAATCCAAGGCTGGTTTACGCCAGCATTTCCGGCTTCGGCCAGACTGGGCCATGGTCGCAGCGCCCCGGATTCGATCTGATTGCTCAAGCGATGTCCGGTGCGCTGAGCGCCACGGGCCTGCCGGGTCACGAGCCGGTGAAGAGCGGCATTCCGATTGCGGACCTGGGCGCGGGATTGTTTGCTACCTACGGAATCTTGAGCGCGCTATTGGGCCGGCAGAAAACCGGCCGCGGTCAATATATCGATGCCTCGCTGCTGGAGGCGGCCTTGGGATTGTCGGTGTGGGAAACGACGGAGCTGTGGGGCACCGGCAAAGCGCCGCAACCCATCGGTTCGGCGAATCGCATGTCGGCGCCGTATCAAGCCGTGCAGGCGTCGGATGGTTATTTCGTGATCGGCGCGGCGAACCAAAAGCTGTGGCTCACGTTTCTGGAAGTGGTGCAGCGGCCGGAGCTCAACTCTGATCCGCGTTTTGCAACCAACGCCTTGCGCGTTACGCATCGTTTGGAGCTGATCGAAGCGTTGAAGCCGACGATGGCGCGGCGGACCGTTCACGAATGGGTGGAAGCATTACTGGCGGCCGGCGTGCCCGCCGGCCCGATTTATAACTACGAGCAGGCGGTCACGAGCGATCACGTCGCCGCCCGCGAGATGGTGATCAATGTGCCGCATCCGGTGGAAGGTTCGTTCCGTGCCCTGGGATTCCCGATCAAGATGCGCGGCACGCCACAGCAAGTCCGCCATCCGCCGCCGCTGCTCGACCAGCATGGCGATGAGATCCGTCACGAGCTCGTCGAGCGAGGCCTGCTATGAGTGAAGCGAAGCTGGTCTACCAGCAGGACGGAGCGGTCGCGCGAATATTTTTCGACAACCCGTCGGCGCACAACGCGCTCACTCACCAGATGTGGAGTGACCTGCGCGATGTGTGCCGGCAGATTGCGAAAGATTCCAGCGTGCGCGTCGTGATCTTTCGCGGCGTCGGCGGCAAGGCGTTTATCTCGGGCACGGACATCAGCGGCTTCGCGGGATTCACGTCCGGCCGCGACGGCATCGAATATGAACATCACATCGACGAATGCATGGCGGCCGTCGATGCATTACCGATGACGACCATTGCAGTGATCGAGGGCTGGGCCGTCGGCGGCGGTTTGAATATTTTCAGCGCGGCCGACTTTCGGATCGCGACTCCAACCGCGCGCTTTGCATCGCCGCTCGGGCGAACGTTGGGCAACTGTTTATCCGTCAGCAGCTGCGCGCGTATCGCCAGCGCCCTCGGCGTGACGATGGCGAAGCGAATGGTGTTATTGGGCGAGATTGTCAGCGCGCAGGAAATGATGGCGAAGGGCGTGCTCTACAGCGTGATCGAGCCCGGCGAGCTGGATGCAGCTGTCGACGCGCTCTGTCAGCTGGCGATCCCGAACGCGCCGCTGACGACGCGCGCCATGAAAGAAATGATCCGCCGCCTGAGCCGCGCCAACCTGCCGAACGTCGACGATCTGATCGAGCAGGTTTATGGCAGCAACGATTTCAAGATGGGCGTGCGCAACTTCCTCGCCAGGAACAAGACGCCGCCGCAGTGGAGCGGCAGCTGAAACATCGCCGTCACCACTCGACGGCGATGTACTTGGCTTCGGTGAATTCGCGCACGCCGTGATGTGAGCCTTCCCGGCCCAGGCCGCTTTGTTTCACGCCGCCGAACGGGGCGGCGGCATCGGAGACCAGGCCGCGATTCAACGCGATCATGCCGCTCTCCAGCCGCTCGGAAACGCGCAGCCCGGTTTTGAGATCGCCGGTATAAACATAGGCGACCAGGCCGTATTCGGTGTCGTTGGCGAGCGCGACCACTTCATCCACCGAATCGAACGGCACCAGCGCGGCCACGGGGCCGAAGATTTCCTGTTTGAGGATCTGCGCGCCGGCCGGAACATCGACCAGCACGGTGGGCGGATAGAAAAATCCGGGCCCCGGAGTCGTCGTGCCGCCGAGTACCACGTGCGCACCGCGCTTCACAGCATCGGCGACCAGCGATTCGATCTTTTCCACCGCGGCTCGATTGATGAGCGCGCCACAGCCGGTGTCCGGCGAGCAGCCTTCGCCAACTTTGATCGCACTCATCTTCGCGACCAGCTGCCTGGTGAATTCCTCGTACACGCCGCGTTGGATATAGAAACGATTCGCGGCCGTGCAGGCTTCGCCGCCGTTGCGCATCTTCGCGA
>CAMLEO010000316.1 GCA_946478975.1 uncultured Steroidobacter sp.
TATCGGCGCACTGGTGCAGAATCAAGCCAGGAAGCTGATGGACATGGCGGGTCCAATGCTGCAAATCGACGCCTCCTTGCTGTGACAGCCCCTTATGTCCCCTTGGAATGAGCCCGCGCCAAAAAGCGTTTGAAGAATGGGGGTGGCGTCCCCATAATTCCGCATTGTCGGCCCCTTCTGTCATGACGCTTCAGCCAGCCCCACCGCGCGTCGCTTCGCCCTGTATCAAGGTCTGTGTACTCGATACACGGAATGTCTGCGTGGGTTGCGGCCGTACCATTGACGAAATCACCCAGTGGTCCCGCATGACGGAGGAGCAGCAGCGTCAGGTCTGCGCATTGGCGCGCGGGCGGCGGGAGCAGGCGGCCAGCCAGGTTTAGTCACTTCGAGGTTTGTTATGGACGTCATCGAACGCATCAAGTCGCAGCTGTCATCCAGCCCCGTCGTGCTGTACATGAAGGGCACGCCCGATTTTCCGCAGTGTGGCTTCTCGGCCGCGGCGGTGCGCGCGTTGGGGGCCGTGGGCGCGAAGTATCAACACATCAACATTTTCGAAGACCCTGAACTGCGCGAAGCGTTGAAGCAGTATTCCAACTGGCCGACCTATCCGCAGCTGTACGTGAACGGCGAGCTGGTCGGCGGCTCGGACATCATCATCGAGATGTACAAGAGCGGCGAGTTGCAGAAGCTCATTGGCGAAACCGCTTGACCTCACCGACCGCGCTCAGCCTGCTTCGACCCGACGACTGGCACTTGCATGTGCGCGATGGCGCGCACCTCGCCAGCGTCGTTCCTTTTACCGCCCGGCAGTTCGCGCGCGCGGTCATCATGCCGAACTTGAAGCCGCCGGTGACGACGGTCGCGGCGGCGGCTGCGTATCGTGAGCGCATCGTGCAGGCCGTGCCTGCATCGCTCGAGTTCGAACCGTTGATGACGCTGTATCTCACCGATACGACGTCGCCGAAGGAAATTCAGGCGGCGAAGGCGAGCGGGTTCGTCGTCGGCGCAAAGTTATATCCAAGCGGTGCGACCACCAACTCCGATGCCGGCGTGACGGCCATGGAAAAAATCTTTCCTGTGCTCGAAGCGATGCAGGAAGCGGACCTGGTGTTCCAGGTGCACGGCGAAGTGACCGATCCGGCCGTCGATGTGTTCGATCGTGAGCGCGAGTTCATCGATCGCATCATGAGCAAAGTCGTCGAGCGCTTTCCAAAACTGCGCGTCGTGTTCGAGCACGTCACGACGCGTGAAGGCGTGCAGTTCGTGAAAGGTGCGCGCGCCGGCGTCGGCGCGACGATTACGCCGCAACACCTGTTGCTGAATCGAAATGCCATCTTTCAAGGCGGCATCCGTCCGCACAACTATTGTTTGCCGGTGTTGAAGCGCGAGCACGATCGCCAGGCACTGGTGGAAGCGGCGACCAGTGACGATCCGCGATTCTTCCTTGGTACCGACAGTGCGCCTCACGCGCGTCACACCAAAGAGAATGCATGCGGGTGCGCCGGTGTGTTCTCAGCGCACGCGGCGATTGAACTGTATGCGGAAGCGTTTGAAGCGGCCGGAAAGCTGGATCGCCTGCAGGCGTTCGCGTCCGAACGCGGGCCGGACTTTTATAAGGTGCCGCGTAACACCTCGCGCATCACATTACGCCGAAGCGCATGGACGCCGCCGGCCACTTATCGTTTTGGTAACGACGAGCTCACCCCATTTCGTGCCGGCGAAACCATCGCCTGGCAGCTCGCCGAGGAACTTGCGTCTTGAGTGAAGAACTGAGCGCCCCGATCGACAGCAAGCTGCCGATGGCCCGGCGCTTCCGCGGTTTCCTCCCGGTCGTGATCGACGTGGAGTGCGGCGGGTTCAATCCGAACACCGATGCGTTGCTCGAAATCGCGGCCGTGCTGATCGAGATCCAGGGCGACGGCTCGCTGCTGCCCGGAGAATCGTGGCGCTATCACGTGCAGCCGTTCCCGGGCGCGAATATGGAAGCGGCGTCGCTTGCGATCACCGGCATCGATCCGTTTCATCCGCTGCGCCCGGCGATTCCGGAGAAGGACGCGCTCACGCGTTTGTTCAAAGAAATCCGTCGCGCGATGAAGGACAACGATTGCACGCGCGCGGTGCTCGTCGGGCACAACTCATATTTCGACTTGAACTTCATCAACGCAGCGATTGCCCGCACGGATATCAAGCGCAATCCGTTTCATCCGTTTTCCAGTTTCGACACGGCGACGCTTGCGGGTGTCGCGTACGGTCAGACGGTGCTGGGTAAAGCGCTGCAGGCGGCAGGGATCGAATGGGATTCCAGCGCGGCGCATTCGGCCGCGTACGATGCGCAGAAGACGGCTGAGCTGTTTTGCAGGATTTGTAACGCGATGAAGGGCGTTGCGCAGAACGCGATCTAGCCTGGGCAAAGTCGCGCCTTTGCCGGGCGTGTCGAAAGGGCCTCGGCCGCTTTCGACCAGAAATCACAGCGATTCGGTCCAGCGGGCGATGGCGTCCGCCAGTTCTTCGAGCACTTCGCGATCATTGCGGCCCGAGCGCGCCAGCACGTGAAAGGAATGATCGGCGCCTTCGATCTTCTTCAAGGTCGCGACCGGGCCCAGTCGCTCGACCAACGGTTCGAGCAATGTGAGATCTGCGAGCTCATCTCGCGTCCCCTGTAGAAACAGCAGCGGAATTTTCACTTCCGCCAGGTGCGTACCGCGCTCGCTCGCCGGCTTCTTCGCTGGATGCAGCGGAAAGCCGACGAACACCAGGCCCTTGACGTCCGGCAGCGCCTTTGCCGCTTGTGCTTGCGACGTCATGCGGCCGCCAAGCGATTTGCCTCCCGCAAGTAATGCGACATCCGGCGCTCGCTTCCGTGCTTCGTCGACGGCTGCGCGTATGGTCGCGTGACACAGCGCCGGGGGATCGGGCCGGCGGGAGCCGGTCTCCATGTAGGGAAACTGGTAGCGCAGCGTGCCGATGTTTCTTGCGCTCAGGGCATCGGACAGATCATTCATAAACGAATGATTCATTCCCGCGCCCGCGCCATGCCCGAAGACGTAGCACGCCTTGGGTTGTGCCGGCATTTGCAACAGCGCCGACACACGGACGTTGGGTTTGACTTCGATCGTCAGAGGTTGGGCGGCAGGCTGGCTCATGGCTGCGAGTATGCAGCGAATACGGTTATGGTGACACCCGCCGTCAAGGTACAGTGGAAACATCCGCACCCCCACTTGGTAGCGCGAGCCTGTCGCCATGAAACCCCGCATCTCGCTCGTCACGCTCGGCGTCGACAATCTCGAACGCGCCGTCGAGTTCTACCGCGACGGCCTCGGCCTGCCAACCGAGGGCATCGTCGGCAAAGAGTTCGAACACGGCGCCGTCGCCTTCTTCGAACTCGCCGGCGGTTTGCGCCTCGCTCTTTGGCCCCGCAAGAGTCTCTCTCACGATTGCGGCCTGCCAGTCACGCCCCCGAGCCCCACGGACTTCACCCTCGCCCACAATGTCTCGTCACGAGCGGAAGTCGATGCCGTGATGGATCAAGTTTGGAAAGCCGGCGGCACCATCGTCAAAGCCGCCGAAGAAACGTTCTACGGCGGCTACGCCGGTTATTTCCAAGACCCTGATCGGCACCTGTGGGAAGTGGCATGGAACCCGCAGATGCTGCCGAAGGAATGACGCGCGCCTGAGCGGTTCACGCCGTCAACCGAGGGACTAGCTCCTGCAATGTCACATGCCCACGAAAGCCGCCTGCGCTCTGCGCTGGCCGTTCGTCTTCGATGGCGTGAGCGAAGGCGACGGCGGGGTCGACTGCGAGCTTTTCGAACAGGCGCAGGACGTTGGGATAGTCCGTTTGTTGGATGGCGCGGTGGTAGTTTGCCCAGCGAGCGAGGCCGATGAAGTAGGCGTCGGCGACGGTGCGGCGATTGCCCACGAGCCATGCGCGGTTTGCAAGCATCGTGTCGAGCTGTGAATGCGCCTTGGCGACCAAACTGCGGCCGAACTCACGAAGCATGGTTTGCACCGGCGGGTTCTCTTCCATCTCATACGCCCGCCACAGTGGCGAGAACGCAGAGAAGAACGTTGTGTTCAGAAATGCCAGCCGCTGGTTCAGCTGATCGAATTCCGGCGTTCCTTGCGGAAATCCCAAGCCTCGATCGATGCCACGAGTTGCGATGTTTTGCAGAATCGCGGCGCTCTCGGTGAGCACAGTGCCATTCTCCAACAGCAGCGCCGGCGTTTCCCGGACAGGGTTGATGCGCGCATACAGGTCCGTTTGCATATCCGCGGGCATGTTGATCCGGCACAGGCGATACGGCTGATTCAGCCACTCCAGCGCAACAATCGATCCAAACGAGCATCCCTGCGGGACGCCATACAACAACACCGGTTCCATCGAACGCTCCAAAGACAACACGAGGGAGCGCTATGTTATTGAGCACGTCCGCGCTGTAAATTACGAACAATTATGTGACTGGTCACAAATTTGTGACTGCCGGAAGGCGACCTCATGAAAGACACGGTGTCGGGCTGCCCGATCGAAGATGCGATGCGCCTGTTGAGCGGCCGCTGGCGGACGCTGCTGGTGTATTACTTGATCGACGGCAAGAAGCGCTTCGCCCAGCTGCGACGTGACAATCCGAAAATCTCACATCGCATGCTGACGCTGGAGCTGCGCGTGCTGGAGGAGGCGGGTGTCATATCGCGCACGGTGATTCCGGGGCGCGTCGCGCATGTGGAATACGAGCTCACAGAAGGCGGGCGCAAGCTGGTCCCGCTGATCAACGCGCTCGGCGACTGGTACAAAGATTTGCAACAGCGCCGTTCAGCGCCGCGCGTTGACCCTTCCCAGGGCGAAATAATCCCGACGCAGCGAGTCGCTAAACACATGAACTGATTGAGGTTCGCAGCCACCCATTGCTGCCGCGGCGAGCTCAGGTGTAACTGCCGCGATGAATAAACATTGGGAAACTGCGCTTACTGTGGTGCTCGTCGCCTGCGCGATCATCACAACCGGGTTGGTAGTCCGGCGCGAGCTATCAACGCGCGCGGGCAGCGCGGTGCCGGTCGAGAAGACGCAGTTCGTCGCGGAGTGGCGTAATTTCCAGGACTCAGGTCAGCGGCTCGGCTCCGCGCAAGCGCCCGTGCAGCTGATCGAATTCGCGGATTTCGAATGTCCCTACTGCGCTCGATTCGCGCAGACCCTGCACACCGTGCGCGAGCGCTATCCAGACAAAATCGCGGTCACGTTTATACACCTGCCGTTGGAGATGCATCGCTTTGCCGAGCTCTCAGCTCGCGCGGCGGAGTGCGCGGCCGAGCAGGGCAAGTTCGAACAAATGCACGATGTGCTGTTCGCGAATCAACGCGCGTTTGGCATCAAGCCATGGAAGCAGCTGGCTCAGGAGGCGGGCATCCTCGATCCAGCTGCGTTCGACATTTGCTTCGAACGTACCGATCCATTGCCGAGAGTGCAGGCTGGCAAAGCGCTGGCTGAAACGCTGGAAGTGCACGGCACGCCGACCGTGCTGATCAACGGCTGGAAGCTCGGCCGCCCGCCCTCGGTCGAAGAACTGGACCGCAATGTCCAGGCGGTGCTGGCCGGCAAGCCGCCCGCCTGAAATTGAAACTTAC
Organism: uncultured Steroidobacter sp.; assembly: GCA_946478975.1. Next base: position 5,620 of record CAMLEO010000316.1, read on the forward strand.
GCGTCCGCTTTCTTGCGTTTGGCCGCGCTCTTGCCGGACCCCAGCAATCCATTCTTGAGCAGCAGCGTCGCATATCTCACACCGAAGCCGGTGAAGTCCGTCGGTATGTGCGCAAGGCCGCCGCTGCGATTGCTGGTCGCAAGATCGATATGGATCCACGGTGTTTCTTTCGGGACGAAATGATTCAAGAAGCGCGCGGCGAGAATGTGATCGCCTTTGCTGTCCGGCGTGCAGTGGAGCACGTCGGCGATGGAGGATTCGAGATCGCTGTCGAAGTCTTCGTCCATCGGGAATGGCCACACTCGCTCACCGCTGTCGCGGCCCGCTTGTTCGATGGCCCCATGCCATTCAGCTCGATTGGTGAACGCGCCGGCGTAACGATCGGTGAGTGCAGTGACACACGCGCCAGTCAGCGTCGCGAAGTCGAGCATCAGATCCGGTTTCTCTCGCGCGGCGAGCGCCAGTGTGTCGGCGAGCACCATGCGACCTTCGGCATCGCTGTGAGCAACCTGAATGGTGACGCCGTTGACGGCGGTGACCACTTCTTGCGGACGAAACGCGTTCGGGCCGATTTGATTTTCGGTGATGGCGAGCCAGCAATCGATGTCGTAAGGCACTTTGAGCCGGCTCAGCGCGAGCAGGGTGCCGACGGCGACGGCGCTGCCCTGCATGTCTTCATGCATTTGATACATGCTCTTGTGCGACTTCAGGTTGATGCCGCCGGTGTCGAAGCAAATGCCTTTGCCGATGAGCGCAAGTTTCTTGCGCGCTTCCTCGCTGCGAGGCGCGCGATAGCGCAGTCGAACGATGCCAGCATCGCGATGTTCGTTCGCTCGCGTGACGGCGAGGAATGCACCAGCACGTAATCGTTTCAACGCCGCTTCATCGAGGAACGAATACGCCCAGCCTTCACGCTTCGCCAGTTCGCGCAATGCTTTTCGATAGCTGCTGGTGTGTAAGACGTTCGGCGGCAGCGTGGTGAGCCAGCGCGCCAGATGATTCCCACGATCGATCGCGATCGACAGGTCCGCATCGATGTCGGGGCCTTCGCCGCTGAGCGTGAGTTGCGGAGGTGCCGCCGCTTTCGGCGCTTTTGACTTCATGACCGGCATGCCGGCGGTCGCCGCGAGTGCAGCTGCCGTCAACGCTTCGAGCATGGCCTGGCTCTGTTCGGCTGCGAGTCCGTAAGTGGCGAAGAGCACCTTCGCAGCGGGCGAAGGGGCTAATTCTTTCCAGGCGCGTGCGGCCAGCGACAGGCGCTCGAACGCCGAGTGGGTTGATTTTGTAAATGCGACCGCCATTGGAATGGCCTCGGTCGTGATTCGCGTACTGAGGATGGATACAGGCCCGCGCGCCTTGGCTTCTGTGTACAAACGCTGCCAGGTCGCACCAAAAGGCAGCTTTGCCAGGCTCGATTCAGCCAGCTCGCGATCACAAATGACGATGGAAGCATCGTATTTGGTCATTGCGCTTTCGCTCAAAGACGCCCCGCGATCTTTTTTGGGCTGAAAAATACGTAGGTCGCGCTCTGCGGGAAGCAATTCCACCACGACGGGGTTCCTTGACCGAAAAATCTCAAACTCCGATGATACGCGGCCTACTTATGCAGCACACCCGACATGTCCGAAGCCTCCAGGTTTGATGATCGCGATCCCGAGGAAACTCGGGAGTGGCTCGAATCCATCGATTCAGTGATCAAGGCGCAGGGCCCGGAACGAGCCCACTTCCTGCTCGAAAAACTGATCGATTTCACCCGCCGCTCCGGCGCGTATCTGCCGTTCAAGCCGAACACGGCTTACGTCAATACGATCTCGCCCGGTCAAGAGGTGGAGTACCCCGGCGACCGCACCATCGAGCGCCGCATCGAAGCGTTCA
>CAMLEO010000317.1 GCA_946478975.1 uncultured Steroidobacter sp.
ATGCGCAGCCCGATCAGCGCGCGTCGCATCGCGAGGTGCGTGGCCTGCAGGATGTTCAGGCAGTCGATCTCTTCGACATCGGCCCACGCCACCGACCAGGCGAGCGCGCCGTTGCGAATCTTGACCGCGAGCTCTTCGCGCTCTTCGGCTTCGAGCAGCTTGGAATCTTTGATGCCGCGAATGCGCCGGCGCGGATCGAGAATTACCGCCGCGGCGACGACCGGGCCGGCGAGCGGCCCACGCCCGGCTTCGTCGACTCCTGCCACCAGCCCGGGCGCTGCCAACGGCATCGCCAGGGTCTGCGACAGAGATCGACGCGAAACTGCCATCGTTAGACTTTCCTCAGACGCTGTTTGAGCAGCAACTCCACGATCGCGTCCGCCGCGCGCGCACTCGCGTCGCGTCGCAGGGTTTCGTGGATAGAGGTGAAAGTTTGCACGAGCGACGCGCGATCGGCACGCTCCAATTGCTGAAGCACCGCCGGGCCGAGCACGTCGGGCCGCACCTCGGCATTGAAGAACTCGGGCACCACCTGCCGGCCGGCCAGGAGATTCGGCTGGGCGAAGAACGGCGCCTTGAACAGTTTCAAATGCTTGAGCAGAAAACTTGTGAGCAGGCCGAGGCGATAGGCGACCACCATCGGGCGCTTGATCAGCGTCGCTTCCAGGGTGGCCGTGCCCGAGGCCAGCAGCACCACATCACTCGCCGCCATCACGCTCTGCGCATTGCCGTTCACCAACGTGACCCGGTCGCGCAACTTCGGCGCCTGTGCGGCCACGCGATCGAGCGCTTCTTCGAAGATCTCGCGCATGGAATCGTTCGCGAGCGCGACGATGAAGCGCAGTTGCGGCCGGCGCTCCACCAGCCACGCCATGGTCCCGGCGAAATCGGGACTGAGCCGCGACACCTCGCCGTTGCGGCTGCCGGGCAGGATCGCAACGTACTCGCCTTCACGCGCCAGCCCCAGCTCGAAACGCGCGCGCTCCGCGTCCACGGTCAGCGGGATTTGATCGGCGAGCGGATGGCCGACGAACTCCGCGTGCACCGAGTGCGCGTCGTAAAACGGCTTCTCGAACGGCAGCAGACACAGCACGAGGTCCACCGCGCGACCGATCGTGTGCACCCGCCCCTGCCGCCAGGCCCAAACCTGCGGACTCACGTACTGTACTGTTGGAATGCCGGCGGCTTTGAAGCGCGGCGCGATGCGCAGATTGAATTCCTTTGCGTCGACGCCGACGTAGACGGCTGGCTGTTCCGCCAGCACGCGCTCGATGAGCTCGCGACGGATCCGCAGCAGGCGCGGCAGATGGGGAATGATTTCGAACAAACCCATCACCGACAGGTTTTCGACGCGCTCCCAGGCCTCGCAACCGGCGGCGACCATGCGCGAACCGGCGATGCCGGCGAAGCGAGCTTGCGGGAGGCGTTGGCGCAGCGCTTTGATGAGTTGCGCGCCGAGGTTATCTCCGGATTGCTCTCCAGCGACGAGAACGATGAGCACCGATTGAAACCTTACCTGACGATGCCAACCCGCTCGCGCCGCGGCGTCGAGTCGTTGAGGAAGGCCACCAGCGGCTGCAGCTCGGGCTGGTTCTGCGCGCGCTGCTCGATCTGCTCGGTGGCCTCGATCAGCTTCAGCTGCGAGCGATACAGGATGCGATAGGCATCGCGAATGTTTCGAATCTGGTCGGCCGAGTAGCCCCGGCGCTTCAGGCCTTCGGAGTTCACGCTGTGCGGCTCGGCGGGACGGCCGACCGCCATCACGAACGGCGGCACATCGCGCGTCACCGCGGTGTTGTTCGCAATGAACGCATGGGCACCGACCTGGCAAAACTGATGAATGCCCGAGAAGCCGCCCATGTGCACCCAGTCGCCCATGTGCACGTGGCCGCCGAGCGTCGCATAGTTTGCAAACACGCAGTGCGAGCCGATCACGCAGTCGTGACCGACGTGCGCGCCGGCCATGAACAGATTGTCGCTGCCGATGATCGTGACCAGCTGGTCCTTGGTGGTGCCGCGATTGATGGTGCAGTTCTCACGAAACGTATTGCGGTCGCCGATCTCCAGCCGCGTCGGCTCGTTGTTGTATTTGAGATCCTGGGGCGCGGCGCCGATCGACGCGAACTGAAAAATCTTGTTGTCACGGCCGATGGCCGTCGGCCCGTCGATCACGACGTGCGGCCCGATCCAGGTGCCGGCACCGATCGTAACGCCCGCCGCGATCACCGTGTACGCACCGACGTGCACGTCCGGCGCCAATTGCGCACTGGCATCGATCAGAGCCGTGGGATGAATTGCCATGCCTTGGATCAGCCCTTCCTGGTCTCGCCGGGGGCGACCATCATCTCCGCGCTGGTCGCTTCTTCGCCGTTCACTTCGGCGATCGTGGAAAACTTCCAAATGCCGCGGATCGAGCGCGTCAGCGTCGCTTTGAGGATCAGCTGATCGCCCGGCTCCACTGGCCGGCGGAAGCGCGCATTGTCGATGCCCACGAAATACAACTGGCGGTGCTCGTCCGGGTACACGCCGGCGGTGACGAACGCGAGAATGCCGGCAGTCTGCGCCAGCGCCTCCAGGATGATCACGCCCGGAAACACCGGCCGATGCGGAAAATGCCCGGGAAAAAACGGCTCGTTGATGGTGACGTTCTTGAGCGCGCGGATGTGCTTGCCCGAAACGCATTCGAGCACGCGGTCGACCAGCAGGAACGGATAGCGATGCGGCAGCCGGCGCATCACCTCGTGAATGTCCATGGTCAGGATGTCGCCGGTCGTCGCAGGACTGGCGGGACCTTTGTTTTCTGTGCTCTCGCTCATCTCAAGCCTTGTTTATTCCTCGGGCTCCGGCTCGTCGCCGCCGCTTTCGTCTCGATCAGCGTGGTCGACTTGACCACGCTCCTTGCGCACTTCGCGCACGAAGTCGTCCAGGCGCCGGAAGCGGGCGGCATTCTTGCGGAAACGCGGCGTTTCGTCGACCGGAATAGCGCTCGAATAATAGCCGGCCTTACGAATGCTGCTGTTGACGAACGCCTTGCCGGTCAGCACCACGTCGTCGCAGATGGTCAGGTGCCCGGCGATGCCGGCCATGCCGCCGATCATGCAGCGTTTGCCGATCACCGCGCTGCCTGAAATTCCGGCGCAGCCTGCAATCGCGGTGTGGTCGCCGATGCGCACGTTGTGGCCGATCTGGATCTGGTTATCCATCTTCACGCCGTTGCCGATCACCGTGTCGTCGATCGCGCCGCGGTCGATGGTCGTACTGGCGCCCACCTCCACGTCATCGCCGATGCGCACGGTGCCGACTTGCGGGACCTTCAACCATTCGCCGCGATCGGGCGCGAGCCCGAAGCCGTCGGCGCCGATCACCACGCTGGGATGAAACGTGCAGCGTTTGCCGATGATCACGCCATGGCACAACGTGACATTCGCAGTGAGCCGCGTGTCGTCGCCGATGCTGGCATTGTTCATCACGACGCAGCCGGGGCCGATCACGACCCTCGCGCCGATCGTCACATTCGCACCGACCACCGCATGCGGGCCGATCGATGCAGTCGGATCGATCCGCGCCGAAGGGTCCACGACGGCCGTTGCATGCTGACCGGCCGGAGCCGCCGGCGGCGGATATAACAACGACGCGATTCGCGCGTAGACGGCGTAGGGATTCTTGGCCAGCAGCGCGTTCACGGGACACGCGTCGGCGAGCTTCGGGTCGAGAATGACCACACCCGCTTTGGTGGCCTGCAGGTGCCGGCGATAGCGAGGATTGGCGAGAAACGTGACGGACGCGCCGTCTGCGTTCTCCAGCGCCGCGACCCGCGTGACGCGCAGGTCGGGGTCGCCTTTGAGAGTGCAGCCGAAGCGGACGGCGAGCTCGCCCAGGCTGAGGCCGGGCTGTGCAGACATCGCCGCCTCGGCCCTGGTTATTGCTTCGCCGGCGGCGTAGCGGGCTTGGCGGGCGGCGCCGCCGGCTTCACCGAGCCGCTGGTCTTGGCACGAGCCTGCAGCGCGCTCAGCACCTGCGGGGTGATGTCGAGCGACTCGTTGACGAACAGCACGCCATCGCCGACCACCAGGTCGTAACCGGAGGAACGCGCGAAGGTCTGCACTTCCTGCAACAGCGCCTTCTGCAGCTTGCCCAGCTCTTCGTTGCGGCGGACGTTCAGATCTTCCACGTATTCGTTCTGCTTGCGGGCCAGGTCGCGCTGACCTTCGCGCAGGTCTTTCTCGGCGTTCCGGCGCTCGTTCTCGGCCATCACCGCGCCGTCACGCTGCAGCTTCTCTTCCTTGGCCTTCAGATCTTTCTGCTGAGCGGCCATTTCACGCTGGCGGGGCGCGAACTCGTCCTGCATCGCCTGCATCGCTGCCTTCGCCTGGGGCGCCTCTTCGAGCAAGCGCGGCACGTTCACGACCGCAATCTTGATCGCGGCCTGGGCAAAGGCCGACGGAGCGGCCAGCGCCAGCGCGCTCGCCAACATAACAGCCAACTTAATACGAGCGGGGCTCAAACGTGCCATGTCGCATGCCATGTCGAAGGGACCTCGGATATCCATTTAATTTAATAATACTAGTCTAACGCGGACGGTCGGGCGTCAGAACGCCTGGCCGATCGAGAACTGGAAGCCCTCGGTCTCGTCCCCGTAACGGTCAGCGGTATCGCCGCTGAATTTCTTCAACGGCACGGCGTAGCTGAAACGGAACACACCCAGCGGTGCCAGCCACTGCACGGCGATACCCGTGGACTGCCGGAGCTGATCATAACTGAAGCCATAGTCCACTGGCTTGGCCGGCTCGGTGCTGGTGACCTGCGGCGCGAAGAAACGGATGTTCTGGTTCGAGAACACGTTGCCGATGTCGTAGAACAGGCTGAAACGCGCACTGTTGCGCCATTTCTCCGGCATCGGCAGCAGCAGCTCCGTCTGCGCCACGGTCTTGATGTTGCCGCCGTACGGCCGGCCGAAATTATCCTTGGGGCCGAGGCGGCTTTCACGGAAACCGCGCACAGAATCCGGACCGCCCGCGAAATACTGACGATACGGCGGCAGCGCCGTGGTGTCGCCGAGCGCCGCGCCGTACGCGAGCTCGACGTTGAACATCAGCGTGAAGCTGCGCCAGATGGGTATGAATTGCAGGTAGTCGTAGGAGGCGTTCCAGAACTCCACGTCGCTGCCCGGCACGGTGTAGCCGACGTTGAAACGATGGCGCGCGCCGCGGTCGGCGAAGATCGCGCGATTGCGTGAGTCGTAGCGCCAGCCCAAGTTCAGTTCGAGCGTGTCGAATTCAGTGCTGAACAAGTTGTAGTCGTAGCCGTTGCCCGGCGTACAAACGCCGTCGCTGAGCACGTCCACGCAGCGCGTGCGCGAATTGCCGTTCGAACGCACCCAGTCGTTGGCCTGCACGGCGCTGCCGCCCTGGCTCGTCGCCAGTTCCGCGCGTTGTGCCGACAAGCCGACGCCGAGATATTGATACTCGGTGATCGGCCAGTCGTAGTTCACGCCCAGCGTGATGGTGGTGGTGTCGAAGTCCGAAGTCGCCGACGTGAACTGCGTGACGTCGCGATAGCCGAGCGAAATCGTCCGCTGCACTTCATCGATCGTGGTGTAACGATCGGTGTGCGAGAAGCTGAAGGCCTTGGCGTAGCGGCCGGAGTTGATTTCCATGGCGATGCGGTTGCCCGTACCCATGAAATTCGAGTGCACGAAGTTGCCGTTCAGGATGATCGACTGCGACTCGGAGTAGCCGATGCCGCCACCGAACTGGCCCGGCAGGCCTTCCTTGATGTCGAAATCGACGTCGACCAGGTCGGCAGCGCCCGGCACCTGGTTGGTTTCCACTTCGACCTTCTCGATGAACGGCAGACGCTGGATGCGCTGCTTGGAGCGCTCCACCGCCGCGTTCGACAGGTACGCGCCTTCGAACTGGCGCATTTCACGACGGAACACTTCGTCGTTCACGCCCGAGGTGCCGTTGAAATTCACACGGCGGACGTACACGCGGTTCTTGGGATCGACGACGAACGTCAGCGAGATTTCCTTGGTGTCGTTGTTCGGTGTCGGCACCGGATCGACGGTCGCGAACGCGTAGCCGTCGACGCCCAGGCGCAGCTTCATCGCTTCCTGGGTCGCGGTGATCTGGCGCAGCGAATACGTGTCGCCGGGCTTCAACATGATCAGCCGGCGCAGCTCCGACTCCGGCACCACCATGTCGCCGGCCATCTTGATCTCGGAGATCTTGAACACCTCGCCTTCATCGACGTTGACGGTGACGAAGATGTCGTCCTTCTCGGGCGCGATCGCCACCTGCGTCGAAGTCACATGGAAGTTCGCGTAGCCGCGGTCCATGTAGTACGAGCGCAGCTTTTCCAGGTCGCCCGACAGCGCTTCGCGCGAATAACGATCGTCCTGCTTGTACCAGGACAGCCAGTTCGGCGTGTTGAGCTCGAACCCTTCCTGCAGCTGTTCGTCGCTGAACGCGTTGTTGCCGGCGATGTTGATCTGGCGAATGCGCGCACGCTTGCCTTCGTGCACGTCGATGGTGAGCTTCACCTTGTTGCCCGGCACGTCCTCGACCTTCGTTTCCACGCGCACCGCATATTTGCCGCGCGAGAAATATTGGTCGGTGAGGTACTGCTTCACTTCGTCCAGCACCGACTGGTCGAAGGTCTTGCCGGTGGCGAGGCCGACGTTGCGCAGCGACTTCTGCAGGTCCTCGGTCTTGATGTCCTTGTTGCCCTTGATCTCGAAGCTTTCGATCGAGGGGCGCTCGGTCACCGCGATCACCAGCGTGCCGCCGCTGCGACGGATCTCGACGTCGCGGAAGAAGCCGGTCGCATACATGGCGCGCAGCGCTTCGGCGATGCGCCGCTGGTCGATCTGATCGCCGATGTTCACCGGCAGGTAGTTGTAAACCGTGCCTTCGGAGATGCGTTGCAAGCCTTCGATGCGAATGTCGCCGACCGTGAAGGTCGCATCGGACTGGGCTGCTTGAGCAAACGCCGCGCCTTGCCAAACACCTGGCAACGCGCCCGCCGCTGCGACCGCCAGCGTCGCGTGGATGATGGACTTCAACCGCATCAGCCCTATGCCCCTTTATGCTTCTCGAAAGGAATCGTCACGCCAGCCGTTCTGCTTGGACGATTTAATTCAGACGATTTAATTCAGATGTCTTGCGATGTCGTTATAGAAGGCCAGCGTCATCATCAGGATCAGCATCGCGATGCCGATCTGCTGTCCGAGCAGCTGCGCTCGTTCTGAGACCGGCCGGCCCTTCACCAGTTCCGCGAGCTGATACACGATCTGGCCGCCGTCCAGGATCGGAATCGGCAGCAGATTGAGCACCCCGAGGCTGATGCTGATGAGCGCCAGCGTGCCCAGGTACGTGCGCCAGCCCTGCCGGACCGCGAAACCCGTGGTTTCGGCGATGCTGATCGGGCCGGAAATCGCCTTCAAGGAAACGTTGCCGGTGACGATGCGCCCGACGATGCGCA
>CAMLEO010000318.1 GCA_946478975.1 uncultured Steroidobacter sp.
GGTTCGGTCGATGACGCCGCCGCCCAGGCACTCGTTTTCCCGGTAGAACACCACGTACTGCCCGGGAGTGACCGCACGCTGCGGGCTCGCGAATTCCACCTCGCAGTGGCCGTCCTCGAACACTTCGACGCGGCATTCCTGGTCGGCCTGACGGTAACGCACTTTCGCGGTGCATGCGAAGGTCCTTGCCGGCGCTTCGCCTGCCACCCAGGCCAGCTGCGACGCCCAGGCTTTGTTCCTGAGCAATGCAGGGTGATCGTGGCCTTGCACGACCAGCAGCACGTTGCGCGACAGGTCCTTATCGGCGACGTACCAAGGCTGCTCACCAGAGTCGTGACGGCCGCCGATGCCCAGGCCCTGACGCTGTCCGAGCGTGTAATACATCAAGCCGCGATGACGGCCGATGCGACCACCTTCGAGCGTTTCGATGTCGCCGGGCTGAGCGGGCAGATATGTTTCCAGGAACTGCGCGAACGGCCGCTCGCCGATGAAGCAGATGCCGGTGCTGTCTTTTTTGTCGAACACCGGCAGCGTCAGCTCGCGCGCCATGCGCCTCACATCGCTCTTCTGCAAGCCGCCGATTGGAAACAATGTGCGCGCCAGGGCATCGCCCGGCATCGCGTGCAGGAAGTAGCTTTGATCCTTGTTCGGATCGAGTCCGCGCAACAGGTTGGCGCGGGAATGTGAAGCATCGTGTTCGACGCGTGCGTAGTGACCGGTCGCGACCCAATCGGCGCCGAGGCGGCGCGCGTAGTCGTAACAAACGCCGAATTTGATTTCACGATTGCACAGCACGTCGGGGTTCGGCGTGCGGCCGCTGCGATACTCATCGAGAAAGTAACTGAACACCCGCTCGCGGTATTCGCCCGCGAAGCTCACTTTGTGCAGCGGGATGCGCAGCTGCTCGCACACGTGCCGTGCGTCCTGGTAATCCTCGGCGGCCGTGCAATAGCCGTCTTCGTCCTCGTCCCAGTTGCTCATGAACAGCCCCTGGACTTCATAGCCCTGCTGTTGCAACAACCAGGCGGTGACGGACGAGTCGACGCCGCCGGACATGCCGACGATGACTAGCTGAGACATAGCAGGATAAGTTGCGGGCGCCGAAGCGTTAGATCAAGCGCTTCAGATCAGGCGATTGATCGCGGGGTGTTCCAGCGTGCGGGCACGCATTTCGGGCGACAGCACGCCATCCTTGAGCACGTGCTTGGCGACATCCAGCGGATAGCGGGTGCCATCCAGGTAATCGTCGATACAACGAAGCACCATCGGGCTGCGCAGGCGGGCAGAACGGGCGACGATCTGATCGCGAGTGAGCCACACGGCGCGTTCGATGCCGCGATCCAGGGGGCGGGTCGGATCGTGCTCGGTGACCTCACCCATGTACGTGACCCGCAGGAAGCTGCGCTGACGCTCGGTCTGCTCCCACAAATAGATGCCGATCAATGCTTGCGGACGGAAAGTCCAGGCAGTTTCTTCGAGCGTTTCGCGGACTACGGCGTCGATGAATTGCTCGCCGCGCTCGACGTGGCCTGCAGGCTGGTTGAACACCATTCGATTGGCCACCCGTTCCTCGACCAGCAGGAACTGACCGTCGCGTTCGACGACGGCGGCGACGGTGAGGTCAGGGCGCAAGGTCTTGATGCGAGTATAGCGATGGCCGCCGAATCATTTGTGATGTTAATCAAGCTATTGGCAGACGATGATGAAGCCCGTTGTGGGCCACGTTCACACTTTCTTTGCCAGCTGTTCCGCATAGCCAACGTAGCGGCCCGGGGATAGTTCCAGTAGTGCCTGTTTGGCCGATTCCGGCAGCGCGAGACCCTGGATGAACTGCTGCAAGGCCTGTGCGTCCACTCGCTGCCCGCGCGTGAGCGACTTGAGCTGTTCATAAGCGTTCTCCACTCCATAGCGGCGCATGACGGTCTGGATCGGCTCGGCCAATAACTCCCAGTTCGCATCCAGGTCCTCCGCCAGACGCACCGGATCGACATCGACTCGTTCCAGGCCTCGTTCGATCGAGCGCCAGGCAATCAACGCATGACTCACCGCCACGCCGACATTGCGTAACACGGTCGAGTCGGTCAGGTCGCGCTGCCAGCGGGACACGGGCAGCTTGTCCGACAGATAACGCAGCATGGCGTTCGACAGGGTCAAGTTGCCCTCGCCATTTTCGAAATCGATCGGGTTCACCTTGTGCGGCATGGTCGAAGAGCCGGTCTCGCCGGCGACCACTCGCTGACGGAAGTAACCGAGCGAGATGTAGCCCCACAGGTCCCGGCACAGATCCACCAGCACGGTGTTCAGGCGCGCCAGCGCATCGAAATATTCCGCCATCCAGTCGTGCGGCTCGATCTGCGTCGTGTACGGATTCCACGTCAGGCCCAGCGACTCCACGAAGCGCTGGCCTAGTCGCAGCCAGTCCACTTCCGGATACGCGACCAGGTGCGCGTTGAAGTTGCCGACCGCGCCGTTGATCTTGCCGCTGATCGTGACTGCCGCGAGTCGCGTGCGATGTTCGCGCAGTCGATATGCAAAGTTCGCGATCTCTTTGCCGAGCGTGGTCGGCGTCGCCGGCTGGCCGTGGGTTCGCGACATCATCGGTGTCGCTGCGTGTTGATGAGCCAGCGCTCGCAGGCGAGTGACCAACGCATCGAGCCGAGGCAGCAGCACCATGTCGCGTGCTTCTCTGAGCATCAAGGCGTAGCTCAGGTTATTGATATCTTCCGAAGTACAGGCGAAGTGCACGAACTCCCGACGGGTGCGCCACGCCGGCACGGCGTCCAGCCGACTCTTGACGAAGTACTCGACTGCCTTCACATCGTGATTGGTCTCGCGCTCGAGCTTTTTCACCTCGGCGGCTTCGGCGTCGGTGAGCTCGGCGGCGAGGGCATCGAGCACCGTGAGCGCCGCCGCCGGCAAGCCGCGTAGTTCGACGATGCCGGGCTCGGCGGCCAGTGCCTTGAGCCACAGCGCTTCGACACGCACGCGCTGACGGATCAGACCGCGCTCGCTGAAGAGAGGACGCAGCTCGGCTGCCTTGTCGGCGTACCGGCCGTCGATGGGGGAAATTGCGTTGAGGGGACTGCTGTTCATCATAGAATCATAGCCGATTGAATTATCGAAGGCGCGCGATCGGACTCCGTGTCACGACGCGCGCGCTGCAAGCCCAAGTTGATGAAAACAGGGGCGTGGTTTTCACTCGCAGCTGTGGCGGCCGCGTACATCCATGTACCCAGCGGTGGTACATACACGCGAAGGTGGCTTATGGCGAACGACGACTTTCGCATCGAAAAGGACAGCTTTGGCGAGCTGCAGGTACCGAGCGACGCGCTGTGGGGCGCGCAAACGCAGCGTGCCGTGGAAAACTTTCCTATCAGCGGCTTGCGCATGCCCAGAGATTTCATACGTGCCCTCGCGTTGATCAAATGGGCGGCAGCCACGGCCAATCTCGAACTGGGTTCGCTGGATGCGAAGCGAGCCGCCGCCATACAGAAAGCCGCGCTCGAAGTCGCCGACGGGCAACACGACCGGCACTTTCCCATCGACGTGTTTCAGACCGGTTCGGGCACCAGCAGCAATATGAATGCCAACGAGGTGATTGCGCACCTCGCGTCGACGTTTGCGGGCGTGCCGGTGCATCCGAACGATCAGGTCAACATGGGCCAGAGCTCGAATGACGTCATTCCCTCCGCGATCCACGTCAGCGCGTTGCTCGGCATCGAGCAGCAGCTGCTGCCGGCGTTGAAGCATGTGGCATCGACCATCGATCGTCGCATCACTGAGATCGGTGAGATTGTCAAAACCGGGCGCACCCATTTGATGGATGCAATGCCGGTGACGCTCGGCCAGGAGATGAGCGGCTGGCGCACGCAGATCGAACATGGCAGCGCGCGAGTGATGTCGTCGCGCGTACGTTTGCAAGCAATCGCGTTGGGCGGCACGGCCGTAGGCACGGGCGTGAATGCGCATCCAGAATTCGCAACGCGAGCCTGTCGTCATCTGTCAACACGATGTGGCATGGAGCTGAAGCCCAGCGCCAATTACTTCGAAGCGATGTCCGCACAGGATTCGGCGGTCGAGTTGTCCGGGCAACTGCGGACCCTCGCGGTGTCGCTGATGAAGATCGCCAACGACCTGCGCTGGATGAACAGCGGGCCGCTCGCGGGCCTCGGCGAGATTGCGTTGCCGGCGCTGCAGCCGGGCAGCAGCATCATGCCGGGCAAAGTGAATCCGGTGATTCCTGAAGCAGTGACGATGGTTGCTGCGCAGGTCATCGGTAACGACGCAACCATCGCGGTCGCCGGACAGTCGGGCAATTTTCAACTCAACGTGATGTTGCCGGTGATTGCATATAACCTGCTCCAGAGCATCGAACTGCTCGGCAGCGCCAGCCGCACGCTCGCGGACTCGACGCTGGCCGGCTTCAAGGTCAACGAGTCGCGCATCGGCGAAGCGCTGAACCGCAATCCGATCCTGGTGACCGCGCTCAATCCCGTCATCGGCTACGAAGCCGGCGCCAAGATCGCCAAAGAGGCGTACGCGACGGGACGCCCGATCAAAGATGTGGCCGCGGAGAACACCAAGCTGTCGCCGGAGGAGCTGGCGAAGTATCTTGATCCGCGCGAGCTGACGAAGGCTGGTGGCAAAACAGAGGGTGGTGGTGGTTAATCTCGATCGGCTGGCTTTGCGGCGGCTCATAGAAGAACGGTTGAAGGACTCGCGCGCAGCACCGGATCCGACCAATGCGGTGCCGGCAGGTTTTTCAGCGCAGGACGTCGAATCGATTCGCGCATTCTTTCCGGCATCTCCGGCGGCAGCCGCCGTGCTCGTGCCGATCGTGGATCACGAGAGCGGCCTGACGGTGCTGTTTACTCAGCGTGCGACTCATCTGAAGAATCATGCGGGGCAGATCAGCTTTCCCGGCGGCCGCGTCGAGCCCACTGATCTGAATCCGCTGGAAGCGGCGTTGCGAGAAACCGAGGAGGAAATCGGGCTCGGGCGCGAGCACATTACGTTCGTCGGCTATCTCGAACCGCAGCTGGTGCTGTCGGGCTTCTGGGTGACACCGGTGGTCGCCTTCGTGCAGCCTGGATTCGAGTTGCGCCTGGACGATCGTGAAGTGGACACTGCGTTCGAAGTGCCGCTGCTGCATATCTTGAATGAAGCGAACCATCGCTCGCGCGAACGCAAATTAGGCGAGGTGTCGGTGACGGTGTACGACATCCCTTATGAGAATCACAACATCTGGGGCGCGACCGCGGGCATGCTGATGTCTTTCTACCGACTGCTAAAGTGAGCGCCATGGCCATCCAGCGACTGCTCGACATCATGGCCCGCCTGCGGGATCCGCAGCGCGGCTGCCCGTGGGACTTGGAACAAAACTTCCAGACCATCGCGCCGTACACGGTCGAAGAAGCTTATGAGGTCGCCGACGCGATCGAGCGCGACGACAAGGCATCGTTGCGAGACGAACTCGGCGATCTGCTGTTCCAAGTGGTGTTTCATTCCCAGATGGCAAAAGAGCAGGGCGCGTTCGCCTTCGACGACGTGGTCAATGCGATTTGCGACAAGATGGAGCGGCGTCATCCGCACGTGTTCGGAACGGCGCAAATCGACAACGCGCACGCTCAAACTGTCGCGTGGGAGGAGCAGAAGCGTCGCGAACGTGAGCAGAAGAGTTCCAGCGTGCTCGACGATGTGCCGCTCGCGCTGCCCGCACTCACACGCGCCAACAAGCTCGGCAAGCGCGCGGCGCAAGTTGGATTCGAGTGGTCGGATGTGAATGGCGCGCTCGACAAGCTCGACGAGGAGATCGCCGAATTCAAAGCCGAGGTGCGCTCGCACTTTTGCTTGCAGTCGGACAGCCAGCAGCAGCGCCTCGCCGCCGAACTCGGCGACGTGCTCTTTTGCGTCGTCAATGTATGCCGCTATCTCAAGATCGATCCGGAAGCGGCGCTCAAGAACACCAACGCGAGCTTCGAGCGGCGTTTCCGCTACGTCGAGCAAGGCCTGCGCGCGCAGGGCAAAACACCTCAACAGGCCACGCTGGCCGAGATGGATCGGCTGTGGGACGAGAGCAAAGCCCAGGAACGCCGCCGCGATGGCTGATCAACGCCACCCGGGTACATGGACGTACCCCGCCGCCACGGGCGGCGGTTTCGAGCAAAAACCACGCTTTTTGCTCGAAACGCGCGAGTCGTGACAGGAGTCCGATCTCGCGCCTCCAAGAATTCAGGATGCATTCATGGCTCCGGACCTACCGTGTCAGCCATGCTCCTAGGGAGCTAAGTGGATGACCAAGCCGATGTTTTGGGAGACCCAAATGAGCGCGGTTCGCATTGTGATGGCGGCTACAGGTGTGTTGGTTACCGGCGTTGCGCTGGCGACACCGCCGCATGCCCGTTACGAGCGCAGTTCCTCCTCGGAATACGATTACGCCCAGGTCACGCATGTCCAGCCGATCGTCCGGCAGGTGCGCGTGGAGACGCCGAACCGCGAGTGCTATGACGACACGCGTTACGTCGAGGACCGCCCGCACATCTCCGATCCGGATGTGGGCGGCCGGACCTTGGTCGGCGCCATCATCGGCGGCGTCGTGGGACATCAGTTTGGCAGCGGCCGGGGTCGGGATGCGGCCACGGTCGCGGGTGCAGCCATCGGCGCGGGGGTGGGTTACGACTCGGCCGCGCGCCGTTCAGCTTCGGTGCATGAAGAAATAGTTCAGCGTTGCGAAGTCCGATATGAGAATCGGTACGAAGAGCGTGTTGACGGGTATCGGGTGACTTACGAGTACAACGGTCGTGAATATACGACCCGCCTGCCGTACGACCCCGGTTCTCGCATTCGGGTCAGGGTGGCCGTCGCCGTGGCCGAATGAGGCGGGAATTGGTTCAAAGATTCGCGCCTTCCAACAGGAGTTTCTCCAAAGGTTGCGCGGTGGGACGTGAACATGCGTCGCACCGTGCGTACACTTAGACCCCATGCGCACTGCTTGGCACTTAGCATTGGTTCTTCTCTCGCTGCTGACGGCGGTTCCGACCGTCCCGGCACAGGAGTTGATCGATCGCCGGCAGCGGAACGAGCATCGCATCGAACCGTCGGGTCTATCGCTCGACCAGGCCGTGGAGATGGCGCAACGACGCTATAACGCCAAGGCCGTCCGGGCGGAGACCATTCGACAGGGTGACCGGCAGGTCCACCAGATTCGCCTGCTCGCCGCTGATGGCAAGGTATACAACGTGCGTGTGGATGCAGAATCTGGAGCAATGCACTGATCCATGCGCATCCTAATAGTGGAAGACGAACAGACCCTGCGTGAATCCATCGTCGAACAGCTGCAGCAGCACAGCTTCAATGTGGATGCCGCTGCCGACGGCGAGGAAGGACTTTACTGCGGGCGGGAATATGCACTCGACCTCGCGATCATCGATCTGGGGTTGCCGAAGCTGCCCGGGCTCGAGCTGATCAAACAGCT
>CAMLEO010000319.1 GCA_946478975.1 uncultured Steroidobacter sp.
TAGCTTACCAATCGCCGCGGCCGGATCCCGGATCAAATCGGCATATGACAAAACAGTCCAGCGCCCGCGCGGCAGCTGTTGCAGGTCGTCCAGGATGATCCGGTTGGTCTGCTGCCATTGCCAGCCGGCGATTTCCTGCAGCGGCCGGCCGTTCATTTCCTGCCAGCCCGGCGGCAGCAGCAGCGACCACGGACCTTCGAACCCGGGCAGCTGCGGGTAGGTGCGCCACTGACCTGAACGCCACGCCTCCATGATGCTGCTGATGTTTTCTCGCGGGTCGCGCCACAGGAAGATGAATTGCGCGTCTGGAAATATTTGCTGGAAGAACGGAATGCGTAATGAATTCTTGGGCGTCTTTTCCAGAAAACGCCGCGTTCCGGGCTCGGTCAGCGGCTGGCCCAGGTGATCCTGCAGCCGGGACAATATTTCTTCGCGAATGTCCTCGGCGATCTCCGGGGTGGCGTGTCGGGCGAGCAGGCGATTCGAATCCACGCCCGGCGCGCCGGGGCGCAACTCATTGATGCCCTCGACCAGCCAGTGAGCTTCGCCGCCGACGCTGCACAACTGTGAGCTCGCTGCCAATGTTTCGAACAGCAGCGTGCTGCCGGAGCGCGGTGCCGAGACGATGAAGATCGGCTTCTCGATCTTTGCGGACGGCCGCGTCACAACCGGCGGTTGCGACGGCAGAGTCAACAAAGCTCGTAACAGCCGGCCTTCCAGGACCTGATGCACACCGACCTGATTGGTACGCATCACTAAACCGTCCGACAAGTCGCGGGACGCATTACGGATGGTGTCCCGCAGCCGGGTGAACTCCGGCCAGCCCTGCGGCTCGTCGCCGAACAATGCATACAACTGCCGCCAGTCGCGGCAGAACGCTTCCAACATACCGTGATAGCGCGCCAGGCGTGCGCCCGCATCGGGGATGTTTTGTTTCGCCACCAGCTCGGCACGCAGGTCCAGGACCAGGAAATCCACTTCCGCCGGCATCATTACAATGGGCGGCTTGGCACGTTCCGTCAGCGGCGTTACATCGCGCCCTTCCACATAGGGCACCGACCGTACGCCGCCGGCCTGCTCGCTTTGCGCAACCATTTGCCAGAAGTTCGCGCTTCCCGAGGTATCGGCGACCAGATGAATGCGCTCGTCGGGCGTGAAGTTTTCCACTCGATGCAAACGCCAGTTGTCGAACACCCACGCTTCGCCGGCGGCCATGTGCACAACTTGATCGGCGCAATAGAAACGCACTTCAGGCCGGGTCACGATGGGAATGTGGAGGCGGACGCGCGTGAACCAGTGATGGTTGATATCCGCGTGCTCGGGCACGGTTGCGCCCGGCGCCAGGCGTAACAAACGCGAGCGGCTCCACACGACGCCGAAGCTGGTGAGGATCTGGCGAATGTATGGCGATTGTTCCAGGTGCGGCGTGGCCTGCATGCGCCCGATCACATCGTCGTTCTCGCCGCCGTCGACGCTGATCAGGCGTGCGGCGCTGTTGCCTTTGATGTCGTTTGGATGACGAACCCACGCGTGCTCGGGCAGCGCCGCGACCTCGGCACGCAGCCGCTCCACATCGAAGCGCAACGGCAGGCGATAAAAAGGTTTGGGCAGACGCATATCAGGCCGCCTCGGCCGCTTTACGAAAATCGCCCATGGCCGGCACGAGCTGACCGATGGCCGCTCGTTCGACTTCGGTCAGGTACGGATTCCACAAATCGAAGATCAGCACGACGCGCGTCTGCTGGCTGCGATTCCACGCTTCGTGCTCGTACGTATCGTCGAAGATCACCACGCGGCCTTCGCGCCATTCGTGAAGTTCACCGCCGACGTTCAACGCACAATCCGGCGGCACGATCAGCGGCAGATGTCCGACCAGGCGAGTGTTGGTCACACCCCGGTGCGGCAGCAAATGCGTGCCGGCAGTGAATACGGAAAACAGCACTTCCGGACCGTGCTCGCGAACGTGCGACAACGGCAGCTGGTCCAGCGCACGCGCCGTGTTTGGACAACTGTTGCAGTTGTCTTCGCGGCGTACGCCGTGACGATAAAAGTAATAACCGTTCCAGCTCGGAGGCGCATGCAGCCCGCGCAGATTGACCTGCTCGATCGCCTCGTTGTTGAACACTCGCTCGCGGCCGGCCGAGCTCGGCAACAGCTGCAGCAGCTCCTGCCGGATCGCATCCGTCTGCGACTCCAGCTGCCCGATCCATGGAAACAATTTGCGATCGAGATAGGGGGCCGGGGGCAGCCCGGGCAGATAAAGAAATGTCGGCTGCTGCCGCGGATCCGGATACACCGGCTGCTCTTCGCGAAAATAAATTCGCAGACACTGCTCGACGCGCTGGAGCGAATCCGGCCCGTACTGCTGACGCAGCGGCGCGAGCAGCTGTTCAAACGTCTGTTTGCGCGTCGCTCTCACCATCGACACTGCGTGCTCGACCATCGGACGCAACGCCGGTGCGGTGGTTTCGTCGCTGGTCCAGCGGCCTTGCGCCTGCGCGTCCTGCGTGGCTCGAAAGTATTGAAGTGCCGCCTGCTCACTCTGGCCGGCGTTTTCGAGCGCCATCGCGTAATGCAGGCGGACGACAAACATCTGCGGCGCCAGTCGGATTGCGGCTCCGTGTGCAGCGACGGCGGCCGGTGCATTCCCAGCAGCGTCATGTACCCGACCGAGATAATGCCGCGTCAATGCGTGAGCGGGCGCGACTTCGAGCGAGGATTCGAGCAGCTGTTGTGCCCGCTCGAACTGTCCTCTGCGTAGGGCGATCAACGCCAATACGTTGAGGCACTCGATATCGCGCGGTTGCTGGCGCAGGCGCTCGCGAGCCGCCCGCTCGGCTGCATCGAGCTGCCCTTGCTGGAACAGGGTCTGGAAGTCTATGGCGTTCATTCCGCGCTACTATATCCCGCATGAGCCACGCAGACCTGCGCCGCTACATTCGCACTTACGACCAGGATCTGGACCCCCGCCTGTGCGAGCAGATGATCGCCTCGTTCGCCGGCCTGGAACGCTTCCAGATGCGCAACGGCCGTGGCGTTCGCAATGGGCTGGAACAGTCCGCCTGGACCGAGCTGAACGTCTCGCGCCTGTCGGACGCGGCCTTCCTGGGCATGTTCCGCAAGTTCATCGACCGGGCGTTGGACCGCTACAACCGCGAGGTCGAGCTGACGATTCCCATCCCCAATTCGCCGCTGACTTCCGACCTGATCCTGAAGCGTTATCAGCCCGGCGTGCAGGAACAGTTCCAGCTGCATTTCGACGCCGTCAATCATGTCGCGAACCGTTACCTGGTGCTGCTGTGGTATCTCAACGATGTCGAGCAAGGCGGCGAGACGCGCTTTCCCCAGCTGGACGTGAGCATCGAGGCGCGCCGCGGGCGCCTGCTGATGTTTCCTCCGTACTGGATGTACCAGCACGAAGGCATGCCGCCGGTGTCCGGCGACAAATACATTCTCTCCACGTACCTGCTGTTCATCGATCCGCGTATCCCCAACGCTCCAGGTAAGGTTGTAACCGAGGGATGACCGGGGCGAGATGCTGCTGGTAGGCGCGCCAGCGGCCGACCGCCTTTTGATTCACCGGCTGCACCACCTGCGAATAGCTCGGCGTGCTGATGAATCCCTTGGCTCGCGCGTGCTCGGCCGGGGCCAGCATGCTGTCGTGCCAGGGCAGGTGCAGGAACTCCGCCATCGCGCGCACTTCGCGCTCGAAATCCGCCACGAATTTTTCATAACGAATCTCCAGCACGTTTGGAGACAACAGCGCCGCCTGCTGGTACCAGAAATCGAACGAACGCCGGTAGCCGGTCGCGAGCGTCTCCAGGTCCGAGCACAACATCACGAAATGCGGCGCGCGGAAGTGCTGCATGAAGCAGCTCACCAGCACATCGCAGGGATGGCGGATCGCCAGGATGATGGGCGCATCAGGAAACAATCGCGCGATCACCGGCAGGCGCAGCATGTTGAGCGGATTCTTGTCGACCAGGCGCTGCCCCGGAGCGATCTTGACCCGCTCCGCCGCCCGCTCGAAATAACGGGCGCGAATCGTTTGTAACTGTTCGGTCGTGAGCTTGCCGAGCTCCTCGGGATATTTGACGCCCAGTGCGAGCATGTCGTCGAGCGCGCTCTGCACGATGGGCTGCTCGTCCATCGAACGCAGCTGCGGATGCGCATCCAATGTTTGTTCGAGCAGCGTCGTACCCGAACGAGGGAACGCCACGACGAAGATCGGGCTGTCCTGCGCGGGCGGCGCGCCGGTGCGGTCCCACTGCGCGATGTCCGCGGGATCGCAGCTCCAACGGGCAATTTCCAGCGTCGGAGCGCCGCGAGCGACGGCCATCGGCGCGGTCAACTTCAGGAACGCCACCTGCGACGCGTGCGCCTCAGTCAGCGCAGCGAACGCCTGGTCATGACGTTTCAGCGCATCCAGCGATCGGGCCAGTGGAAACAATACAAAGTGTCGATCGTGAAATTGCGAGGTCGCGTGCAGCGCCTGCTCAAACATTGCGCACGCCTGCTCGTGATCTCCAGCGCGCTGAGCGAGTTGGGCGCGCATGACCAGCAGATCGGCCCCGAGCGCCGCCGAGCGCGGATCGTTCGACAACCGATCGACCAGCTGCTGCGCTTCGGTCAGGCGGTTGGTTCGCTCCATGATCTGAGCAAGCGTCAGCGTCGCGTGCACGTCGAGCTCGGCGCTCGCAATCTGGCCGATCACCCGTTCGGCACGCTCGGTCTCGCCGAGATTCATCAGCCGATGGCCCACGTCGGCGAGCTGATCGGGCGCGAGCCCGGAAAAATCGTTCCAGCCCTGCAGCGCCGCCAGCGCCGCTTCGGTCTGCATCGATTCGTAACAGGCCTTGACGTATTCGGAACGAATCAAAGCATCGGCCGGCTCGAGATCGAGTGCTTTCTTGAGCACCGCGCGCGCCGATTCGTAATCGCGGCGGTCCATGTGTGTGAGACCGACGTTGAAATAAAAATCCGCGTCGGTGAAGCCCAGCTCGGCGGCACGCGTAAAGGCGCGCAGTGCGTCTTCATATTTGCCGGCGCCCCGACGCGCGGTGCCGAGATTCATCCAATGAGCGCCTTCCCCGGGCAGCTTGCGAGTCAGGTCTGCGAACACGGCCTCGGCTTCGAGATAACGCTCCTGGCTGTGCAGAACGGCGCCAAGCACACCGAGCGCGTCGACGTTGGCGGGCTGCAGCTTCAGCAACTCACGGCAGCGTGCTTCGGCCTCGACCAGCTGGCCGGCTTCGAACAGCGTCACCGCTCGTTGCAGCAAGGCCTGCGGGTCGGATCGCGAATTCGCCATGAGGACACACTACATAGAAAAAAGGCCGCGTGGCAAAGCCGCGCGGCCCTTGAACTGATCGCCGCCCGTTTGCACGGGCGGCGTTCGATCGCAACGATCAGAACTTCTGCGACAGACCGACGTACCAGCGGCGACCCAGCAGGTCGTACGTGGACACGTCCGTGTTCGCGTTGGTGACATTGTTCTGATAGAACAGCGGCGGCACCTTGTCGCCCAGGTTGATACCACCCACCTGCACCTTGGTGTTGCTCGGGAAGGTGTAGCCGAAGGTCGCATCGACGTAGGTCATCGAGCCGATCTCCAGCGGCGCCTCGTCCGTCAGACCGCCATCCGGGCCCACGATCTTCAGGCTGTGGATGTAACGCAGGGTGACCAGGCCGTCGAAGCCGCCCATGGCCCAGCCGATGCCCATCAGGCCACGCCACTTGGCGTAGTTGCCGAACTGGCGATCGTACGTGCCCGCGATTTCGATCGGGGTCGCTCCGGGAGCAGGCGTGCTCTCGTAGCTGTTGATGCGCGTCATATCCAACGAGATGTTGAACGAGCCGATCGGCGTATCGCGCAGCCCGTACTTCACGCTGAAGTCGATACCGTCGGTCTTGAGCTGACCCAAGTTGACGATCGGCTCCTGGAAGACCTGGAACAGGCCGGCGTTGTTGCTGCTTGACGGATAGCGGAACATCAGGCCGCAGAACGTCGGGTTGCCAGTCTGCACGCACTGATCGACCGCGAAGTTCGGATCGAGCGGCGTGATCAGGTCATCGATCTTGTACTTCCAGTAGTCCACCGACATCGACAGACCCTGCAGGAAGTTCGGATCGTAGACCACGCCGAAGGTCACCACGTCGCCCGTCTCAGGCTTCAAGTTCGGGCTGCCCGTGATCAAACCCGTGACCTGGCTGTTGGGCTGCGCAAACGTGCCATCGAGCGGCACGCCCTGGCAGGCCAGCGACAGGTTCGGATTGGCTGCGACATCGGCCGCCGTCAGGCCCGTACAAGGATCGTTGAACGTCGGCGAGTCCTGCGACGGCGCCTTCGACAGATCCAGGATGGTCGGAGCACGGAACACTTCCGCGTACGAGCCACGCACCAGCAGGTCGGAAATCGGTCGATACTCGACCTTGAACTGCGCGTTGGTCGAATTGCCGATCGTGTCCTTGGAATAATCCGAGTAGCGCACACCGATGGTCGTGTTGAGCGCCTGCACGCCCGGCAGATCCTTCAGCAATGGCACGAAGAACTCGGTGTACACCTCGCGCACGTTGTATTCAGCAAACGAGTTGCCGGTACAGGTTTCCTGCGCCAGCAAGCACGACAGATACAAGGGCGCCTCGCCGCGCGTCAGCACGTCGGTTTCGAAATCGCCGCGCTGATTGCGGTATTCCGCGCCCACCGCCATCAGCACCGCGCCCGCCGGCAGATCGAACAGCTCGCCGTTGGCGTTCAGCGAATAGCCCTGGCTGCTGTAGGTGTAGTCGGTGCGGTAGTTGGTGGAGATGCTCTGCAACGCCGCGATCTGCACCGGATCTTCCAGGTTGAAGATGTTGATCGGCGTACAGCCGGCAATGACGTTGCCCGGCGTACCGCAGACGATGTTGCCGCCGCCCGCGTCGAACGAAGGCCCGAGCGCCTGCGCCAGCTGCGGTCCGAGCAGATAGCCGGAGACGTTGGCACGCTGGCCCATGCGGCCGAGCTGCACGTTCGCATCCCACTGCCAGGTCGTGTCGCCGAACTTGCCGCGCAGGCCGGCGTTACCCAGCACGCTGTCGGTCTCGACTTCGCTCTTGCGATTGCCGAGCGCCGTCAGACGCACCTGGGTGTTCGGGAAGGTACCTTCGACACCGCCGAACGACAGGCCCGCGCCCGGGAACGCCCGGTTGCCGAACGGGTTGTAGTAGCTGTCCGCGGAGATGATGGTGTCATCAGCCGTCGCGTCGAACGGCAGCGAGGCCAGCTGGAAACCCGAAGTGGTGCGCGTGTAGAGCAGCTCGCCGTACCCTTCGAGGTTGTCGTTGACCTGGTAGTTCAGCAGTGAGAACACGCTGCTGCGTTCCTGCGGCGTGATCAGCAGGTTGAACGGCTGATAGTTATAAAGATCCGAGTTCTGGAAGCAGTGGTAGTTCGCAGTGTTCGCCACCGCGCCCGACGCACCTTCGTT
>CAMLEO010000320.1 GCA_946478975.1 uncultured Steroidobacter sp.
GGCGCCGAAGCGTTCACGGCGCTGGGCCAGCCGTGCGATGCATGACAGGAACTGCTGCGCTTCGATCGTGCGATCTTGCAACTCGCGCGGCTCGCGGCAGTTGTCGCAGTTTCCACACGCACCCGGGAGCACTTCGCCAAAGTATCGCAGCTGGATTCCGCGTCGGCACTCGGTGGACTCGGCGTAGTTGAGCACCTGTCGCAGCTGCTGGCGGGCCAGGCGCTGCTCGTCATCGAGCGGCTCGCCGGTCTCGGGATCGACCTTTTGCTGGATCAGGAACTCGGCGGTGCGAATGTCCGCGGCACCGAAATACAAAATGCATTCGGCCGGATCGCCGTCGCGGCCGGCGCGCCCGGACTCCTGGTAATAACCTTCCAACGTGCGCGGCAGATCGTAGTGGATCACCCAGCGAACATCGGGCTTGTTGATGCCCATGCCGAACGCGATGGTGGCCACGATCACGCGAGCATCGTCCCGAATGAAAGCTTCCTGATTGCGACGGCGTTGTTCCGCATCGAGCCCGGCGTGATAGGGAAGGGCGCTGATGCCATCGGACTGCAACTGTTGTGAGAGCTCATCGACCCGCTTGCGCGACATGCAGTAAACAATGCCCGCGTTATCGTTCTTTGCTCGCGCGAGCACTTCGTCGTAAGTGCGTTTGTTTTTCGGGCGCACCGCGTAGTAGAGATTCGGGCGGTTGAAGCTCGCGATATGAATTGCCGGATCGTGCAGCGCCAGTTGACTGATGATGTCGGCGCGCACGCGCGGCGTTGCCGTGGCGGTGAACGCAAACATCGGAATGTCGGCATATCTTTTCCGAAGCGCGCCCAATTGCCGATACTCAGGTCGGAAGTCGTGACCCCACTCGGACACGCAGTGCGCCTCGTCCACGACGAATGCTGTGACTCCGCGGCCGCCGACCAGCCGCCCCAACACCCCATCGAGAAAGCCAGGCTGAAGCAGGCGCTCGGGCGCGAGATACAGCAGCTTGTATTCACCTTGCGTGGCTCCGCGCAGACGTGCGCTCACCTCGTGGGATTCGAGGCTGGAGTTGATATAGGTCGCGGCAATGTCGTTGTCTCGTAACAGCCGCACTTGATCCTGCATCAGCGCGATCAGCGGCGAGATCACCAGCGTGATCCCCGAACGCAACACCGCCGGCAGCTGAAAGCATAAAGACTTGCCGCCGCCGGTCGGCATGATGGCCAGCAGATCGCGGCCGGCGAGCGCATCGCGCACGATGGCTTCCTGGCCGGGACGAAACGAACTGAAACCGAAACGGCGCTTGAGCGCGCCGGCGAGATCGTCCAGCGCTTGGTACGCCGGGTCGCTGTCGGTGGAGAGGGTCGAGCTCATGGGCGCGATGATCGCATTCCGACCTGCGAATTGGCAGGCAATTCGCTGGCAGAGTCTCGCAACCGCATGCTAGCGTGCCTGCACAGCCGACTTCACAGGCCGACTTCACAGGCCGATTTCACAGGGGATTGTTGGTGACCGAGCAGCAGAAGAATGCGCGCTTCGCGCTTGCGGTTTTGTTCGGCGTCAACCTGATGAATTTTTTCGATCGCCAGATCCCAGGGGTGCTGGCCGAGCCGATTCGCATCGAATTCGGCCTCAGCGACACTCAGTTGGGCTGGCTCACCACTGTATTCACACTCGTCTACGCCGCCGTGGGCGTGCCGCTCGGACGCGTCACGGACAACTGGCTGCGCACTCGGTTGATCGCGATCGGCGTGACGTTCTGGAGCGCGCTCACTGCCGCGTCCGGTCTCGCGTGGAATTACGCGTCTTTCGTGATGGCGCGCATCGGCGTCGGCATCGGCGAGGCGAGCTGCGCGCCCGCGAGCCAATCGTTGATCGGCGATTTGTTCCCGCCGGAACGGCGCGCGCGTGCGATGGCGATCTTCATGCTCGGCTTGCCGCTGGGACTGTTCGCGTCATACATGCTGTGCGGCCTGATCGGCCAGAAATGGGGCTGGCGCGCAGCGTTCTTCGTCGCATGTGTGCCCGGAGTTTTGCTGGCACTACTCGCACTGTTCATTCGCGAGCCGCCGCGCGGCGTGAGTGACCCGCGCAGTTCTGTCGTTGTGCCCAATGCTCCTTATCGCACCGTGCTGCGCATTCGCACGATGTGGTGGATCATTCTTTCCGGCCTGCTGTTCAACTTCAACGCGTACGCCATCAACAGTTTTCAAACGCCATTCCTGCAACGCTTTCATGCATTGGCGTTGCGTGAAGCCAGCATGATCTCGGGGCTGTCGCTTGGCCTCGCGGGCGTGATCGGTTTGCTGCTCGGTGGCTGGTTGGGCGATCGCTTGCGCGTGGTATTGCCGACCGCGCGAGTGTTGCTGCCGGCGATCGGTTTGTTGATCGCCGTGCCGTGCGTGGTGCTGGCGTTACAGCAGCCCAAAGGCGGCGTGGTCGCGTTCATGCTGCTGATGGGAACATCGACCGCGCTGTCGTATGTTTATTACTCAACCGTGTACAGCGCGATTCAAGATGTGGTCCCGCCGCATCTGCGCGGCACGGCGGTGTCGCTGTATTTCTTCGCGATGTATGTACTCGGCGCGAGCTTTGGCTCGACCATCATGGGTGCGCTCAGCGATCACTTCGCCCACCAGGCGATGGCAGCAGCGGGCGCAAGCGAGATGGCTGACGCGTTTCGCGCCAGCGGACTTCACAATGCGATGTATGTGATCCCCGCGCTGATGTTGTTGTGTTCGGGGTCGCTGTTCGGCGCGGCTCGAACGATTCGAGCCGACACGATCCGGGGGTGAGTTTGTCTAGCGCGTGCCGGTGAGGCTTTCCATCATCAAGCCAGTGCCGCCCTTGGACACGTGCGCGACGATGGCAGTGCGCCGATGAATCTTGGTGACGACGCCGAGATTGATGGCAAACGCCAGGTGCACTGTCGCACCTTTTTTCAATCCCAGGTTTTCGGTCTCGATGAATACGCCGTTGGCGCTCAAGTTACGCGCGCGGCACAGCTTTCCGGGACGTCCAGGGACGGAAACATAAACGGCGGTACGCGCTCTATGACGTGTATGGAGACGTCGCTCCATGCTCAAACTCCCCGAGTTTCTGTGCCCGTTCATTATGCCGCGCCAAGGCGGACGGGCGAAAGTCCATTGATGAGGTCTTATGTCGCAAACGACACGCGTTCACGCACAATGTCAGCCTAAGTAGTAACTCACGCAGGTCGGCGCTCCGTATGGTGTTACCACTCACGATTGACCCGCTCACGATAAATGAAGTACGCGCCGCGGCTCGACGCCTGGCCGACCATGTCGTGACGACTCCAGTGCATCGGCTGCGCAGTCGCGAAGTTGCGGCTGCGCTCGGCGAGCACACCGATGTCTGGCTCAAGCTCGAACTGTTCCAGCACACCGGCACGTTCAAAGCGCGCGGTGCGCTGCTGAACGTGCTCAATCTTTCCGAAGATGCGCGCCAGCGCGGCGTCATCGCGGTGAGTGCAGGCAACCATGCGGCGGCCGTCGCATTCGCCGCCGCAACGGCCGGCGTCAGCGCGAAAGTCGTCATGTTTGCGTCCGCGAATCCCATGCGAGTCGAGTTGTGTCGCTCCTTCGGTGCTGACATCGTTTTCGCAGACACGGCACATGCTGGATTCGATCTAGCCACTCGCTTGGCGGAACAGGAGGGCCGGACGCTGATTCATCCGTTCGAAGGACGCACGACGGCGCTGGCGACGGCGACGGTCGGGCTGGAAACGTGTGAGCAGATTCCCGGCCTCGACGCCGTGATCGTGCCCATCGGCGGCGGCGGGTTATGTGCGGGGATCGCGTCCGCTGTGAAGTTGCTGGCGCCGACGTGCGAGGTGTTCGGCGTCGAGCCTGAGGGTGCCGACAGCATGCATCGCAGTTTCGCCGCCGGTGAGCCGCGCTCGATCGAACGCGTCGCAACGATTGCTGACAGTCTCGGCGCGCCGTACGCATTGCCGATCTCATTCGAGTTATGTCGTCGCAATGTCGATGGACTGGTGCGTGTGAGCGACAACCAGCTGCGCGAGGCGATGCGCTTTTTATTAAGAAACGCAAAGCTCGCGGTCGAGCCGGCGGGAGCGGCCGCGACCGCTGCGTTGTTAGGGCCGTTGAGGGAACGCCTGAGTGGCAAACGCGTAGGGCTGATCGTCTGTGGCAGCAACATCGATGCGGACAGTTACGCCCGCCTGATAGCGGCCTGAACAGCACGCCACAATTGATCATATTTGGGCGCGCTTGTTGCCAGAAGTTTTGCTGAGCGCGGCTGCTACGATGCGCGCCCATGGTTGCATCCAAGCTGCACTCCGCCGAGCTTCCTATCGGCGTTTTCGACTCCGGCGTCGGCGGACTGACGGTCCTGCGCGCGCTTCGTCAACGCCTGCCGCACGAACAATTCATTTATCTCGGCGACACCGCGCGGCTGCCGTACGGGACCAAGAGCGGCGACTCGGTGTTGCGTTATTCGATTCAGGCGGCCGAGTTCCTGATTCAGCAGGGCATCAAATATCTGGTGATCGCCTGTAACACTGCCTCGTCGGTCGCGGTCGAGCCGCTGAGGCAACGTTTCGCGCCCATCCCTGTGATCGGCGTGATCGAGCCCGGCTCGATGGCCGGCTGTGCGAACTCACGCACTGGACATATCGCCGTGCTGGCGACCGAAGGAACAGTGCGAGGCGGCGCGTATCAGCGTGCAATCGCGCGCCTCAATCCCAATGCGCATGTTGTCGCGCAGGCGTGCTCATTGTTTGTTGCGCTGGCCGAGGAGGGCTGGACCGAAGGCGAGATCGCCGAGGCCATCGCGCATCGTTACATCGATCGTTTGTTTCAGGACGATCCGAACATCGACACGTTGCTGCTCGGCTGCACGCACTTCCCAGTGCTCACATCGGCGTTGAGCGCTGTGATCGCGCCGTCGGTCACTATCGTCGATTCCGCCGAGACGACTGCATCAGCGGTGCAGAAAGAATTGCGCGACCGAGGTTTGTTGAATCCGGCGAAGGTATCGCCGCGCCCCATCCTGCAAGCGACGGATAGCCCGGAGAGATTTGCGCGCGTGGGCAGCCGATTCCTCGGCGAGGCGTTCGACGCTTCGCAGGTCGAACTGGTCGATCTGAGTAGTTAGGTCCGCGCCGCTGTCGACGTGCGTCGCAGCTCGTCGTAACACTCGACTCGATTGCGGCCACACAACTTGGCTGCGTACAGCGCGTGATCGGCTGCTTCGAGCAATGCGAGCGTGCTCGGGAAGCGCTGCTTGGTGGTGTACGTCGCAACGCCGATCGATGCAGTCACTCGAATGCCGCCGGTGTCTGCCCCATGATCGACACTCGCAATTGCCGCGAGCACGCGCTGCGCGACTTGCTTCGCGATCGTGGCATCCGTGCTGGGCAGAACGACGATGAACTCTTCGCCGCCGAAGCGCGCGACGAGGTCGCTGCCGCGGATGCAGGCTTGAATGGTCTGCGCACAGCTCTGCAGAACTTTGTCGCCGATGCCGGTGCCGTACTTTTCGTTGATCAGTTTGAAACGATCGATGTCGACGTGCGCGACGCTCAGGTCGCGGCCAAACACGACGGCCTGGGTGAACTCGCGATCCAGCGTGCGATCCAGCCACGGACGGTTCAGCACGCCGGTCAGCGGATCGCGACGGCTGGAATCTTCGGCTTCTTCGGTGCGCGTCAGCAGAACGCTGGTCGTTGCCTGCAGCGAGGTGACTTCCTGCAACGCATGCAGATTGCGAACAGCCAGGAGCTCGCGCGCTTCGGCCAGCAGGTTCTCGGCGTCATCGGCTTCGAGAATGCTGGTTTCATACAGCGCTTCGGTTTCCGGAATCAGGGCGATGATGCGCGCGACCACTTCGTTGAAGTGTTCGTGGCTCATGCTCAACAACCGGTGCGCGCGCTGGGCGAGGGCAGGGACCGAGGTCGTCCGATCTTTCGAAAGCACAGCTTCGGCCACGTCGCTTCCAAGCGCTACGCAGCGGGCGAACATGCCTTCTTCGGTGGTCGCGGCAAACATCTGCGGTGAATGGCTGGCTTCCACCGGTTTGCACAGCCGCTCGGGCAGATTCCACGCCCGCAGCATCATGGCGGTGTAATAAGAGTGGTCTTTGCCGAGCTGCGCGATCTCGTAGGCGACCCAATCGGCATGCGTCGCCGGCTGCGGCAGCTTGCTGTAGAAATCCCGCGCGGCGCGGTCGAGGGCGAGCACGCCCATGTCCTGAAGCATGGCCGCGAGGAATATGTCTTCCCCATGGCCGATTTTCGCGGCTTCACCGAACGCTCGCGCGGCGGTGGCGGCAAGCAGGACTCGGCGCCAGAAGCGGCTGAAGTCGATGCCCGCCGGGCGCATGGCGCGCATCGAGGACACCAGCGAGAAACTGAGCGCCAGGGTCAGCGCGGCGTTCAGGCCGATGATGACCAGCGCCTGGCGAAGGTTCTGACTCGGACGGCGTTGCGCGTAGAATGCCGAGTTCGCGATGCGGAGGATCTTGGCAGTCATCGCCGGGTCGCGACTGACGGCAGCTGCCACCTTGGACATTTCGATGTCCGGGTCACGGGCCAGGGCAATGATCTCGGTCGCCACCTGCGGCGGACTGGGAAAATCGACCTGGGCCTTGAGGCGTTGTTCGAGGTCCTGGTTGAGCATATCCCGCTCGACAATGGGCTTGGAGCGCTACACTTGCGCTGTCGTTATTGGGTATCGGCGCGTCGGCACATGACTTAAGCAGAAAATTTCGCTGCGCCGTGCATTTGGGTGTCGTCAGCTGTTGACACTCAATAGGTTGGCGAAGAGAATGCCCGGCTCTTATGTCCGCGGAGGGGTACCCAAGCGGCCAACGGGGGCAGACTGTAAATCTGCTGGCTTATGCCTTCGTAGGTTCGAATCCTACCCCCTCCACCACTCCTTTGGCGGGTGTAGTTCAATGGTAGAACCTCAGCCTTCCAAGCTGATGGTGTGGGTTCGATTCCCATCACCCGCTCCATTGCTGCACGCGGCAAGGTCGAGTCGACGGATATAAGAGACAAGTAGTGAAGGTCCGGTTTGCGCAGGCGCTCACGTAGCTCAGTTGGTAGAGCACGTCCTTGGTAAGGACGAGGTCACCGGTTCAATCCCGGTCGTGAGCTCCAGTTTTGGCGCAAGCCAGTCTTCGGAAAAACAGTTCGGTAGTAGTTAGTCAGTCAGTAGGCATCAGATCAGGTTCAGAGGGCATCTCCGTGTCAAAAGAAAAGTTTGAACGCACCAAGCCGCACGTGAACGTGGGCACGATCGGTCACGTCGACCATGGCAAGACGACGCTGACGGCGGCGTTGACGAAGGTGATGGCGGAGACCAACGGTGGCTCGTACATGGCGTACGACCAGATCGACAAGGCGCCGGAAGAGAAGGCGCGTGGCATCACGATCTCGACCGCGCACGTCGAGTACGAGACGCCGAACCGCCACTACGCCCACGTCGACTGCC
>CAMLEO010000321.1 GCA_946478975.1 uncultured Steroidobacter sp.
CTTCTAAACAAGTTTTCCTCGACCCGCTCTCCCTGCAACTCGGCCCGCTTGACGCGGGCCTCTTTTTATTTTGAACGGGGCAGGCGCACGCCTTTCAGGCCGGTGTGTTGGGTGCGAAATCGTTGTTGCTTGGTCGTTGGCTTATTGGATGACGCGGGCGCTTGCTGCTGTGCATGGCGCGGTGTGCGCCGGCCTTCGTGCGCATCGCCCGTGCCGAGCGGCTGCCAGGCAGGTATCAATTGATGCTTGCCGGCGCCGATCAAATCCGCGCGACCCATGCGACGAAGCGCCTCGCGCAGGATCGGCCAGTTGTTGGCGTCGTGCCAGCGCAGGAACGCCTTGTGCAGCCGTCGCACCTTCAGTCCCTTTGGAATGTGTACTTCCTCGCTGCCGCGAGCGATCTTCCGCAACGGGTTCTTGCCCGAGTGCCACATCGCCGTGGCCGTCGCCATGGGCGAGGGCAGGAATGCTTGCACCTGGTCCGCACGGTAGCCGTTCTGCTTCAGCCAGAGCGCCAGTTCGAGCATGTCCTCATCGGTCGTGCCCGGATGCGCGGCGATGAAGTAAGGAATCAGGTACTGCTCTTTGCCCGCTTCCCTGGAATATTTCTCGAACAGCTCCTTGAACCGGTAATACGTACCGACGCCGGGCTTCATCATTTTCGACAGCGGCCCTTCGCCGATCGCTTCAGGCGCGATCTTCAGATAGCCGCCGACGTGATGCTGGACCAGCTCTTTCACGTACTCGGGCGATTCCACTGCGAGGTCGTAACGCACGCCCGAGCCGATCAGGATCTTCTTGATCCCCGGCAGCGTGCGCGCGCGCCGGTACAGCTTGATCAAAGGCATGTGATCGGTGTTGAGATTCGGGCAAATGCCCGGGAACACGCACGAAGGTCGGCGACACGCCGTTTCGATCTCGCGCGATTTGCACGCCAGTCGATACATATTGGCCGTCGGCCCGCCGAGGTCGGAGATCACGCCGGTGAAGCCCGGCACCGTGTCGCGCACGGTTTCGATCTCTTTGATGATCGAGTCCTCGGAGCGATTCTGAATGATCCGGCCCTCATGCTCGGTGATCGAACAGAAGGTGCAGCCGCCAAAGCAGCCGCGCTGAATCGCGATCGAGAAACGAATCATCTCGTAGGCGGGGATCTTCACCGCCTTGTCGCGTTGATCGCCATAGAACGGATGCGGCACGCGCCGATACGGCAGCTCATAAATAGCATCCATTTCCTTAGTGGACAGGGGCAGCGGCGGCGGGTTCAGCCACACATCGATATCGCCGTGACGCTGAACCAGCGCGCGTGCGTTACCGGGATTCGATTCGAGATGCAGGATGCGCGAGGCGTGCGCATACAGAACGGCGTCTTCGCGAACCGCTTCGAACGACGGCATGCGAATGACCGACTGCGCCCGGTCGGCCGACTTCACGTGACGAACGAACTTGACGACGCGAACATCCGACGACGGCGTCGACGCCGCGCACGGCCGAGCCGCTTCTGCCGCCGCATCTTTTCCGGTCGCGGCGCCAGCCGAAGAAATATTTGCTGTGGCTTGCGCAGGCTGCGATGCAGTCATCGCGTATGGATCGAGCGGCGGATTCAATGCACCGGGCTCATCGATGGTCGTCGAATCGATCTCGGTCCAGCCTTCCGGCGTCGCATGACGCGCGAACGCAGTTCCACGCAGATCGGTGATCTCATCGATGCGTGCGCCTTTGGCGAGCCGATGAGCGATGTCGACGATCTGTCGCTCGCCGTTGCCGTACACGAGCAGGTCGGCCTTGGAATCGAGCAGCACCGACCGCCGCACCTTCTCCGACCAGTAATCGAAATGAGCGATGCGGCGCAGGCTGGCTTCGATGCCGCCGACCACGACCGGCACATCGTTGAATGCTTCGCGCACCCGCTGCGAGTACACGATCACGGAGCGATCCGGCCGTTTGCCGCCTTCGCCGCCCGGCGTGTACGCATCGTCGCTGCGGATCCGGCGATCCGACGTGTAACGATTCACCATCGAGTCCATGTTGCCGGCGGTGATGCCGAAGAACAGATTCGGCTTGCCCAGCCGGGTGAAGTCTGCGGTCGAGCGCCAGTCGGGCTGCGCGATGATGCCGACTCGAAACCCTTGCGCTTCGAGCACGCGGCCGATGATGGCCATGCCGAAGCTCGGATGATCGACGTAGGCGTCGCCGGTCACGACGATGATGTCGCAGCTGTCCCAGCCCAGCGCATCCATTTCCTCCTTCGACATGGGCAGGAACGGAGCCGTCCCGAAGCGGGACGCCCAGTACTTGCGATAGGAGAAGAGTTCGCGGGGAACGGGCTGCATGCGGCCTGGTCGATCGGGTGGTGGGCGGCGGGAGGGGGCGGATACTAACGAGTTTCTAGGCTGATTTCAGCGCTTTGCGCCGCGCGGCGGCGCTGACCGTGGACACGTAGGGCGATTTCTTATCGAAGAACCGCCAGGGCTTTTTGGCCCAGTCGCCGGCGTAATCCACGCCGATCCGGGGTCCGCGAGCCACGCTCGGCGCTCGATATCGGGCCGGCTTTTCCAGCCACAAGGTGTCGCCCAGCAGATCGGCGCCGTTCAGGCTGCGATCGATGTGGAGCGCACGACATAACAGGCCCGGGCCGTGGGTCGTGTCGGTAATTCCGCTCACCGGCTCCACTGCCCGCAACAGCACCGCATGTGGTGTGCCGTGCGCGGCCGTGACCACGTTCAGGCAGTTCCAGAATCCATAGATGAGGTAGACGTAAGCGTGCCCGGGCGGCCCGAACATCACTTCCGTCCGCTTGGTGCGACCTCGCGACGAATGAGCCGCCAGGTCGTGCGGCCCCTTGTAGGCCTCGGTCTCGACGATGCGCCCGACCTGCTCGCCTTCGGGCCCCGCATGTATCAAATGCATGCCCAGCAGATCGCGGGCGACGAGCAATGTTTCTCTGGCGTAGAAGTCGCGAGTCAGCTTGGCCGGCATGCGTTCGATTATACGGATGCAGCCTGCTCCATCAGCCACGCTTCGACGATCGCTGCGGCGCTGTCCTGCGAACCACGGTCCGGCCGCACGATGTAATAGGCGAGGCCATCGAGTACCGGCTCCAGGCGCGATTCCAGCACACCCAGCTTCAGCTCCTGCTCTATCAATACCAGGCTGAGCAATGCGACGCCTTGTCCCGCGACGGCCGCCTGGATCGCGTGGCTCTCATCCGAGTAACGAATGCCGCCTTCCGTGTTCAACTCCGGCAGTTGCGCCGCCCGCGCCCAGGCGGTCCAGGTGAGATCGATGGGTAACGCCTGCTCCCAATCGAAATGAATCAGGGTGCGACGACTCAAGTCGGCTGCGGTTGTGACATCGAGCGTCGGGCTCGCGACCGGTGCGAAGCGATCCCGCAGCAGCAACGTGCTCTTCATGCCGTCGTAACGGCCTTGTCCGTAGCGAATCGCGATGTCGATGGTGCCGGCGCTCAGGTCGACCGGACGATACGAGGCGTGCACGTGAACGTCGATATTCGGATGCTGAGCTTGAAAGGCTGCGAGCCGAGGCACGAGCCACTTCGCTGCGAACGCCGGCGTCGTCGACAGCTTCACCAAAGGCCGCGCTCGCTGGCGCAAACGTTCCACTCCTGAAGCAATCGTGTCGAATCCTTCGCGTACGGCGGTGTAGAGCGAGCGACCTTCGGGTGTGAGCTCAACCGCGCGCGTCTTACGAACAAACAATCGACAGCCGATCTCGTCTTCGAGCGCGCGAATGCGATGGCTCACCGCCGTCGCGGTGACGGTCAGCTCATCGGCCGCTTGTTTGAAGCTTCGCAGCCGCGCCGCCGCTTCAAAAGCTCGCAACGAGGACAGCGCGGGAATTCGTCGTCTCATACGCCTGAATGGATCTCAGCCATCGCATGACAAATCGTCGTTTGTGACTCCGCGCCCGCGACGCCACTGTTGCGGCCTCACGTTCAACGAGGAGGATGCGGATGACTACTTTACTGCACATCGATTCCAGCGCACGTCCCGGCCGATCGGGAACCGATGCGCGAGGCTCGCACACGCGGCGGCTCACCGCTCGCTTCGTGCAGCGTTGGCTGGAGATCGATCCAACAGCGAACATCATCTATCGTGACGTTGGATCAAATCCGCCACCGCCGGTGACCGGCGATTGGATCCGCGCGGCATTCACGCCCGAGCACGCACGGGACGCGTCGATGCGGGAGGTGCTTGCCAGGAGTGATCGCCTGGTGGAGGAGTTGCTCGCGGCCGATGTCATCGTCGCAGGCGTGCCGATGTACAACTTCGGGCCGCCGGCGCAGTTCAAAGCGTACATCGACAACATCGTGCGGGTCGGCAAAACATTCGGCTTCGATCGCAATCGCGCTGGCGAGCCCTACTGGCCGTTGCTAGCGGAGCAGGGCAAACGGCTGGTGATTCTTTCCTCGCGCGGCGACTACGGTTATGAAACCGGCGAACGCATCGCCGATCGCAATCATGTCGAAGCGTCCGTGCGCACGGCGTTTGCCTACATTGGCATCACGCAGTCGTGGAGCGTGGCCGTGGAGTACGACGAGTTCGGCGATGACAGAGTGCTGGCCTCGATCGACAAGGCCGAGCACGAGGTGGATCGGCTGGTGCAGCGGCTCAGTCGATCGAGCTGGCGGGCCAGTGGCCATGCAGCTGCATGACATCCAGCTCGACCAGGCCGCTGCTCATATCGGCGGACTTGAGCTTGATGCGCATGAATTCCAGCGAGTCGCCGCGCTCGTGATAGAAAAAGATCGAGCTGCGATGTTCGTCGCGCGTGGCGCGAGGCAGGACGAATTCGTTGAAGGCCGTTTCGTGCACCAGCGGCCCGCAGCTCAACTGCGTGCCGCCGAACTCGACGACGAGGTGAGCAGCCTCGAGGTCGCTGTCGGCAACGATGTTCTTGACGGTGATCCGAAAGCGCGGCGGAAGGCCGGCAGCCGGCGCAAGCACATCGACGGCTTCGCCAGCTTGCACGCGCACGATCTTGCGGGTGCGGTCGACTCGCTGCGAATCGGTGACGCGAACGGTGGGCGCATCACGATAGACGATCGGGCCGGGAGCGGCGGCGGGAACGCGGGCGGCAGACATGGGCGCGTGCTGGCGCCGCCAATACAAGGCGGCGAGGATGAGGGTCAGCAGACCCACCACGACCCAGAGCTGTTGCGCCACTTCGTCCATCACGTCCGATCCAACGACGCAGGATGCGTCTCTTCCGTGTATCGGGCGCGCGGGAGTTTTCCTGAGATCTCAGCAGTAAATCGACCAACTACGTCACATCGCTGTGTCAGCGAGCGCGGTGAGCTTCTGCAGCAAATGCCATTCGGCGCCGCTGTAAGAATCCGGATCACGGGTCCGCTTCGCCAGTTCGGCGAGCAGATCTTTGCGATGGGTCCGCAGAGCAGGCAGAGCGAAGCTGAGTTCCGAGATCAACGTGTCGGTGGCTCGTGCCATCGACCAGCCTCGGGCGGACGGCGTGGCTGACGCCAAGGGCAGAAGTCCGATGAAAGCAGGCCCGGACGCGGACGACCCGACCGTGTCCAGTGTGAGCGGCAGGTCACAAGTGCTCGCCGCGAAGTGCTCGACAGTGGCGAGGAACGTACGCGCCGAGGAAAGCAGCACCTCGGCAATCACACTCGCATCCTTCTTCAAGGCTGCTTCGATTCGCGTGCGCAACGAAGGCTCGTTGCGCACCAGCTGCCACAGGCGATAGTGCCCGTGACCGTCGCTGGCGAGGACCAGGCAGCGATGTTTGGAAACGAGCCGGGCATTCGCGATGTGCAGGCGGGCCCAGTTCACGAGTTCGGCGTGTCCTGCTTCGACATCGGCGAACACCGCTGAGGCGGCGGACTGTAGGGACCAGCGAGTGCCGACATCGCCGTGCCATCCGCCGTCATTCGTTCGGCGCAGGTCCACTGTGGTCTGAGTCATCTCGTGCAGGATGATTCGACCGTCGACGGGCGGCCACACCAGCCCGCTGGCGACGTTGTCGTTGGGAATCGCCGGTACGTCTCCATCGGAGATATCTTGCAACAACTCGGCCGCAGTGTTGACCTGAGGCCGAGCAGTGAGCAGCGAGTCGGTATTCATGAGCTCACGAATGCGATCCAACGCCAGGCGCACCGCGAACACGAACGCCTCGCGAATGCCTGTGCCCTCAGTGGCCACCGATTCGACGATGGCGCTTCGCAACTCCATCTCATCCAGCAGCGAGTGCAGTCGATCCAGAGGCACCGCATCGGCGAGGTCGCGTTTGTTCGCTTGAAACACGATACCGATCGGCGGCCCATCCACTTCATCCAGTGCACGGCGAAGTGCGCCGAGGTAGTGCCGGTCTGCTTCCACGCCCGCGGGAGAGCTGTCACCGACGAATACAACGACATCGGCGCTGCGTAACAAGCGGCGCCGGCGAGGTGCGAGCGTCGTCTGGCCCGGCACGCTGATGATCTGACAGCGAATGGGGCGCCCTTCAAACACTCCGCCGGTGTATTCGAGCCAATCGAAATACAACGTGCGCCCGTTGTAATCCGCGGGCGAATAGACGCTCGCGCCAAAGCCGCGCCCGAGCGCAGCGACGCTGGTCGTCTTCCCGGCCATCGGCGCGCCGTCGTACACGACGCGAATGACCAGGCAGTTGTCGTCAGGATCGATAACCGCCATGCCGGATCGAAAGCGGCGGTGCTTGCCGCCGCTTCCGTTCTCGCTGCTCGCTGTTAGAACGCGAGCGAACCTTCGGCGTCCTGGCAGCCACGGCGCGCCATGGCCAGATTCGCACGGGCGCGATCCAGCACCAGGTACATGAACAGGCCGGGCTTGGCCTGGATCGGGCGAATGATGTGATATTGCTTGCTCAACGTGATCAGAATGTCTTCGATGGAATCGGCCAGGCCGAGGCTCTTCATGGTGCGCAGCTTGGCGCGCACGACTTCGGTATTACCCGCCGCCGCGAGCTCCAGATCCAGGCCGCTGCCGGCGCTGCCGAGCATCATGCCGCTGTTGGCGTCGACCAGAGCGGCGCACGTCGCACCCTCGATGCGCAACAGTTCTTTCAACGAATCGGTGACGGTGGCCATGCGATGTCTCCTGCGATGTTTGTAAACAAAAAAACGTTGTCGGCAGTGTAAGCGGCGCCGCTCTTCGGCCGAGCGGCGCGTTACTCATTTCGGCAGACTGCTTTCGAGTTGCGCGCACAGATTGCGTGACGCCCAAAGCAGTTTGCCCAGCAGCTCGCCGTTCTTTGCGACGATGGCGAGCGACAGTCGCGGCCTGGTTGCCAGGCCGAGGATCATCACTGTGCCGCCGCCGGCTTCGATGACGTCCCGTCCCGGCCCGCCGATCATGACGTCGTCGCCGATCTCGGCGTCCATGATGTCGTCGCCGTCGCCGCCGTCGATGTAGGTGTTCCCGTCGCCGCCATCGAGCCGGTCGTTCCCGATC
>CAMLEO010000322.1 GCA_946478975.1 uncultured Steroidobacter sp.
GATCACGCGAGGAACACCCGCGTCTTGGCTTGACAGAACAGGCCATACTAGAACTGATAACTCACAAACACTGCCCCGCTGGCCTGATTCGCCGACCCCTCATCTTCAACCAACGGGCTGTCGGCGGCATCGCCGAGGAGGCGGCGGTAGGCGAGGCGGCCGGTGAGGCGCCAGTGTTCGGTGAGGAGATAGTTCAACGTGAGCGCGGCGCCGGCGTCTTTTACGCCGGCGGCGGCGGTGAATTCGCGAAGGCCGCTGGCGATAGATCGGGCGCGCGTGATGCCGAAGTAGGCTTGGGTGTAATCGTCGTTGGTCCAGGTGCTGGAAATCTGCAGCTGGCCGCGCAAACGATCGGTGAGCATGAAGCCGTAGCCGGCTTGCAGCTCAGCGATCACACCTTCGTAGCGGCTGGTCGCGTCTTGCGCGACGGTCAGTTCGAGATCGAAACGTCCGAGCTGATAGCCGAGGAACACACCGGCGAGCGCGCCTTCGTCGATATCGCCGAGGTTACGAAGAATCGGGTTGTCGTCCGCCTCGCGGCCCTGATCGTATTTCACCAGCGGGCCGAAGCGGAAATGCTCCGCCAACCCGGTGCCGCTCAGCTGGATCACATCGACCATCAGCGCGCCGCCGCGGAACACGACGATGTCGCGATAGTTGATGCCGAGCACAGGCAAGCCTCGCACTTCGTAATCGTCCGAGCCTTCGTAATCGGGCCGATACATCGCTCCGGCGCCGAGGTTGAACGACCAGGCATCCTCCTGCCTGTCCTGTGACATCGCTGCGCTCGCAACAGTAAGAAGACATACAGCAAGCGCGCCGCTGACCGAACCGTTCATGCAAATCTCCGTGCTGGAACCGACGCACACTGTAGGCGGCGAGCCGCGCCGCTCGATTGCATGAAGGCTTCGAAGTGTTACGTTTTGTTTCAGCCCGGACAGTCGCTGCCTGCTGAGGTAACGTACCGTCATGGTGTCGCCAAACAGCTCCAACGTGCTGCTCGTCGATGACGATCAGCGTATTCGCGGCATGCTCGGGCAGTTCCTGGCCGAGCGTGGCCTCACGGTATATGAAGCGCCGGATGGCAAACGCATGTTTGCTCTGCTCAAGACCCAGCGCATCGACGTGATCGTGCTGGACGTGATGCTGCCGGGCGAAGATGGATTCTCGTTGTGCCGTCGGTTGCGCCTGGACAGCCGCGTGCCGGTGATCTTGCTGACGGCAATCAACGAAGCGGCGGATCGAATCGCCGGCCTCGAACTCGGCGCGGACGATTACGTCGCAAAGCCGTTCGACCCTCGCGAGCTGCTGGCGAGAATTCGCGCCGTGCTGCGCCGGATGGGCGGTGCCGACACAATCGCGCGTGAGCAAACAATCTATGCGTTTCTAGGATGGACGCTCGATCCGCGTCGACGCACGCTCAGAACAGTAAACAACGTGCTGGTGGATCTCACCAGCGGCGAGTTCGACCTGCTGCTCGCATTCGTCGGATATCCCCAGCAGATCCTGCATCGGGACCGCTTGCTCGATCTCGCACGCGGGCGGACCAATCAAGCCTTTGATCGCAGCATCGACGTGCAGATCAGCCGCCTCCGGCGCAAGATCGAAACCGATCCGGCCGAGCCGGAGCTGATCAAAACCGTGCGCAGTGAAGGTTATATATTTACCGCAGACGTGGCGGTCCAGCAGCCGGTGCGCGAATCATGATGTTGCGACTGTGGGAGCGCGTCGGGCTGACACCGCGGTTCGGCATCATCATCGTGCTGACATTGATCGCGAATCAAGTGTTGCAGGAAGTGGTGATGGTCCGACTGGTCCCGCCACCGAAAATTGCGCTCTATACGCGCGATTGGATGGCCGAGCGAACATTGGAAGCGGTGCGCATCGCGACGGTCACCGCTCCCGCGCGTCGCGAGGAGGTGTTGAAGCATCTCAGCACCGAATGGCTCGCGTTTTCACCGCTGTCGGAAAGCATGGTGACTCATGGAAAGGAGCCGCCCGCAGTGAGGTCGTTGCGCGCGCTGCTCGAACGGAAGCTCGGCAACACTGTGCGGCGCGTGGCTGTTTCCGCAGCCATTCCGAAAGATCCGTCGCACTCGATCAGTGGCGTTTCCGTCGTGCTCGCAGCGCTGCCCGCGCTCACGGACGTAGTGCGGGATCACATCGAGGAAGACGTGATGGTGGTCGGCACGATGCAGGTCTCGCTGCAGCTCAGCGATGGAACCTGGATCGCGGTCACCGAGCCGGGGCGTGAGCTGGCCACGGCGCGTCGCATACGGAATCTGATTATCTCGATCTTGGGCCTGGGCCTGATTGCAGGCGTTTCCTTGCTGGCCACACGCATGATCATCCGTCCGATGCGACAGCTCGCCGTCGCCGCCGATCGGCTTGGGCGGGAGCGTGAGCTCACTCCGGTGCCCAAGGCCGGCGTGCCGGAGCTGGATGCAATCGCGGAGAGCTTCAACCAGATGCAGCAGCGGTTGAAGCGTTTCGTCGACGAGCGCACCCACATGCTGGCGGCGATCTCACATGATCTGCGCACGCCGCTGACACGTCTGCGCTTGTTCGCCGAGTTCGTGAACGATCAGCAGCAGCGCGCGCTGGTGCTGAATGACATCGATGAAATGGAGCAGATGTTGCGGGCATCGCTCACATTCGCCAGCGACGAGGCGCATCGCGAACCTCACAGTCGAGTCGACATCGCGGCCCTGCTCATCAGTCTGTGCGACACGATGAGCGATGCGGGCGGCGACGTTTCCTACCGAGGCCCCGATCACGCCGAGCTGCCATGTCAGCCGGTCGCAATCCGCCGCGCACTCTCGAACGTAATCGACAATGCCTGCAAGTACGGTGAGGAAGCTCGCGTGCAGTTGAACGAGCACGCCGATGCGATCGAAATCA
This sequence comes from uncultured Steroidobacter sp., assembly GCA_946478975.1. The sequence goes on from CAMLEO010000322.1 coordinate 2,902, forward strand.
CCGTCGGCGATCGCGGGCCCGGTATTCCGCCGGACCAGGTGGAGCAGGCATTCGCTCCGTTTCGGCGGCTCGAAGGTTCTCGCAATCGAGGCAGCGGCGGCGTCGGCTTGGGTTTGGCCATAGCGCGCGACGTGATTCATGGCCACGGCGGCTCGATTGCGCTCGAAAGCCATCATCCAGCCGGCCTGAAGGTTCGAATTCGATTGCCGAAGCCTCGCGCGGCGGCGCTTCATTCGTAGGCAGCATGCTCCAGAACGGGGCGATGTTTTTCGGACGAATATGGAATCATGGCCGTGCGTCGCCGTGTCGCGCCTGTCACACTGCGCGCCTTCGCATATCCTTTCGATAGCTGACCCATGGAGCCATTCAGTACTCCGACTGCCACCGAGCACAACGAGCCGACCTGGCAAGCCGTGCTTCGTTTGCTCACATTGCGCCGGCCCGTCGATGCGAGCCGCGTGTTGTCCGGCAAAACGTTGCCGATCATGGCGCTGGCAGTGGTTTCGCTGGCGTCGTGGATTGGATTGAGCTGGTTCTTCTATCTGCCCGATCCTCAGTTCTATCCATACGGCGCGCCGACGCTGGCGTCGTATGTACTCGCGCTCCAGTTGATTGCGGTGATCCTCGCGAAGGGATCGCGCCCGCAAGCGCCGCTCGCTCGGGTGGCCTCGCTGCTTGCGATATTGTTACCGGTCCTGATCATGGCCGACTTCGCGATCGGCATGTGGGTGGCCGATGAATGGACGGATGTGGCTTATGGAGTGCTCGGCCTGTACGCGATCGTCTATTGCGTGCGAGGGCTGCAAGCGCTGACGGGCGGTCGGCAGCCCATCGCGGTTCTCGGTTCGTTTGCTGTCGCGGTCGCGTTTTTCTGGATGGCGGGCACGCTGTATCTCTACCCCGCAGTGTGGACCACGGCGGCAGATGCCGATCAGTATGCGGAGCAGCTCAAGACCGGCAACGACGACATAGAAGCCGACACGCTGCTGTTCGAGCAGTCGGCACTCATCGATGCATCGGTCGCTCGCATCGAGCGTGCGACCGGCGATGCACCGGTGGGATTCTTCGTGGGCTTTGCCGGTTATGGCGGGCAGCAGGTGTTCGCGGAGGAGATCAAGTTCGCGGCCGAAAAGTTTGCCGAACGTTTCGACACCGGGAATCGCACGCTATTGCTGATCAACGACAAGCGCGACCTTGAAACGGAGCCGCTTGCGACGGTGGCAGGCTTGCGTTACGCGCTCAAAGCGGTCGCAGGAAAAATGCGCCTCGATCGGGATGTGCTGTTCCTCACGTTGTCTTCGCATGGATCAGAAGATCCGCTGCTCTCAGTGGAGAATGGAACGCTGCCGCTCGGAGATTTGTCCGGCGACGCTTTGGCCGAGGCGCTGCGAGCATCGGGCATCAAATGGCGCGTCATCGTGATCTCTGCCTGCCACGCCGGTGCCTTCATCGACTCGTTGCAGGATCCCTATACGATTGTGATTACAGCGGCTGCGCCCGATCGCACCTCGTTCGGCTGTTCCGACGACCGCGATCTCACTTATTTCGGCGAGGCCTTGTTCCGGGATTCTCTGCCGCAAGCGACTTCGCTGCGCGATGCATTCGACACCGCGACCAAGCTGGTCAGCGAGCGAGAGAAGCAGGAAGGCTTCGAGGCGTCCAAGCCGCAGGCGTTCTTTGGAGAAAACATCGAGCCGAAAGTGGCATCGATGCTGCGTGGGGCGAGTGCCGAATAGAGTCAGTCGGCGCCCAGCTCCAGCTTCTGAAACAAGCACGCGAGCGCCTGGCCCAGCTCATCCACGGTGTCCGGCTTCAAGATCACGTCGCGAATGCCGGCGGCGCGGGCGGCGTCGCGATCTTCCGGCCGCACGTAACCGGACGTCAGCAGGATGGGAATATCCGGGCGCACCGCCTGCAGCTCGCGAGCGACATCGAAGCCCGACATCTGCGGCATCGACAGGTCGGTCACAACCACATCGAACTGATCGGGCGAATCGCGAAACGCCTCCAGGCCCTGGAACGGGCTGTCGCACCCGGTGACTTTATAACCGCTGCGCTCCAGGATTCGCGCGGTGAGATATACGATTGCGGTGTCGTCATCGATATAAAGCACGCGTTGGCCGTTGCCCTTGGTCGTGGCGGGCCGCGCGCTCACCGTGGGCGATTCCTTGGACGCCGCGGCGGGCAGATACACATGAAACACGCTGCCCTTGCCGGGCTCGCTGTACACGCTGATCGCTCCATGATGTGCGTTGACGATGCCGTGTACGACCGATAATCCCAGCCCCGTGCCTTGCCCGGCGGGCTTGGTGGTGAAGAAAGGGTCGAAGACGCGAGCGATGGTCGCCTTGCTCATGCCGCAGCCGGTGTCGCTCACCGAGATGTGCGCGTGACGCCCGGCAGCGAGTCCCAGCGGTCGCCCAAATGTTTCTTCGATGTTGACGGCCTCAGTGCTGATCTTGATCGCACCGGGGATGGCGCCGATCGCGTGGGCGGCGTTCGTGACCAGATTCATCATCACTTGATGAATCTGCGAGGCATCGACGTAAACCGCCGGCGTATCGGACTGGAACGTTGCCTCGATGCTGATCATGGCCGGCAAGGTTGCGCGCAGCAACTGCAGCGCGTCCTGAATCACCGGCGCCAGCGCGAGCACTTCGCGCTTTGTTTCCTGCTGGCGGCTGAAGGCAAGAATGCGTCCGACCAGGTCGGTCGCGCGGCGGCTCGCCTTGGTGATTTCCGACAAGCTGTGCTGCACCGGATGATCGTCCGGAAGATCGGTCGTCGCCAGCGTCGCGTTGCCGGTGATGGCCAGCAGCAGATTGTTGAAATCGTGCGCGATGCCGCCGGCCAGCGTGCCGAGCGCCTCCATCTTCTGCGAGCGCATCAGCGCTTCCTGATTGCGCCTGTGTTCCGTCACATCGCGAAAGTTGGCGACGATGCCATTGACCGCTGGATCGTGCAGCAGATTGGTCACCGTGCCTTCCAGGCGAACCCAATGGCCATCTTTGTGCTGGCGGCGGGCACCGTGCGTCAGATGCCGGCCGGGGTTGTCGAGCACCGTTTGGATGAATTCGCGCAGCGCTGGAATATCTTCTGGATGAACGTGGTCCGTGAGCGCGGTGCCAACGATCTCCTCGGGTTCGCGACCTTCGATCGTCTTCACCGCCGGGCTCGCGTAACGAACGACGCTTGCGGCGTCCATCACCATGATGCCGTCGGTGCCGGTCTCGATCAGCGCTTTGCAACGGCGTTCGCTGTTGAGCACGGCGCGCAGCAGCTTGGAATTCTCCAGCGCCAGTGCGGCGAGTTCAGCAACGCCGTTTGCAGTTCGCTCGGAGCGTTCGCTGAAAGCACCGGGCTCGCGATGTCCAAACACCAGGCCGCCGAGCACTTCACCGTTGATCGATCGCACTGGCGCGGCGAGATAACTCCGCACCGGCATGTGCCCGGGCGGCATACCGAAATACGGAGCGCTGTGACCGTAGCGCGGATCTTTCAGAACATCATCCGAACGCACGACGCATTTGCCATCGAACACCGGGCCGAACAGCTCGGTGTGTCCGGGGATGGGCAGTTTGGCGAATGTCTCCTGCGCTTCGCCGCTGAGCGCACATTGCATTCGCGCCACGCCCTTCTCGTCCACCGTGTGATAGAAAAATGCGCCGACTTCGCCCTGCACCAGCTGCAGCCCCGCCGCAACGATGCACTTGGCGGCTTTGTCGAGGTTCAGTCCGCTGGCTGGGACAGGTGACGCCCTGTTCTCATTCGCACCCATATAAAACTCCGCCGGCACGGGCACCACGTACAGGCGGCATCATGGTAGGCGCGATTCTCTCCGGGGCCGCTTGTGGATACCCGCAGACCGGAAGGGTTATCCGGCGATGGCACCGGAATTCCGCCGACGCCTGCCGCCGGAACTTCGTCCCCAGTGACTCATTGACTTAAATGCGTAAACGGCAAAATTCGCTTAGGGAGTGAGAGCCATGCGCGAGTCGAACAAATTCGCTGCCGCCCTCGCGGCGATGTTGCTGTCGACGGCGGCGATTTCAGTCGCCACGGCGGCCGATGATCCCCAGAACGCGGTCCAAGATGCGGCGCTGACCGAACGTGTCAAAGCGGCACTGGGCGGGGACAGCTCGCTGGCGGCCCGCAAGATCGAAGTCGAAACGCGCGACGGCGTCGTGCAGCTCAGCGGCTTCGTCGATTCCGAAGACCAGCGCACGGCCGCGTTGATGCGTGCCCGCTCGGTGCACGGTGTGCACGAAGTTCGCAATGATTTGAGCTTGCGTGACGATACGCGGCCCGCCGGTCGGCCGGTTGCGGACACTGTAATTGCGGCACGAGTCAAAGACAGTCTGCAAGGTGCGGACCTGGGCTCGGACAGCGATGTGAACGTCGAAGTGAGCAAAGGCGTCGTGCAGCTCAGCGGCTTCGTGAGCTCTCCGCTAGAGAATGCGCGCGCGGTCGACCTGGCGAGGGGTGTCGAAGGCGTGCGCG
>CAMLEO010000323.1 GCA_946478975.1 uncultured Steroidobacter sp.
AACCTGGCGGCGCTGTGCTCCACCGATTATCTGAATCGCCTGGATGCCGAAGGGCATCCGACCATCGTTCCCATCGTCAGCGTCGGCCTGACCGACGATCCCACCGCTTATCAGCTGAAGCTGGCCAGCGACGATCCCAACTACGGCGTGTACAGCGAGACCGCGGCGGTCGGCATGATGAACGACGTCGCCAATGGCAGATACGATCTGGACGACCTCGCCAACGGCCGCTATCGCGTCTGGCCGGCAATTTTCGATGCGTTCCGTAACAAGGGCTTTCGCAAGATCTATCTGCGCATCGGCTGGGAGCAGAACGGCAACTGGTACGGCTGGCAGGTACGCAGCGAAGCGACGCGCGTGGCTTATATCGCAGCGTGGCGCCACGTCGCCGCTCTGGCGCATTCCTATGCGCAGACCTACGGCATGAGCATCGAGACCATGTGGAGCCCGTCGGCGTCGTATGCCAACTTCGGTTTGAGCGAGGAAAGCAGCTATCCCGGCGACGATGTCGTCGACATCATCGCGCCGACCGCTTACAGCCCGATCTACAACCCGACCCGCTCGCGCGACAAGACCGCTTATTACGATTGGGGCACCGGCCTGAATGTTTCCTTGGCGGACTGGCTCGCCAATCCGGTGAACCGTCGCCAGATCTGGGACTACCCCGCGGCCGACTATTGGAATCCGAAGCGCGGCTGGGGCATTCCCTCGGCGATCAGTTTCGCGCTCGCTCACAGCAAACGTTTTGCATTCTCCGAAACCGGCACCGGCAACTTCGGCGTGACCAAGAGCGGCGGCGGTCCCGTCGATGAAGGCGATTATCCGCACTATCTGGGCGAGCGCCTGGCGGCGGCGGTCGGGCAAGGGCTGCAGATCGAAAGCGTCGAAATCTGGCCGCAGCCGAGCGGCGCCGATCGACTCACGTTCCTGAGCGGCCAGCGTCCGCTGGAAGCCAACGGCTGGGCCGAATTCGGCGTGATGATGGCGGCGGCTCAATCGCCGACCAATCTGGCGAAGGGCAAGAAGGCCTATCCGAGCTCCACCGAAAGCAGCACCTACAGTGCGGCGAAGGTGACGGATGCCAATCTCACGACCGCGTGGCACAGCGTCGCCGGCACGGACAAGCAGTGGATCTACGTCGACCTCGGTCAGCGCTATTCGATCTCTCGCGTGCGACTGACTTGGGACGCGGCGTTCGCCTCCGAATACACCATCCAGGTCTACGTCAGCAGCAACACCTGGCAGACGATCTACAAGACCAGCATCGGCGACGGCGGTGTCGATGATATTCGCGGCTTGAACACGACCGGACGCATGGTGCGTGTGTTCGCGACCAAGCGCGGCTCGACGCTGCGTAACTACGGTCTCAAGGAGTTCGAGATCTATCCTTGATCTCGTGATCGTATGCTCAGGCAGCGGCGCCAGACGGGCGCCGCGCGATCACCAGCCAGTTGTTGAAAGGCGTGCGGCCCCAGAGCGGCCTGAAATCCGCCTGCAGGCCGTGCCGACGCAAGGTCGCGGCGAGATCGACAGCGGAGGGTTGCGCCTTGAACGATGTTTTCATCCAGCCGACCCAGTGACCGAAGCGATCGGTCGCGCGAGTCAGCGTGCTGCGCCAGGAACGATCGGCAAGGCCGGTGCGAATCACCAGCCGACCCTCGCGGCTGACACATTGAGCCGCTTGTGAGATCAGCGGCTCCTGCGCACTCGGCGGCAGGTACTGGAGCACGTCCAGCAGCGCGACGCTGCCTTCATGCTTTGGAAACTGCCGGCTGAGATCGCAAACATCGAACGCGGCATCGGCATGACCGCCGCGGTCCGATGCTGAACGGGCCGCTGCGATTTTCTCCGCATCGGTATCGACGCCGACGTATGACGTGCGACTGCCGGCCGCACGCAGACAATGCAGCAGCAGCCCGATCCCGCAACCTAGATCCAGGATGGGTGCACGATTGTCAGCGAATGCCGCTGGCACCGAGTCGTAAAGCGGATCCATCGCCAGCTTGCTGAGGGAATACCAATAGCGGTACCGGCTGGGCAGATAGGTTGAAGCAATGTGACGTTTACGTACGCGCATGAGCGCGCGGAAGTGTCACATCCTCTTCAAACTTCGGCAAGCAGCGAACGGAACCGTTCACGGGCATCGGCGGCGAGGTCGGACGTTTGCTCGGCGCCGGGGAATGTGCCTTCAGACACATCCCGCACGAACTGGCGAGCGGCCGTCGTTATGTCTTGAGCGGCGTTGAGATAACGGCGCGTGTGTTTAGGCTTGAAGTCGGTGTACAGGCCGAACAGATCATGGAAAACCTGAATCTCGCCGTCGCAATGAGGCCCGGCGCCGATGCCGATGGTCGGGATCGACAGGCGCTGCGAAATCTCCTGCGACACTGACGCGGGCACGAGTTCTAGAACCACAGCAAACGCACCGGCAGCCTCCAACGCTTTGGCATCGGCAACGAGTGATGCAGCGGCCGACGGCTCGCGGCCTTGAATACGAGGCCCGCCCATGGCGTGCGTGGATTGCGGCGTGAAGCCGAGATGTCCGCACACCGGAATACCGGCGCGAACCAGCCGCTCGACTGTGGGAGCAATCGCGATCCCACCTTCGATCTTCACTGCACCGACTTTACCTTCGGTCACCAGGCGGGCGGCGTTGCGTAACGCGTCTTCCACCGTGATCTGATAAGTCATGAACGGCATGTCGCCGATCAGCAGCGAGCGCTGATTGCCTCGGGCCACCATCTGCGCGTGATAGATGATCTGGTCGAGCGTGACTGGCAGGGTCGTGTCCTGACCTTGCACGACCATGCCCACGGTGTCGCCAATCAAAATGACCGGCACGCCGGCGGCATCGATCATTTGCGCCGACGTATAGTCATACGCGGTCAACGCCGCGATCCGTTCGCCACGGCGTTTCATTCCCACGATGTCGAGCGTGGAGAGTCGATGACCTTTCACAGCAGAGAGTTCCTTGCGGTACCTGGCGGCACGATTCCACCTGGCACACCATTAGTCAACGCTAAGGGGGAGTGCAATAATCCCAGCGAAAGCTAATAGGTGCGACATGACGCTGGAAGACCTGAAAATCCTGGTGGCGGCGTGCGAGGCGGGCAGCATGAGCTCGCTGGCTCGCGAGCTGCAGCGGACGCAGTCTTCGGTAAGCCAGCACATTGCGCGCCTGGAAGCCGAGCTGGGCGTTCGATTACTTGAACGACACGCTCGCGGTGTGCATCCGACAGCGGCGGGCAAGATCCTCAAAGACTTCGCCATGGAAGGGCTCGACGCGATCGAGATCGGCCTGCAGCGGATTCGCGCGCTTCAGCACGGCGAGTCGGACACGCTGACCATCACGACCGGCGGCACCACGGTTCGGCATTTCATGAGCAACGCGGTGGTGCGTTTTCGCAAAGAGCATCCCGCCGTGAACCTGCGCTTTCTGCCGGCGAACTCGACGCGGCGGTGTTTCGAGATCCTGCGGTTGAGCCAGGCAGACCTGGGGTTTGTTACGACCGGCGAACCTGCGCGCGGCATCAACGAACGCACCATCGCCCGGCAGCGGATGTTTCTTTTGACGGAGAAGTCGGACCCGCTGGCACGGCGGCGCAAGCTGCAGCTGAAGGATTTGCAGTCGATTCGCTATCTCGGGCTCGCCGGCGGCACGACCCATCATTCCGCCATCGAACAGGCGGCGCTGGAGCGGGGCGTGCATCTGCGACCGGAAGTCACATTCGACGATTTCGACACCGCGAAGATTTTCGTCGAGCTCGGTCTCGGGCAGGCCATCGTGCCGGCGATGCACGCGTATAACTTCGAGAAGAGCGGCTCGGTTACGGCGGTGCTGATTGCGGATCTGCCGTCGGTATCGATCGGCTGGGCTTTCCGCCATTGGCAGCACTTGTCGCCCGCGGCGCGCGACTTCGTCAACATCGTCAATCAACACATCGCCAAGCTGCATCACGTGCCGGGCCTGGAACTGACCCCGGCGATCCGCGAGCAGTGAGCCGCCCGGCGGCCTGACACATTAACCGGGCGGCTGTTGACAACGCCCTCCGAAAAATCCTAGTCTCGCTCCGGACCGACCGTACGGTCGGCTAATAACGAGACAGCAGGGGGCGATATGCCGGTCACGAGTTCAGCGCTCTCACTTGCAGTCGGCGTGGCTTTGGGTACAGCCGCAGGACTGCAGTCACCTCAGGTACACGCGGCGGAAGGAGCGGCCGCAGATTCAGCGATCCTGGAACAAGTCCTGGTCACGGCGCGCAAGCGCGAAGAGACGTTAATCGATGTTTCGGCGGCGATTTCCGTCGTCGGTGCCGATGAACTGCGGAACTCGGGCATCACTGACGTGCGCGACCTGCAGAAGCTGTCGCCCGAATTGAACGTCGGCGAAATCGTCGGCTTGATGAAAGTCACCATGCGTGGCCTGGGCAATACCAGCAACACCCGAGGCGAAGACACCGAAGTCACGTTCTACGTGGACGGCGCAGTGGTCGCTCGCCAGGAAGCGCAGTCGATGGCCATGTTCGACCTGGATCGCATCGAAGTGTTGCGCGGTCCACAAGGCACGCTATACGGCCGCAATTCCACCGGCGGCACGATCAACCTGATCACCGCCAAACCAACCGACGAATTCAGCGGCTATGTGGATGTTTCCGCGGGCAATTATAACTTCCGCAAAATCGATACGGCGTTGAGCGGCCCGCTCACCGACAACATCCTGGGGCGCATTGCCGTCCAGGCCATCAGTCGCGACGGCTTCGGCACCAACATCACGACCGGCAATGATATCGACGACGACAGTCGCTATGCGGCGCGCGGACAGTTGCAATTCAACTTCTCGGACAGCGCTCGGTTGTTGGTCAGTGGCGAATATGGCAAGGAGGACGACAACAGCGGCCTGTTCACGTATTACACGCCGCTCTACGTGGTCGGCCCGCCTGCGCCTGCGAGCCAGGCGCCGAAAGGAATCGGCGGATTCTCCGATCCGAACTCGCGCAACGGCGCCGGCAATATCGACCCGGAGTTGAATCGCGAGACGCGCTCGATCACCGGCACGTTCACTTGGGATCTCAATTCCAATCTCACGTTCAAGAACATCGCGAACTGGCGCGACATGGATTTCTACGTCGCTCAGGATCTCGATCTGTCATCGGTGGTGCCGCCGCCGAACACCACCGCGACCGTGGCGGTGCCGCTGAAAGATCGCCAGATCAGCGACGAAGCGCAATTGACCTACTCGACCGACAAGCTGACGTTGATCGGCGGCCTGTACTGGTTCACCGAAAAACTGCGCGGCACCACTTTCGTGGGCGAGACGCCGACCCGGAATGTTTATTTCTGGCGTGCCGGTTACAGCGACGGCGATTCGTATGCCGCCTTTTTCAACGTGAATTATCAGGCGTTCGATTGGCTGACGGCGCGCGTCGGCGGACGCTACAGTCGCGATGAGCGTCGCATTGATAACTGGCAGTGGGTTGCGGGCACGCTGGTCGTGCCGCCGAATTCGCCGACCAACGTAGCCAACGACCAGCGCACCGACAGCAAGTACATCGGCGAGTACGGCCTGGACTTCCATTTGAACGATCAGACGATGATCTACTACACGTTCTCGCAGGGCTATCGACAGGGCGCTGCGGTGATCATGCAGACGAACAATCCCATCATCGGCCCGACGACGGTTCGCAACAACGAAGTCGGCATCAAGTTGGAAAACGCGGTCGGCACGTTCGCCGTCGATCTCGCTGCATACGATATGAAGATCAAAGATCTGCAGCGTACGCAGGCTGTTCCGACCACTGCCGGCGGGCCGTTCAACACGCTGATCAACAACATCAACGGCATGGATGTGAAAGGCGTGGAGTTGAACAGCCGTTGGGCGCCTGTGCCGGCGCTGCTGGTGAGCGGCGGCGTCGCGTACACCGATGCCAAGTTCTCCGATTACCTCACCGACGATCCGCTGCAGTTCGGCAACCTGCTGGTGCAGCTGAAAGGCAATACGCCGCAGCTGAGCCCCGAGTGGAAGGGCAATCTCGGCGCGCAGTACACGTTCGCGCTCGGCAGTAACTCGGAGCTGAGTGTCGCCGGCAACGCCAGTTACGTCGGCAAACAATTCTTCGATGAATTCAACCGCGCGCCGTTCGTCGGCGACAGCTACACCCTTTACGACAGCAACGTGACTTACCGGCCGATATCGCAGGGGTGGAGTGTGTCGCTGTGGGGCCGCAATCTCGGCGACGAGAAGCAGTTCGCGGACCTGTCGTATTCGGCGCTCGGCAGGGCGACCAGCAAGAAGTTCATCAACCCGCGCACCTACGGCGTGTCGTTCGACTACAAATTCTGAGCGGGTTCGGTTCGCAGGGCTGCGGCTCGCAGTCCTGCGAACATCATTTCGTAGGTTTTCATCAAGCCCTCGCGAATCTGTGCCTCGCGACCGGGCAGCGTCGTCACCAGCGCGCGATAGTCCACCCGGCACCGGGTCGGGTCGATCTCGACAATGTTTCCTTCGGCGAGGTACGCGGTGATGCCGCTGGGCCGCGTGCCCACGATCGACAGCACGAGCGTGCGGCTCACGGGGTCGAGAAAGTCCAGACGCTCGCTCACGCGATGGCGCGCGCCATGATTCAGAATGTGGCGGATCATGCCGATGCCCTGGCCTTCGAGCTGCACGTCCTGGATGCGAATGGGGCCGTCCTCCGGCCACCAGCCGCGAATGTTTCCAAAGTCGGCCAGCAGCTGCCATATCCGGTCTGCAGGGGCTGCCAGTTCGGCACTGACGCGTATTTCCATCGGGCGTGATCTCGTAGAAGTAGGGCGCTTGACAAGCATAGCCGCAACTCGAAGAATCGTCCAAACCGACTGGTCGGGCGGAGGCTCATGAGCAAATTCCCTGATGAATCGCCTGCCGCCACCGGCGCACCGCTCGGCGAACGCGAGCGATGCGCGGGCAGCGCCATTCCAAGATTTCGCTTCGTGGTCGTCGCCGTGCTGTGGCTCACGGCGATCTTCCTGTATTTCGATCGCGTCAATATCTCCATGGCCGCGCCTCACATCATGGCCGAACTCGGACTGAGCGGCGCCGGCATGGGGCTGATCCTCGGCATGTTCTCGTGGGGCTTCATCTTCGGGCACGTGTCCGGCGGCGTGGCCGCGGACCGGCTCAGCATCCGCCGCTGGAGCACCACGCTGTTTTTCATTTGGTGTATCGCGACGGCGGCGACCGGATTCTGTCGCTCGGTGGCACAGTTCATCGCCGTGCGGGTGGTGTTCGGCTTCTGCGAGGGCGCAGTCGCGAACCCGATGAACAAGCTGCAGAACCATTGGGTGCTGCCCTCGGAGCGCGGCTGGGTGAATGGCAGCCTGATGTTTGCAGCGTACGTCGGGC
>CAMLEO010000324.1 GCA_946478975.1 uncultured Steroidobacter sp.
AGGCGGGCCCCCGCCCCCGCTCCCGGGACGAACCCAATACCGCCCCCGCGACCGCGTGGCCACGGGCGGGGCGGGCCGCCGGGTATAAGAGACCCCACCCACCTCGGCGACGCGAGCCACCGAGGCCCCTCTCAAGAAACGAATACTCTAGAGATGCGGCCCACTATCCGGATTAGGCGCCGGCGGCGCCTCAGTCCGGCGGTTGAAGAAGCGCCGAATCTTCATCCCGGAAAGCTCGCTATCCCCACTCCAAACCATGTAGTACTCGAGCTGCCCGGTCTTCTGCACAACTCGAAACTTCTCCACCGCGCGCGGCCCGCTGCGAGTGCGGCGTTCGATCACGAACCACTCGCCGTCCCAACCGACGCGTGAGTCGGCGAGCTGACCTTCAGGCAGGGACACCTGGGTGTGACTCCCCGCCTCCACCCGCCGCGACTCCACGGCAGATATAAATTCAAAGTCACTGGTCGAAGTTTGTTTGATTTCGAGCGTCGGGCTCACCGCCAGCATGCGGCGAAAGTTTTCCTGCTGCTGCCTTTGCCAAGGCCTGGGGCCGCGCCGGCGCCCCGCGTCCGGCGGCGGCGCTTCGGGATCGATGGCGGGAGGCATACCGGGAGGGCGAGACTCCTCCATGCGGCGGCGAAAGCGCTCGAACTCCTGGCGCTCCTTTTCCTGCCGCTGCGCGAGCATGGCTTCCGGGTCGTCGCTGGCGGAGGCGTCGAGCACCCAGTAGCCCGCCAGCTCGACCGGCTTCTTAGGCGTCGCAGCGTAATCGGCCAGCGCCAGCGCCGAGCACAGACACAGCAGCAGCGCGGAAAGGAAGCGAACGGGGTGAGGTGCCGACATGCGCCGAGTATGTCGGAACTGCGACGCTCATTTAAAGGGATCCGCTCTCAGCACCGCCCGGCGGCTCCGAACCGCGTTCCCGAACAGGCGGGCCGATTCGACGGCAGCCTTGTCGGCATCGTCCACGACGCCGGTCCACTGCAGGAACCCGTGGATCAGCGTTGGATAGTTCAGATAAGTGACCGCAGTCCCCGCCTTCTCCATGCGTCGCGCGAGGCTTTGCCCCGGATCGCGCAGCATGTCGAAACCGGCGGTGACGACGATGCTCGCCGGCATCTTCTCCATCTTTACGCTCTTGAGCTGCTTCACCGCCCGCGCGGCAGTGCCTTCGCCCGGATATACGAGCGAGGTCATGAAATCGACAAACGTCGTGTCGAAATCGTAGCCCTGCGCGAACAGCCTGGACGACTCATAGTGCGGCGAGAAATCGATCGCCGTGTAGTACAGCAATTGATACAACGGCGTCGGCCGGCCCGCCGCGATCTGTCGCTGCGAGATCGACATAGAAATATTGCCGCCCGCGCTGTCACCGCCGACAGCGATGCAATCCGGATCGCCGCTGAAGCTCGGAGCATTCGCGCGTGCCCACAAGAACACAGCCTCGCCATCGTCATTCGCCGCCGGCCACGGATATTCCGGCGCTAGGCGATAGTCGACGGATATCACAATCACCTGCGCTTCGTTCGCGATCAGCCGCACCGCGCGATCGACGGCTTCGATGCCGCTGTAGATCCAACCGCCGCCGTGAAAATAAATCAGCACCGGCAGCGGCCCGTCCTGATTCGTTTCCGGCGTATAGATGCGGATTGGAATCGGGCCGCCCGGCCCGGGAATCGCACGCTGTTCCAACGAACGCATCGGCGCCGTGACTTTGGTCATCAACGCCCACTCTCGCGCCAACGCGTCACGTGCGATGACACGATCCGAAGCACCGAGAAACGTATCCATCTCGCGCTTCACTTCTTGCGGCGAGCGGCGGCGGCGCTCTTCGAGGTAATACTGCAACTTCGGATCGAGCACCTGGCCGTCGATGACTTCGCGCGGGCCCGCGAGATGCTTGAGAAACCACTTCTCCGGCTTGGACATCAACGCCAGGCGCTGCTTTTCGGCATGAGTCGGCTGGAAGGTATCGCCGACGCCGGCTGCAGCGGTTCCCGCAAGGCTGAGCAGCATGAGCGCGATCATTTTGATCATTATTCTGGACCTGGCTGGCCGAACGGCCGGGCGATTTTGCTGTTCGTGAGGCTCACGACAACCGTTTCAGCCGCCCAGCGCCGCCCAGAACGGGGTTGACATAAGCACCCGACCGACGCTCCCGCGTGCTCATATATAAGAGTCGCCGGAACGGCCTCGTCCGCGCATAGATCTGTCACATTGCCGACTTATGCTCGTCATGGACCAAGCTGAGCGGGACGGGCGACGTGACGGGCTGGATTAGAAAGACATGCGTGCTGGCGGCCGCCCTGCTCGTCGGCTTGACGAGCTCGATCAGCACGGCCGATCCGTTGCATCCGTTCGGCAATGAAGGAGCGTGGCGGCACGAGTACAGCGGCTGGCAATTTGCCAAGCAGGTCGGCGGCTTCTCTCGCGTGCTCGCACCGTACACGATCGATGGCAACAACGATGTCGGTGTGAGATATCAGAACGAATCCGGACTCAGCGCCGTGGTTGAAATTTACCTCGCAGATTCCGCTGCGACCGATGCGAAGCTGGACGGGGCGAAGGCGAGCGCGGCGAAGAACTCGGCGCATTTGCTCTCAGAACGGCCGTTCCGACTCAAAGAGCACAAGAGCATCCGCGGCACGAAAATCACATACGCGGCGGATGACACTCGAACGCAGTTATATTTTTTCGACGCGAGTCGCTGGACGGTGAAGGTGCTGGCAACGAACTCGGCGGAAGGTGCGAGCAAAGTGCTCGACGCGTTTGTTCGAGCGCTACCCTGGGACTCACTCGGCGATCCCACAGCGCTGCACTAGATCGCACGCATGGCACAGACATCAGTCATCGTCGTGTCGCTTGCCATGCTGCTGGGCACGTTGGGCGGGCTCGCTTATGTGCATGCGAATCGGGACGAGCCGACGCGCGTCGAGACACACAGCGCGGGGACGTCAACGCCCAAGGCGGCTGAGATCCCGCCAGCAGTGGAAGTGATCAAGCCGGCCGAGCAAGCTCATCTGATTACGACGGATGATGTTTCGCGCTGGATTGCAGACACTCAGAGCTACGACGCCAAGACGCGGGCGTCCGCCATCGAGGCCTTGGCGAATGCGCCGACGTCACAAGCAGTGCCGGCGCTCAAGCGAGTGCTGGAAAGCGGCGAGCAGCAAGTCGATCGGCAGATCGCGCTTCATTCGTTGTATGAGCTTGCGTTGAAGGACGGCGACAACACCGGCGTGATCCGCGACGCCATTCGTCACGCGATGTATCACAGCGACGACGAAGGCGTGACTCAGAGCGCGCAGGCATTTCTAGAAGACATCGAGGCTGCGCTCGCAGACCACACTGCCTCCAACGATGCCGCGGGATTCCCTTAGAAGCTCCCGCTCAACGTCACGCGCACCGTGCGCGGCTCGACCGGATGGAAGTGAATGTCCTCCACCGGCTCGGTCTCGTTCGCGAGCTGCGACTCATAGAAATACGTGATGTCGCTGTCTGAGCTTGCGAACACGTTGTAAACCGCGGCGCTGATCTTGTAACGCTCCCAGAACCGGTAGCCGGCTTCGAGATTTACCAGCGTGGTCGGCTTCGAGCGCACGCGATTGTCCTCGATCAATGGCGCCTCGCCGAAGTGCCGGAAACGCGCGCCGCCGAACCAACCGCTCGGATGATCGATCGCGAGTCCGACGGACGCCACGTTCTCGACCGCGCCCGGAATGCGATCGCCAGACGGATCGTATTCGCTGAAGCGAGCGCGCGACCAAGCAAGGTCGGCATCGACGATCAACCAGGTCAGCGGATTCCAGATCACGGACGCTTCCACACCGCGACGTTCGCTCGCGCGACTCGGTTCGGTCGTGCCGGCATCGCCGACAAACACCAGTTCGGAATCGAGCTTCAGACTCCACAGCGACACACTGACCTGCGTGTTCCGCACGAGCGCGGTCCGCAGTCCCACATCCATTCCGATGGCATCGACGAGTGCATCGACGCGCTGGGCCGGCGTCACGCCATCGGCCGGATCGACTTTGATCGTCGTGCCGCGCGCATCGTTGCTGTGAAATCCTTTGCCGGCATTGAAGAAGAACTCGGTCTTGCTCCACGGCCCGAGCACCAGCGAAAACTTGGGACTGACAATGGAATCGCTGTCACGCCCGGAGTTCGCGGCGAGGCCCGCATCGACCTCGAAGTCGAAATGATCGGCGCGCAAACCAACCGTCGTGCGCACACGTTTGCTCCAGCGAGTATCGACGCTGCTGTACAAACCGTAGCTCGCCTGACGAACTGCATCCTCGCGCACGGTTGCAAAACGTTCGCGCGCGATCGTGCGATACAAGCCGACCTTGCCGATGTCGTCATAACGAACCTGCACGCCGGCGGCGAGCGCTTGATCGAGCCCGAACCAACGGAACGGTGCGCGCCATGACCAGTCGCCGCCGTAAACGCGACGTTGATCGACTTGCTGAAACTGATCGCCGTGTTCGGGATCCGTGAAATAGGAAAAGTTCGAGATCAGATCGAGATCGTAGTCGACCGCATATAACAGCGCCTTCGATTGGCCACGGCCGAGCGCGCCAGCCCAATCCGCCGACAGGCTGTAGCGATGCGAGTCGCCGCCATCGGTGGAATCGATGGTGCCGAACCGATCGATCAGCCCCGACTGCACGGCACGCAGTGGAATCTGATCCGTCGAGCGCCAATCGCCTTCGTAACCTTGCGCGGTCACGGTGAACAATCCTGCAGATGTTTCCCGGCTATAGCGCAGCAGCCCGTTACGTTTGCGATAATTCTCCGGCAAGTCCCACGGACCGTCGATGTGCGCGTAATCGAAACCCATCAGCAGTGTACCGCCGCCAACATCTGCGGAGCCGGCGATCAGGCTGCGAGCGTAATCGTCTTCGCCGCCTTCGAGCACGACGATCGGCGCTTCGAGCGAACGTCGGTAACGCATATCCACTGCGCCGGCCGCGGAGAAGTTGCCGGTCTCGGCGTAGTAAGTGCCTTTGCGATACTCGATTGATTGCATCAACTCCGGAATGACGAAGTTGATATCGGTGTAGCCCTGGCCATGTCCGTGCGTCGGCATGTTGACCGGCACGCCGTCGACGCTGGTCGCGAGATCGGTGCCGTGGTCGAGATTGAACCCGCGCAGGAAATATTGATTCGCTTTGCCGTCGCCGCTGTGCTGAGTGACGATCAGTCCCGGCACGACTTCCAGCAACTCGCCGGTGCGCAGTACCGGGCGCATTTCCAACTGCTCGGCGCCGACCACACCTTGGCTTGCCGATACCGGCGCACCATGCAATTGATCGAGCTGGCCCGTGACGACAACTTCTTCTAGCACTGTGGTCGGCACACCACCCGCCCACGCCGATGTGCTAGCGACCGTCGCAGCAACTACCCACAACCCCGTCCAACGAATCATTGTCTCTCAGCCCACAATCGTAACGATGCGCCCGATCGACCAGAAAGCCGCGATGCCACCAATCGCATACAGCGCGGGAGCGCGAAACGCAGCGAACCTGGGCCGAGCGGCGAACGCACGATACAGGACGAATGCAATCGCGACCACCAGCAACTGACCCAATTCGACGCCGACGTTGAATGTAAGCAACGCAACAAACAAATGATTCTTGGGCAGACCGATATCCGCCAGCGCGCCTGCAAAGCCAAGCCCATGCACCAGCCCGAACAGGAACGCGACCACGGCCGGCCAGCGACGCGACAATGTTTGTTCTTTATGCAGCGCCTCAGCCGCGACCAGCATGATGGAAAGCGCGATCGTCGCTTCAACCGGCGGCGAGCGCAGCGTGAGCAGGCCCAGCGCGCTCAACGCCAACGTGAGACTGTGCGCCAGCGTGAAGGCACTGATCGTGAGCACCAGCCGGCGATTGAAGCTCACCAGGAACAGCAGCGCGATCACGAACATCAAATGATCGAAGCCGCCGAGAATGTGCTCCACACCGAGCACCACGTAAGCGCTCGCGATCTCGCCCATGCCGCGCTTGTCAGCGGCCGAACCGTAAAGCTTCACATCCGGCTGCCCGCCGGTGAGCGTGAACACGCGGCTCTGGCCGTCCAGCCAGTAAACTTTAACGATCGCGGCGGAATAGCGTTCGCCCACGCCTTTGACTGTGAGCGTGCCGCGCAATCCGGCTTTCCCGCAGCGGAGCATGCTCTCCTCGACCTGGCAGCTCTCCGGCCAGACGGGCGTGAGATCTTCGCTTGCCGGGCGATTGCCGCTGGCGGTCCATTGCCACAGGAATTCACCCGGCGCGGTTTCGCGCACTTCCATCTCCGCCATGCTCATTTCATGCGCGAGCACCGCATTGGAGACGAGCGCCAGCAGCGCGATCACGAGCAGATGAAGCGCGCGCATTACTTTGCCGCTCCAGATTCGATCTTGATGGTGTATTTCCTGGCGAGCGCGCGCACGGCGGCGCTGCGCTGCTCGGACAACACCGCGTCAGTCCAATCCTGGGCGACGACGCTTTGTACTTTTTCGAACTCGGCCGGCAGGCCCGGCGTGATCGACTGCAAGCGCATCGCGCGCCAGCCGTCCTTGCTTTGAATCGCCCGCCATTCATTGAGCGGCGATGTTTCGAGCACGGTCGCGAATTCGGCGCCGTAGCTTTGCTCCACGTTGGCACGCGGCCGACCGTTGAATACACGGAGCCCTGCTTCCACATCCGGCGTGCGGCCGGCGTTCAATGCGCTCACGAACGAGCGGACTGCGGTTTCGGTAGATTCGCCGGTGAGCACGGCTTCCTGAAAGTTATAACGTGCCGGCTGGTCGTAGCGCGCGCGATTCTTCTCGAACCATTCGCGCAGCACCTTTTCGTCGAAATCCGGGCGCTTGGTGTTGGCGTCCACCATGTTGAGCGCCTTGAAGATCACGCGCTCGCGAATTGCGATGTCGCCCTTGTCCAGGCCGAGCGCCACACCTTCGCGATACAGAACTTCGTTGTCGAGCCAGACCTGGCGCAAAGCCTTCAGCTCTTCCGCCGTCGGCTCGCGGCCGCGCGAGCTCTGGAATGTTTGCTTGGCCTCAGCGTCGACGGCGGCGTCGATGACGATGGTATGCGGATCGTCGGCTCGCCCGGCGATGAAATGATCGAGCCCGAACAGCACCGCGCCGATCAAGACGAAATGCAACAGCGGCTCGCGTGCCCATTTGCCGAGGCCGGCGCGCGAGGATGTCATCGAAACGTCAGACGTTGTGAGTACAGAGGCCATGAGAGTTCTGCCAGTACCGGAAACGAGTGAACGCCCCCCGTTGACGCGCCGCGGTCGGAGTATAACAAAAAACGATACAGGTTTAAGAAACCCCAACAATAACACCAAGTCCAGGTCATAGACC
>CAMLEO010000325.1 GCA_946478975.1 uncultured Steroidobacter sp.
GAAGGTGCCGCTGCACGCTGCTGCTCGTGCCGCAGATCATGCCGTCGCCTTCGCCTTTCTTGAGCAGCATCGAGGCGATCAAGGTCGAGCGGCGGCGCATTTCCAGCTTGGCGTATTGAGCCGTGACGCCCTGGCGTCCCATCAGGCGCCGGTAATCTTCCCAGTACTCGCGATAGCGAGGATCGTTTTCCGGATCGATGTGGACGAAGTGCTCGTCGCGTTTCAGGCGCAGGCCATATTTCTTGATGCGCATGTCGATGACGCCGCGACGGCCGATCAGCACCGGGCGCGCGAGCTTTTCATCGACCAGGATCTGCGCCGCTCGCAGCACGCGCTCTTCTTCACCCTCGGCAAAGATGATGCGCGAACGCTCGGGCGGCACGCGACGAGCGGCGGCGAACACGGGCTGCATGAACGTGCCGCTGTGATAAACGAACTGCTGCAGCTTCTGTTCGTACGCGTCGAAATCCTGAATCGGCCGCGTGGCAACGCCGCTCTCGATCGCAGCCTTGGCCACGGCCGGCGCGATCTTCACGATCAAGCGCGGATCGAACGGCTTGGGAATGATGTACTGCGCGCCGAATGTGAGATTTTCGGTGTTGTAGGCGCTCGCGACGATATCGTTTTGTTCCTGGCGGGCCAGGTCGGCAATCGCGTGCACGGCGGCGATTTCCATCGCACGCGTGATCGTCGTTGCGCCCACATCGAGCGCGCCCCGGAAGATATAGGGGAAGCACAGGACGTTGTTCACCTGGTTCGGATAGTCGGTGCGGCCGGTCGCCATCACCGCGTCGCTGCGCACGGCCGCGACTTCTTCCGGCAAAATTTCCGGCGTGGGATTCGCCAGCGCCAGGATCAGCGGCCGCGGCTTCATGGTTGCGACCATGTGCGGCTTCAACACGCCGCCAGCAGACAGGCCAAGGAAGATGTCGGCGTCGACGATCACTTCCGCGAGCGTGCGCATGTTGGTGGGCTGCGCGAAACGTTCCTTATCGGGGTCCATCAATTCCTTGCGGCCCGTGTAGACGACGCCGGCCAGATCGGTCAGCCACACGTTTTCTCGCGGCAGGCCCATGTCGACCAGCAGATCCACGCAGGCGAGTGCCGCCGCGCCGGCGCCGCTCACGGCGAGCTTCACGGATTTGATGTCTTTGCCAACGACCTGCAGGCCGTTCAGCACCGCGGCCGAGACGATGATGGCGGTGCCATGCTGATCGTCATGGAACACCGGGATTTTCATGCGTTCGCGCAGCTTGCGCTCGATCATGAAACACTCCGGCGCCTTGATGTCTTCCAGGTTGATGCCGCCGAAGGTGGGCTCCAGCGCGGCGATCACGTCGACCAGGCGCTCCGGATCCTTCACATCCAGCTCGATGTCGAACACGTCGATGCCGGCGAACTTCTTGAACAGCACCGCCTTGCCTTCCATCACCGGCTTGGCGGCCAGCGGGCCGATCGAGCCCAGGCCCAGCACGGCCGTGCCGTTGGTGATCACGGCGACCAGGTTGCCGCGGGCGGTGTACCGAAATGCGTCGAGCGGGTCGGCGGCGATGGCTTCGCAGGCGGCGGCGACGCCGGGCGAATAGGCGAGCGCCAGGTCGCGCTGGTTGGTCAGCTGCTTGGTGGCCGTGATGGCCAGTTTTCCAGGCGTGGGCCGCTCGTGATAATCCAGCGCGGCCTGGCGCAGATTGTCGCGGGCGTTCGCTGACAGGGAGCTGTCTTGACTCATTGCGGAGTGTCGATGTCCTACGGGGTCCGCAACTATATCAGCTGGCTCGCCCGTCAGAACGACCTGCCATCCACCGGCGTCCGCTTGACGCTGGCCAGGTCGAAGTTCTCCAGGCAGCGCACGTTGATGGCGACCGTCGGCCCGGTCTTCGGGTTGTTGCCGAAGCCGAACGGCGCGCAGCCACAGCGCTTGCAGAAGCGGTGTTCGATGACGTGCTTGTTGAACATATAGGTGCCCAGCTTGGCATCGTCGGTCCTGAGCACGAACCGGTCGCGCGGCGCGAATGTGAGCAAGTAGCCTTTACGGCTGCAATGCGAGCAGTTGCATTCGATCACTTCCTTGAATTCGCCTTCGAACTCGAAGCCCACGTCGCCGCAGTGGCAGCTGCCTGTGAATTTCATAACGTCCCTCGGGTAGTCGGACCTGGGGCGGCATTATGCTGAGTTTCCCAGGTCGCGAGAATCTTGAAATCGTACTTAGCCAGCATGCGCATCGCGTGGTTGCGACAGCGCTCCCGTCAAAACCGCGTGCAGATTCGCCAGCGTGTCGGCTTCCGCAGCCGGTTTGTCCGTGCGCCAGCGAAGTATGCGCGGAAAGCGCAGGGCGATGCCGGATTTGTGGCGGCCGGACGCGGCAATGCCTTCGTACGCGAGCTCAAACACCTGCGTCGGCTCGACTGAACGCACCGGTCCGAATTTTTCCACCGTATGCGCGCGAATCCAACGATCCAGCTGCTCGACTTCAGGATTGCTCAATCCTGAATAGGCTTTGGCCACCGGCACCAGTTCCTGGTCGCGCCAGACGCCGAATGTGTAGTCGGTGTAGAGATTCGAGCGGCGGCCCTGGCCGGGCTGCGCATAAATCATCACCGCATCGAACGAGTGCGGCTCGATTTTCCATTTCCACCACGCGCCGCGCTGGCGGCCCGTGCCATAGCTGGAATCGAGCGCTTTGAGCATCAAGCCTTCGACATTGCGCTCCCGCGAAGCCGCTCGTGCGAACGCCAGTTGTTCCCATGTTTCATCCGTGACCAGCGGTGAGACTCGTAACAGCGGCGAAGCTGTTGCCAGGATTTTCTCCAGCTGTGCGCGGCGTTCCCGCAGTGGTTCGGCCCGAACATCATTGCCGTCGAGCTCCAGCAAGTCATAAGCAAGAAATCGCACCGGCACCGATTCCAGAATCGCGGCACTGAGCTTTTTGCGGCCGATGCGCTGCTGTAACAACGCGAACGGCTGAATGCGTCCGTCCTTCCAGGCGACCACTTCGCCATCGAGAACGAGGCCGTCGGGCAGCGATGCGGCGGCGTCGACGAGCTCGGGAAATCGCTCGGTGATTCGCTCTTCGCCGCGCGACCACAAGTGACATTCGCCGGCACGACGGATCAGCTGGCCGCGAATGCCATCCCATTTCCATTCAGCTTGCCAGGCGGCGCGCTCGCCCAGCTGCGACGGATCGCCTTCCAATGGCGAGGCCAGGAAGAACGGATAAGGAACTGCTGGATCGGAGTGGGGGCTCTCTGCCGCGTGCAGCGATTGCCAGAAGCGTGGGCTCGGCTGCCAGTCGCCCATGAGCCGGCCGGCGAGCTCGGTGCGTTCGATGCCAGTCACTTCCGCTAGTGCGCGCGTCACCAACAGTTGCGACACGCCGACGCGCAGTTCACCGGTCAGCAGTTTATTCAGCAGGAAACATTGGCGATAGGGCAGCTCGCGCCACCAGCCGACGATGGTTCGTCGCTGCACGTCGTCGCCGGCGTCGCGCGAAGGGAGCAAACGTTCTTCGATCCAGTCGGAGAGCGCGGTGTCGTGGCTATATCCGGCGTGCGCGCTGCCGGCGGTCAGTAACGCAATCGTTTCGGCCAGGTCGCCGACCGAGCTGTACGACTCATCGACCAGCCATTCCGGCAACGCCACTTCTTCGATCAACCAGCGCTTGAGCAGCGCCGGGCCGATGAAACGTTTCAGGCGGCGTCCGGACAAGATATATGTGGCCCAGGCCGCGTCGGCCGGCGGAGCTTCGCGAAAGTAGCGCGCCATTGCGGCGACCTTCAGGTTGGTCGACTGCGTGGTGTCGAGCTCTTCGTAAAGCGCCGCGAACGCTCTCATTGTTCTTCGTCTCCATACGCGGTCTGGAGCGTGCTGGCATCGAGACCCTGCTCGTTCAGGAAACGGGCGAGCGCATCGGAGTAGCCGTGCGTCAGCAGGATTTTGCGAGCACCGGTCGCCTTGCAGGTGTCGATCAGGCCTGGCCAGTCGACGTGATCCGACAGCACAAAGCCGCGATCGTAGCCTCGACGCCGACGATTGCCGCGTACTCGCATCCAGCCGGAACAGAAGCCGCTGGAGTGATCGCCGAAGCGTCGCATCCACGGCGAGCCGGCGGCGCTCGGCGGAGCGATGATCAAGGCGCCGCGATAGTCGGTCTTGCGATCGCCGGTCGCCGGCAACGTCGGCAGCATCTCGACGCCTTGGCGGCGATATACATCCGTGAGCGTGCCGACCGCGCCGTGTAAATAAACCGTTTCGTCGGTGAAGGCGCGCAGTTCCGAAAGCACTCGCTGAGCCTTGCCGAGCGCGTAACAAAACAACACCGACGCGAGCCCTCGCTCGCGATTCGCACGCCACCATTGGAATATTTCTTCGGCGACCTGTGCGGTCGGCTGCCATTGATATATCGGCAGTGCGAACGTCGCTTCGCTGATGAAGACATCGCAAGGTTGCGGCTCGAAGGCAGCGCACGTGGGATCGGGCTGGCGTTTGTAATCGCCGGAGACCACCCAGACTCGTCCATCGTGCTCGATGCGCAATTGCGAGGAGCCGAGAATGTGACCGGCGGGATGCAAAGAAATAGTTGTGGCGCCCAACTGCAGGCGCTCGCCGTATTTCAGCGAGTCCGGCTGGTGTTCGATCCCGAGCCGATGCTGTGCGATCGCGACGCCCGGCTCAGCCAGCCAATATTTCTTGCTGCCGTGACGAAGATGGTCGCCGTGCGCGTGCGTGATTACAGCGGTCTCGACTGGCCGCCACGGGTCGATGTGAAAATCGCCCGGCGGGCAGTACAGCCCGTTCTCCGTAACGGTGACTAAGGGTGGAGGTGAGGACGACATCTACAATCCAAGCGCAGCGCTATGCCGCGAGTTCCTTCGCTCGCCGCAAATCTCCAATTAGATGTTGGCGGAGCGTCTCGGCCTCGGCTGGCTCGGTGCGAAGGATCGCGGCCGGATGATACGTGCAGACAATCTGTGCGCCGCTGGCGTGAGGGATTCGCAGCTCGCGGGCCGATTCGATTGAGCCAGTCAATCCGGCCACGGCGCGCAGGGCGGATGCGCCGAGTGCCACGATGATACGGGGCTTGATCTGCTCGACTTCGACATCGAGCCAGTGATTGCAGGCGGCGACTTCCGCTGCGTCGGGGCGTTTGTGCAAGCGGCGCTTGCCACGCGGCTGCCATTTGAAATGTTTGACCGCGTTGGTGATGTAGACCTCGCCCCGATCGAGCCCGGCCTTTTGCAAAGCTTCGTCCAGCACTTTTCCCGCGGGCCCGACGAAGGGCCGGCCGCGCAGGTCCTCTTCGTCACCGGGCTGCTCGCCGACCAGCATGATCGCTGCGTTCGTGGAGCCTTCGCCGAGCACGGCTTGAGTGGCGTGCCGCCAGATGTCACAACGGCGGCACGCTGCCGGTCCGCCTGAGTAGTCGGGCAGGTCTGCGAGTGCACGTTGAACGGCGCGAGCTTTCGTCATCTCGGCATCGATGGCTTCTCGCTGACGTTGCGCGAAGTTCGCCCGGCCATCGCGCAACAGCGAATGAATCTCCGTCGCCTCGGGCAAGTTGTGCCAATATTTCTTGGGCATGTCCCGCTGCATGGCCGGCGGGTTGATGCGAGCGACGTTACAAATGTTTCGATAATAGGTGCGCCACAGGCTTTCGTGCGCGTCTGCTTTCGGCAGCGATGATTTATCCGGGGTCGAGATGAATTGCAGGGCGTGGTCGCGCCACAGAACGGTGCCATCCGGCGTCGCAATCATCCAGTCCATGTTCGGAAAGCGTTGGCAGAAGAACGGCACGCCGAGGCGGAGCACCTCATGCGTGGGTTCGAACCACGCGTAATACATCTTCTCGCCATTGTCGTGCTCCAGCTCCCGAAAGCGCACGAATGCGTGCATCTTGTGAACTTCGCGATCGACGGCTTTGGCCATTTTCGTTGCGTGGTGCACGTCGGGATCGGCGGCGTCTTCCAGCAACCGCGGCTGTCGCAACGAGCGCCAGGCCAGTCGATACATCAGCTCCCACCGGCCCGGGTGGCGATAGCAGGCGATGCTTTCCAGCAGGTCGATCAGCTGGCGCGACAGGCGCAGCGGCGTGCTCGGCGGCAACTCACTGCGTTGTTCGAATGTCGCGCCTGCTCGCCACTCAACGTTTTCGGGCGCAATGCCTGCCGAAAGGAGCGGGCGCGCGACCTCACGCCATTGTCCGCACTCTTGAACGCAAGCGGAGTACATAACTAAAACAGCGACTGTCGCGAATACATAATTAAAACAGCGACTGTTGTTGAGGTGCGCTCGTCAGCGCGCGACGGAGCTTGTCGGAATCGCCGTCGCTCTGTGGCGGGTGGTAGTCTGCGGCGCAGATGAAATGTCTGGCGCGTTTCAAGGTTGCGCCCAGGGTCTTCAGGTCTTCGTAACGCAGCTTGCGATGACGACGCGAGCTGATGATGCGATCGATGATTCGCACGCCCAGGCCGGGGACTCGCAGCAGCAAGTGCCGCTCGGCGGTGTTTACATCCACAGGAAACAACTGGCGGTTGGCGAGCGCCCAGGTCGTCTTCGGATCCACGTTCAGATCCAGTTTGCCGCCGGGCATGGCGTGGCCCAGTTCGCTCAACGAGAATTCGTAGTAACGCATCAGCCAATCGGCTTGATACAACCGATGCTCGCGCATCAACGGCGGTGCGCGATTCGGCAAGCGCGAGGAGGCGCGTTGAATCGGGCTGAACGCAGAATAATAAATGCGGCGCAGTTTGTACGAGCGATACAGCGTGTCCGCCGTGTCCATGATCGATGCGTCGGAGCTGTCGTCGGCGCCGACGATGAGTTGTGTGCTTTGGCCGGCGGGCGAGAAACGCGGCGCTTTGGCGCCGGCGTCGGCTTTCTCATCGAGCTTGAGACGAATCTCACCCATCGCACGCTTGATGGAAACATCGCTCTTTTCCGGCGCGAGCGTCGTCAGCGCTTCACGGCTCGGCAACTCGATGTTCACGCTCAGTCGATCGGCGTAGCGGCCGGCGGCTTCGATCAGCTCGGCGCTGGCTTCCGGAATCGTCTTTAAATGAATGTAGCCGCGGAACTCATGTTCTTCGCGCAGGGCGCGAGCGACCAGCACCAGTTGTTCCATCGTGTAATCCGCCGAGCGGATGATGCCGGAGCTCAGGAACAGCCCTTCGATGTAATTGCGACGATAGAAAGAGAGTGTGAGATCGACGACTTCCTGCGGCGAGAATCGCGCCCGAGGAATGTCGCTCGAGCGGCGGTTGATGCAATACAGGCAGTCGTACAGGCAGAAGTTGGTGAGCAGGATCTTGAGCAGCGACACGCATCGACCGTCCGGCGTGTAGCTGTGGCAGATGCCCATGCC
>CAMLEO010000326.1 GCA_946478975.1 uncultured Steroidobacter sp.
CGAGCACCAGGGCGCCGACGCCGCCGAGGAACGCAGCGAAAGCCAGCCGAAGCGGGGATTGAAGGTAAGGTCGCATGGCAACAAAAAATCCTAAGTCCTTGCTTTGCCGATTGCTATATCAAGAGACGCTGGGCAATATCATACGAGTCCAATCCTGGCCGCGGTCCACTTAGATCGCCGCCGGGGAAGAAATCGTCCGCTGGCCCATGATCAATCAGCACAATCGAGCGGCTCAACGTTTAGGGTAGTCAGAACTGAAGATCGTTCAGACACGGCTTCAGGTTTCACCTCATCGCCACCGGGCGCGAAATCGCAAAAATGCCTCGGGGAGAACGGCGGGTGATTGCGCTCGAGGCGAGGCGCGCCGTGATAAGGGTTTGATCTGCATTGGAACGCGGCAGATGAACGCGAGACACGCTGTGGCAGCTGAAAAAATGGCAGTTTTACTGCGGGAATACCGCGATGGTATTTCGTGAGGCTCCTCACATTCAACTTAAGTCACGGCTGTATATAGTTGCCGCCCGTGTTTCGTGTCCGCTCTACGATCGTGACCTAAGTGTCTGATCTGATAAGGGAACCAGCGTGTTATTAACCGCAAAATCCCGGCCCCTCATTGGGTTGGATATCACTACTTCCTCGGTCAAGCTCATCGAACTGAGCATGAGCGGCGGTCAATACCGCGTCGAGTCTTATGCCGCCGAGGCCACTCCACCGAACTCGATCAACGAAAAAGCGATCGTCGACGCCAACGCCGTCGGTGACGCGATCAAGCGCGCCGTAAAGCGTTCAGGCGCGCGCGCCAAGGAAGCGGCCGTGGCGATCAGCGGCGACGCCGCGATCACCAAGGTCATTCAGATGCCGCGCACCTTGGGCGAGAACGAGCTGGAAGGCCAGGTGGAAATGCAGGCCGACCAGTACATCCCGTTCCCGATGGAAGAAGTCAGCTTCGATTTCGAAGTGATCGGCCCCTCGGAAAAAGATCCGGACATGCTCGATGTGCTGCTGGTGGCGACCCGCTCGGAAAACGTCGAGCAGCGAGTTGCTGCCTGCGCCGCGGCCGGTCTCACGGCGAAGATCGTCGATGTCGAAGCGTTCGCGCTCGAAAACGCCTGCCGCCTGCTCACGCACCAGATGCCCGACGGCGGCCTGGGTCGCGTGATCGGGGTCGTCGACTTCGGCGCCAGCAGCACCACGTTCAGCGTGCTGCGCGATCTCAAAGTCATTTACACGCGCGACTTCTCCTTCGGCGGCCAGCAGCTGACCGAAGAAGTCATGCGCACCTACGGCTTGAGCATGGAAGAAGCCGGCCGCGCCAAGAAAGAAGGCGGGCTGCCCGGCAACTACGAAACCGAAGTGCTCGGCCCGTTCATCGACGATATGTGCCAGCAGGTGAGCCGCTCGCTGCAGTTCTTCCTCGCCTCCGGCGCCGGTCGTGAACAACCTGAACAGATTTTGATCTGCGGTGGCTGCGCCAACATCCCCGGCGCCGCGGAGATGATCCAAAGTCGCGTCGGCATCGAATCACAGCGTGGGGATCCTCTGGGTCAGATGAAGGTGAGTCAGAAGGCGAAGGCGCAGGCCGTTAAAAAAGACGCGACCGCATTATTGACAGCGTGCGGGCTGGCGTTACGGAGCTTCGACTGACATGCCAAGAATCAACCTACTTCCCTGGCGGGAGGCGGAACGTAAACGCAAACGCCAGGAATTCGGCGTCGGTGCGCTGGCGGCTTTGATGCTCGCGGCAGTGGTTTACCTGGTGGTCAACTGGCAGATGCAGTCGGCGATCGACGAGCAAGTGAGCCGCAACGAATACCTGAACGGACAGATCCGCGAGCTCGACAAGCAGATTGCCGAGATCCTGGACCTGGAACAGCAGAAAGCTCGCCTGCAGGCGCGCATCCAGGTGATCGAACAGCTCGAATTGAGTCGTCCAGAGATCGTGCACGTTTTCGACCAGCTGGTGCGCACGACCCCGGACGGCATCTATCTGACTTCTGTCAAACAGACCGATCGTAAAATTGAATTAAAGGGTATCGCTCAGTCGAGCACTCGCGTCGCCTCCTACATGCGCAACATCGATAGCTCAGAGTGGCTGACCGATCCTGCGCTCCAGATTCTGGAGACGAAGGGCGCGACCGATGCTGGCTCGCAGTTCACGCTGACCGCCACGCAGGAGAACCCGCAGCTCGCCGCTGCCAAGGCCGCTAACGGTGGTGTCGCCGGAGGTGCGCCGTGAGCAACTTCGTCGAACAACTGCGCGACCTCGATCCGAACGATCCGAGCCGCTGGCCGCTGCCGTACCGCCTCGGCGCGATCGTGATGATCTTCATCGTCGCCGCCGGCGTGCTGTCGTATTTCATGGCGTGGAAGCCGAAGAAGCCCGAGCTGGACGCAGCCCGCGCGCAGGAAACAGAGCTGCTGTCGAAGCTGGAGGCTAAGGCGCGCAAGGCCGCCAACCTCGATGCTTACAAGGCGCAGCTGGCGGAAATGGAACAGTCGTTCGGCGCCATGCTTCGCAAGCTGCCGAACAAAACCGAAGTGCCCAACCTGCTGACCGATATTTCGCAGCAGGGCGCGGGCGCGGGCCTGGACCAGAAGCTGTTCCAGCCCGAAGCGCAGATCAACAAGGAGTTCTACGCCGAGTTGCCCATCAAGATGAAGCTCACGGGCAACTACCACGCGATTGGCGCGTTCGTCAGCGGCATTGCCGCTCTCCCGCGCATCGTGACGTTGCATGATGTGGAGATCGTGGCAGCGGATAAAGCCGCGGGTACCGATCAGTTGCAGTTGAACGTGACTGCAAAGACCTATCGTTACCTCGATGAAGAAGAACAAGCCGCGCAACAACCCCAGCAGCAGACCGGCCGTCGGCCGCCGAATGCTGGTTGAGTCGCGAGGATAGCCACATGACTACGCTGAACATCACGACGACGATCAAGACGGTGGCAACCGCCGCGCTCGCGCTGGCGTGGCTGAGCGGTTGCTCGAGCGACATGGACAAGCTGCAGGCGCAGGTAGCCGAGATCAAGGCGCGCCCCGGCGAGCGCATCGAGCCGCTGCCGCAGATCAAAGCCTACGAAAGCTTCACATACAACGCTTCGAACATGCGTTCGCCGTTCGTGCCCAGTGCACCGGCGCGCGCTGACGTGGCGAGCGCGGTGCGCCCGGATTCCAAGCGCACGCGCGAATTCCTGGAGCAGTTCCCGCTCGACACCATGCAGATGGTCGGCACCTTGCAATTGCAGGGGCGCAACTTCGGCCTCGTGCAGGGCAAGGACGGACTGGTTCACCGCGTGCTGCCGGGTAATTTCATGGGTCAGAACGATGGCCGCATCGTCAGCATCACCCCCACGCGCATTTCCATCATCGAGATCGTGCCCGACGGTCTCGGCGGTTACATCGAGCGGCCAGCTGCGCTGGCGCTGAACGAATGATCGTCATGCTTTTTTCAAGCGCAGGCTTGGCGATCATGCAAAGGGCATCCGTTGCGCTGGTCTTGCGACCATCAGGCTCGTCGCTGTCCGGGTAGTCGATCTGTTCGGTTGCGATTTAACGCCTCAGGGAGAAAATACGAATGTTGTTCTCAACCTCCGCCACGCCTGCACGATCGAGTAATCGTGCAAGCCTGCTGAGTCTCGTACTGAGCCTGGCCGCGCTCGCCGGGTTCGGCGAGCAAGCCATGGCGCAGTCCGCCAATCGCCTCGAAAGCATCGAAGCCCAGGCCACCTCCGGCGACAAGGTCGAGCTCACACTGCATCTGAGCGACACCGCGCCGACACCGCTTACCTTTACCGTCGACAATCCGGCGCGCATCGCCCTGGATCTGCCGTCGACTTCGGTTGCCATGACTTCGCGTCGCGTCGACGTGAAACAAGGCGTGCTGGACACCGTCAACGTCGCCGAAGCGAACGGCCGCACGCGCGTCGTTCTCAACGTCGACAGCCTGGTGCCTTACGAAACCCGCGTTCAGGGCAACACCATCGTCGTGTCGCTCGCGTCGCCCGGCTCCGGCCGCGCGCTGCAGTCGAGCGCCGCGCCGAGCGGGCTCGCTGCCGCCACTCAGCGCCCCGGTTCCGCCGCCGCCATCTCCGGCGTGCGCAGCATTGAAAACGTCGACTTCCGCCGCGGCAAAGATGGCGCCGCCAACATCATCGTGAAGGTCACCGACTCCAAGGTGCCGGCCGACCTGCGCCAGGAAGGCGGCAAGATCGTCGTCAACTTCGCCAAGACCGCGATTCCCGAAAACCAGCTGCAGCGCCTGGACGTGGTCGACTTCGCGACCCCGGTCAGCTCGATCGACGTGCTGCGCGCCGGCGACGGCGCCCGCCTGGTGATCGCCGCTTCCGGCGACTACGAGCAGCTCGCGTATCAGTCCGACAACGTCTACACGATCGAGATCAAGCCGGTCGTGAAGCTGCCGCCTGAGCTGCGCGACAAGAAGGAATATGTCGGCGAGCGTTTGACGCTGAACTTCCAGGACATCGAAACCCGCGCCGTGCTGCAGCTGTTGGCGGACACCAGCGGCCAGAACATGGTCATCAGCGACTCGGTCGCCGGCAACGTCACCCTGCGTCTGCAAAACGTGCCTTGGGACCAGGCGCTCGATGTCGTGATGCGCACCAAGGGCCTGGACTCGCGCCAGGAAGGCAACGTGATCTTCATCGCGCCGGCCACTGAAATCGCCTCTCGCGAGAAAGAACTGCTGAGCGCCCGCAAGGAAGCTCAGGAACTGGCGCCGCTGCGCACCGAATATCTGCAGGTGAACTACGCCAAGGCCGCGGACCTCGCCGCCCTGATCAAGTCGGGCGCGGGCTCGCTGATCTCCGAGCGCGGCAGCGTTGCGATCGACGAGCGCACCAACACCCTGCTGTTGCAGGACACGTCGGAGCGCCTGGCGGACATCCGCCGCCTGGTGTCGACGCTCGACATCCCGGTCAAGCAGGTGATGATCGAAGCCCGCATCGTGATTGTGAGCGACGACTACAGCCGCGACCTCGGCGTGCGCTTCGGCGCCAACGCCGCGTTCACCCAGGGTGGCAGCGACGGCCTCGGCTTCATCGGCGGCCCGCTCGGCAACGACGGCGACGATGGCGGCGGCGTTACGATCAGCCCTTTCCCGGCGATCGGCAATCCTCCGCGTGGCACGCCGGCGAACGACAACGGCCAGATCGGTGGCGTGCAGCTGCCGAGCAGCGCCTCGGATCGCTACCTCGTGAACCTGCCGGCCGCGAATCCCGCCGGCCGTCTGGCCCTGACCTTGCTCGACTCCGACTACTTGGTCGACCTCGAATTGTCGGCGGCGCAGGCCGAAGGCCGCGGCGAAATCATCTCCTCGCCGCGTTTGATCACGGCGAACCAGCGTGAAGCGACGATCGAGCAGGGCGTGGAAATTCCGTACCAGGAATCTTCGTCCAGCGGCGCCACGACCACGCAGTTCAAGAAGGCGGTGCTGAGCTTGAAGGTGACGCCGCAGATCACTCCGGACAACCGCGTGATCCTCGACCTCACCGTGTCGAAGGACAGCGTCGGCCAGCTGGTCGCCAGCGCCACCGGAGGCTTCGTGCCCTCGATCGACACCCGCGAAATCGTTACGCAGGTGCTGGTCAACGACGGCCAGACCGTCGTGCTCGGCGGCATCCTGGAAACCGAGCGTCGCGATGCCGAGAACAAAGTGCCGTACCTGGGCGACATCCCGGTCGTCGGCCGCCTGTTCAAGCAGACCACGACCAAGGACAACAAGGATGAGCTGTTGATCTTCGTGACCCCGCGCATCCTGAAGGAAGGTTCCAGCCTTTATTGATTGATTCGGGATCGGGCCATCCTGGCCCGACCCTCATGCGAGCTGGGCAAAAGGCGTGACTTTTGCCCGCTCGCCGCCACCTGCGGTGGCGGGTACATCCATGTACCTCTGGTAGCTCTCGTAACGGCCGTGGCCGCCTTGGGGCGGCCTCTTTCGTTTATAGTCGGGGGCCGCATGACCTCCGCTACCACCAACGTCTTCCTGATCGGCCCGATGGGCTCGGGCAAGACTGCCGTCGGCAAGCAGCTCGCCAAGCTGCTGCATCTGCAGTTCTACGACAGCGATGCCGAGATCGAGCATCGCACCGGCGTCGACATTCCCTATATTTTCGAGAAGGAAGGCGAGGCCGGCTTTCGCGAGCGCGAACGCGAGGTGATCGATTCGCTGACGTCGATGCACGAGGTGATCATCGCGACAGGCGGCGGCGCGGTGCTGCTGCCGGAGAATCGCGAGCATCTCGCCAGCCGGGGCCACGTGGTTTATCTGCAGACCGGCATCGAGCAACAGCTGGAACGCACGCGTCACGGCCGCCAGCGTCCGCTGCTCTACACCGACAATCCCGAACAAAGGCTGCGCGACCTGATGGCCTTTCGCGCGCCGTTGTATGAATCGATCGCCGCCGTCGTGGTGTCCACCGACGGGCGCCAGGTACGCGCGGTGGCCGAGGAAGTCGTGCAGCGCTTGCAGGAGCTGTCCACCCCATGAGTCATCAACCGCACCAACGCATCGACATTCCCCTTGGGGACCGCAGCTACCCGATCCTGATCGGCCCACATCTGCTCGAAGACGACGAATTGCTGGCTGAGCACATCGCCGCTCGCAACCTGCTGATCGTCACCAACGAAACGATTGCGCCGTTGTATCTGCGGCCGTTGGAAACAGCGTTGAAACAGCGTCGCGTCGCGTCGGTGGTGCTGCCGGATGGCGAGCAATACAAGACGCTCGATACCCTGTCACGAATCATCGACGCACTCGTCAACGAACGCATGAATCGCGACGCCGCTGTGATCGCGCTCGGCGGCGGCGTCGTTGGTGACATGGCCGGGTTCGCTGCGGCCTGTTATCAGCGCGGCATCGATTACATCCAAGTGCCCACGACGCTGCTGGCACAAGTGGACTCGTCGGTTGGCGGCAAGACCGGCGTGAATCACCCGAAAGCGAAGAACATGATCGGCGCGTTTCATCAGCCGCGCTGTGTGATCGCCGACACCAGCACGCTCGGCACGTTGCAGGAACGCGAATACCGCGCCGGCATCGCCGAGATTGTGAAATACGGTTTGATTTACGACGCAGCGTTCTTCGAATGGCTGGAAGCGAATGCCGAACCGCTGGCGAATCGCGCCGACAGCGCTGTGATTCACGCGGTGCGCCGCTCGTGTGAGATCAAGGCTCAAGTCGTGGGTGCGGACGAACGTGAGCAGGGCTTGCGCGCCATTCTCAATTTGGGCCACACGTTTGGTCACGCGATCGAAACGGCATCGGGTTACGGCAACTGGCTGCATGGTGAAGCTGTTGCCGCCGGCAT
>CAMLEO010000327.1 GCA_946478975.1 uncultured Steroidobacter sp.
CTCCAATTCAACTCACTGCCTGATCCCATTCAAGGGTTCAGGCCATGATGTCTGAAGGTTCAGCTCAGCCCACCGCCTGAACGGCGGTGGGCTTGCTCCATTGGCCTAGGTGACCGGGGCAAACTGGCCTGACCGCTTCGTTGCGTGGTTGCCACAAATACGCTCGATCCCGCATTCCGCCTGCTTTTGAGCCGTGGCCTGACTGTTGCGGATAAGCACATGAAAGCATGACATTTTTTTCATGTAGATCGGGCGAAAAAGTTGCGGAACTTTCACCCGGGGCAAACGTCATAACACCCGAGCGTCGGCCAGGACGCTCCCGTCCGCTGACCTCCCTGAGTGGACGGTAACCCGGTCCATCCCCATGCCGGGTAATACTGCCGCCCCGGTGACTCCAAAAGTCTCCGGGGCGCTTTTTTATTGACGTCGGATCGGGGCTCCTGCCCCGCCCGCCGTGCTCCGGCGGAAAAAAGCGTGGTTTTTCCGCGGAGCCGCCGCGTTCGCGGCGGGTACGTCCGTGTACCTGGGGTTCACACTCAACCGGCGGTTCAGTCCGTAACGTCAGTGGCGCGGTTTGGCGTTGTGGCTAGCATCCGCAGGATCTCTTTTCGGGCGTCATCGACGCCGGCTTTGCTCACGGCAGAGAACAGCTGGGCTGTGGCCGCATCACCGACCGCGGTTCGGACTTTTTTGAGCGTCGCTGCAGACTCGCCGCGGCTGAGTTTGTCGGCTTTGGTCAGCAATAAATGCGTGGGCAGATTTTGCGCGGCGGTCCATTCCAGCATCTGGCAGTCGAACTCGGTGAGCGGATGCCGTGAGTCCATCACGAGCACGATCCCTCCGAGAGACCCGCGCGTCTCGACGTAGCGCTCCATCAGCTGACGCCAGTGATCTCGCATCTTCTCCGGCACCTTGGCGAAGCCATACCCCGGCAGGTCCGCGAGGCGCTGACGCTCGTTCAAGGCGAAGAAATTGATCAGCTGCGTGCGGCCGGGCGTTTTGCTGGTCCGGGCCAGGTCCTTGCGGCCGGTGATGGCGTTCAAGGCGCTGGACTTGCCGGCGTTGGAGCGGCCGGCGAACGCAACCTCGACCCCTTGATCGGGCGGAAACTGGTGCGGCTGCCAGGAGCTGGTCAGGAACTGGACGGCGGGGAATTGCGGCATGTTAATTCAAAAGGGCTGGGGCGAGGCTGCAGGCGGGCGGTTTCGCTAGTGTACAATTCCGCGCCTTTTGGCCAGCCGCCGCTACCCGGAGTTGCAAATAATGAAGTTTAAGTCGATGGCCCTGCTCACCGTGCTGTGCGGACTGCAGGGACTTGCCTTTGCAGCCGAGCAGTCATCGAACGTGGTCACCGGCTCGGCGGAAAAGGGTCAAGCCAAAGCCGCGCCGTGCGTCGCCTGCCATGGCGTCAACGGTAACAGTGTGAATCCCGAATGGCCGAATCTCGCCGGCCAGCACGAAAGCTACATCAAACGTCAGCTCACCGCGTTCAAAAGTGACGCGCGCCAGAACCCGCTGATGCAGCCGATGGCGAAGCCGCTCTCCGACGAGGACATGGCCGACCTCGGCGCGTTCTTCTCGGCGCAGGCGCTCACCGGCAACCTGGAGACCGATCCGTCCAAGCTCGCGCTCGGCCAGAAGCTGTATCGCGCTGGCGATGCGCAGAAAGGCATCCCTGCCTGCGCGTCTTGTCACGGCGCCCGCGGCAGCGGCAATCCGGCGGCAGGCTACGCATCGATCCGCGGCCAGCACTCCACGTACGCGGCGAATCAGCTCAAAGCGTATCGCGCGGGAACACGGCAGACGGATCCGAATCAAATGATGCGCAACGTGGCGGCCAATATGTCCGATGAACAGATCGAGGCGGTGGCCGCGTATATCCAAGGACTGCGCTGAGCTCGTCCATCTTCTTAGGAATGGCGCATGAACAAACTCGCTGCTGCCCTGCTATCGACCTTGGTGCTGCTCACCGCGTGCGGCAAGAAAGAGCCCGCGCCGGCTTCAGCGCCAACTGCGCCGGCACCCGCCGCTGAGCAGCCAGCAGCAGCTACGCCCGCCGCCGGGCAGTCCGACGCCGCGGCTCCGGCCGCCGAGCAGGCCGCGACGGATCAAGCCGCGATCGCGGCCCCGGCGGAAACCGTCAGCGAGATGGACGACAACACGCCCGCGCCGGCCGAGCAGCAGGCGTCGACGACTCAGCCTTCGTTGAAGCTGGGCGGCCCGGCGAGCACCCCGGCGACCTCGGCGAAGTACAAGGAAGGCACCAACTACCAGAAGATCGTTCCGGCCCAGCCCACCAACGTGCCGGCCGGCAAGGTCGAAGTGGCCGAAGTGTTTTGGTATGGCTGCGGCCACTGTTTCGCGCTGGACCCGGCCATCGAATCCTGGCGCGCCAAGGGCAAGCCGCCGTATGTGGAGTTCATCCGCATTCCGGCGATGTGGAACGACAGCACTCGCATGCACGCGCGTGTGTTCTACACCGCCGAGCTGCTCGGCAAGCTCGACGAACTGCACACGCTGATCTTTCGTGAGATCCACGTGAACAACAATCAGTTGAACTCGATCGACAAGATCGGCGCGTTCTTCCAGCAGCACGGCGTGAGCAAGGATGAGTTCACCAAGGCGTTCTCCTCGTTCGCGGTCGAGTCCAAGCTGCAGCGCGCGGATTTGATGAATCGCCGTTATCGCATCAACTCGGTGCCGACCGTGATCGTCAACGGCAAATACAGCACCGATGTCAGCGCCGCGGGCGGTGAAACGCAGCTGTTCGGCGTGATCGAAGAGCTCGCCGCGCACGAACACGGCGGCGGCTGAGTCGAAAGGGCCTTGGCCGCTTTCGACCCGACAACACCTGGCGCCGCCCCGGCATGCTGAACATCTTCGTTCCGGCGCTGCAGGGGCTCACTCGCGTCGAGTTGGACAGGTCTTCGGGAGTGCCGCGCATTCCCGATGACGCCGTGTGGATCGACCTGCTCGAACCCACGATCGAAGAAGAAAAGCTGGTGGAAGCCTCGCTGCGGGTCGACGTGCCGACGCGCGAGGAAATGAAGGAGATCGAAACCTCCAACCGGCTGTACGAAGACAATGGCTCGCTGTACATGACGGCCACCATTGCCGCGCAGCTGGACACCGATCGTCCGGTCAGCATGGCGGTGACGTTCATCCTCTCCGGCAATCGCCTGGTGACGAACCGTTATCTCGACACCAAGCCGTTCCAGCAATTCATTGCGTACGCCGGCAAACATCCAGCGGCCTGCTCGAATGCGGTGACGATACTCGCCGGCTTGATGGAAGCGTTCACCGAGCGCATCGCCGATGTGCTCGAACGCGTCGGCGCCGATCTCGACAATGTTTCCAGCAACATCTTCGCCCGTCATGGCAACGGCACACCGACCAGCCGCGACCTGCGGGCGATGATCGAGCGCATCGGCTTCAACGGTGAGTTGAACTCGAAGGCGCGCGAGAGTCTCGTGAGCATGGGCCGTTTGCTGATGTTTGTGCAGCAGTCCATCGCCGGCATCAGCACCGAGCAGCG
This sequence comes from uncultured Steroidobacter sp., assembly GCA_946478975.1. The sequence continues at coordinate 3,536 of CAMLEO010000327.1, forward strand.
CGACCGCTTTCATTCGACCAGCCGTGATGTGATTTCGCTATCGGACCACGCGTCGTTCCTCGGCTCGAAGGTTTCGTTCCTGCTGGAAGCGACGTTGGGCCTGATCAACGTCGAGCAGAACAACATCATCAAGATCTTCTCGGTCGCGGCGGTGCTGTTCATGCCGCCGACCCTGATCGCCAGCATCTATGGCATGAATTATCACCTGCTGCCGGACCTGCCGGGCAAGTACAGCAATTTCCTGTTCTCGATCGCGCTGATGCTCGGCTCGATGGGCCTGACGTACGCGGTGTTCCGACGCAGGGGCTGGCTGTAGTAGAGGATTCGAACATGGCTCACAGCATCACCAGCATGGCGTTGTTCTGCGATTTCGAAAACATCGCGCTCGGCGTCCGCGACGCCAAGTACGCGAAGTTCGATATCGACCGCGTGCTCGAACGGCTGCTCATCAAGGGCAGCATCGTGGTGAAAAAAGCCTACTGCGACTGGGACCGCTACAAAGAATTCAAAGCGCCGATGCACGAGGCGTCGTTCGAGCTGATCGAGATTCCGCACGTGCGCATCTCTGGCAAGAACTCCGCAGATATTCGCCTGGTCGTCGACGCGCTGGACCTGTGCTACACCAAGGCGCACGTCGATACCTTCGTGATCATCAGCGGCGACTCGGATTTCTCGCCGCTGGTCAGCAAGCTTCGTGAGAACAACAAGACGGTGATCGGCGTCGGCGTGAAGAGCTCCACGTCGGATTTGTTGATCGCCAACTGCGACGAATTCATTTATTACGACGACCTGGTGCGTCAGGACGAAAAGAAGCGCACGCGGACGCGTCGCAAGCAGCCAGCCAAGCAGGCGCAAGGCAGCTCGGATGCACCGAAGGCGCAGAAGTCCGAATCGAGCGAAGAGGATCGCAAGCAGCAGGCGTTCGACCTGGTGCTCGACACCATCGATGCATTGAGCGAAGTGCGCGACCAGGACGACAAGATCTGGGGCTCGATGGTCAAGCAGACGTTGAAGCGCCGCAATCCCGGCTTCAACGAAAGTTATTTTGGCTTCCGCACCTTCAGCGATCTGCTGGAAGAAGCGCAGAGCCGGAAGCTGCTGACGCTGGAGCCGGATCAGAAATCCGGCGGCTATATCATCAAGCGCGCTTAACGCTGCAACGACAGGTCTGCCACCAGCGGCAGATGATCCGAGCCCAGCGACGGGCCGATGTCGACGCGCTGACTCTGCCACTCGCGCGATAGCAAACAATGGTCGATGCGAATGCCGACCGGCGCGAACTGTGCGGGCCAGCTGCGATGCAGCCCGAAGCCGCGCGCCGAGTCGTGCAGCCCTGACTCTTCCAGCGCATCCCTGAAATATTCCGACCACGGAGTCAGGTTGAAATCGCCCGCGACGATCAGCGGCTCGTGCTGCGCTTTGCTGAACGCGACCACGCCCGCGAGCTCCTCGTTACGGAATCTGGAGTTGCGAGGGCCGAGCGGCCAGTTCAAATGCACGCCGAGCACCGTCACCGGCGTGCCGTGCCAATCGATCCGCATTCGGGCAGCAACCGCGCCCTCCTCCGCCAGCGGCATCGACGCCGCGTCCAGCATCGGCCACTTGGTGAACACCGCCGCGCCCATGCGGCTCGGCTCGATATGGAAGTTGGGATAGCTCGGCAGGAGTGGACGCAATCGCTCCGCCTGCGGTGGCGTCAGCTCCAGCAGCACGACAGCGTCGGCGTTCGATTGCTCGATGTATGCGGCCGTCGTTGCCATGTCCGGATTGCGAAACCAAACATTGAACGACAGCACGCGAAACGTCGGACTCGCCGGCGCGGCGGCCGCGGTGCCGCCGGAAACATCGGGCAAGTACGCGAGCATCGGGACCGCGCTCACGCCCAACCCGACGAACGCCACTACAGCAAACACCCAGCGCCGCAGAATCAACAGCACGAACGCGAAGATGAGAAACAGCGTCGCGTACTGCACGCGAAAGTGAGCAAACAAATCGAAGAACCACGCGGCGCGATTGAGCAGACCGGCGAGCAGCGACAGCCACACGAGCACCGTGCCGGCGATCGCGAGATTCCGAATGTTTTGAACGAATGAGCCGCGCTGAGAGGCGGTGCGCTTGGCGAAATCCATGGGCAGCGACGCCCGATCGTTATCGAACACGTGATTACATAGCGGCCTTGGCCGAGGCACGCCAGCGAGGAGCAGCCGTGCGCCCGCTGCCATAGAACAACTCGAGACGACGCACGCCTTTGACACGTCGAGTGGAGCGGCGCACTTCGCGCAGCAGCTTCAACAACAATTGTTCGCTGGCGCGCGGACCGCCACTGGCGAACTCGGCGGTGATGCCAAGATGAACGACGGTGACATGCTCGATGTCCTGCCGCGCATACACCGCGACGCCGACGGGCTGGCCGCTATCGGTGTCGATCGCGAACAGCGTTTGCACGTCCGGCAATCCTTGCACATGAATCCGCAACCGGTCGCGATCGGCGACGATCTCCGGCGCACCGAATTTCTCGATGGCGTCGGCGATGCAGTCGCTGACGCGTTCCTGGCAGGAATTAAAAAACAGCAGCGCCTCCAGCGCTCGCTTTTGCGCGACGGGCACGTGCGATTTGAATTCTATTTTGCTCATGTCCCCACCGCGGATGATTCCGGACGGCGTACCTGACGGCGTACTTAACAGTGCACGAGCGCGCATCATGAGCGGCGTCGGGCACCTTGTCGAGCGCCACAGGCGCGATTTGGGGCGGCTAACTGCCGACATCGGCGTCGAACTCGTCCATTACGAGCCGGTTGTCGCACAAACGCGCCATTGACTTGACCCCACCCGAACAGGCAAAACTGTCCTACTCAGCGGGCCCGGCGACGTATCGGGCAACGCACTGTTGCACCAATGTCACAACACCGGTCGAGCCCACCGGAACGTCGTGCGAGTCGAATTAGGGTGGCCTGCCCGGCCGCGCCTAAGACGGCCCGTGCGGCGTGAATCAGCTTTTCCGGAAAATTTCCAAGACGTGTCAGCGCAGCTCACTGCGCGAAACTTTGAACTGCCGCATGTTTTCGTCATTAAAAAACGGGAACTGAGTCGAGCGACAGGCAAAGTGCTTATTGTCAGATTAGGGACTGTTATCAGTAGGAGCGAGAGCTTTCGTTCATGGATGACGACCAGCCGGTTTTAACCGGCGGTCTTTCGCACAATCCGCATCGAGGGTCGGTCTCGGGCGCTGGTTTTGAAGGCTTCGGGGCCAAGGGGAAGAGACATGGGCATTCTAGATTTAGGTCGATACAAAGGAATCGTGTTCGCGATCACCGGATTCCTGGTGTTCATAGCGATCATCCTGGCCGTGAACCATGGCAAAGCCGGCCAGTTCTCGGACAACGTCGCGGGCGTCAAATTCCTCGCCGATCAGGCACAGCAGCCGCGAGCGGTGTATGACGCCAGTGTTGCGTTGGCGCAGCGCCTGCAGAACGGCGAAAAAATCGAAGACGCGCTCGAATCCTTGCGCAAAGCGGCCACCGCCTTCGATCGTTCGCTGAACGGCCTGGCCAACGGCGGCATGATTTCCGATGCCGCGGGCGAGATCATCGTGCTGCCCTCGATGACCACGCCGGAAGCCACCCAGCTGCTGCGCGATGGCAGCAAGCTGTGGGACGGCTACAAGTCGAAGCTCGATCCCATCTTGCGGTTCTCGGGCTCGCCGTACGTGACGACCCAGGCGGCGCCGGCCCCGGCTCCCGCCGTGACCAACGGCAAGAATGCAGCTCCGGCTGCGGCCGCCGCAGCTCC
>CAMLEO010000328.1 GCA_946478975.1 uncultured Steroidobacter sp.
CAGGTTCACATTGTCGTACTCGACACGCTGATTGGTGGGCGTGTCGGCGAGGCCTTCGCGATCGTCGGCTTTGATGAAGACCGGGCTCGCGGGCTGACTCGGATCAATGATGTTCGCCGACTCGAACTGGTCGTAGAAGCGCAGTTTTTGCACCAGTTTTTGATAGGTCGTATCGAAGGACAACGAATCGGTGGGCTCGAAGCGCAGCGAGGCACGGCCGCTGGTGACGTCGCGATCCGGATCCGGGCCGCCGTAGGTGCGCTCGATCTGATTGAATTCATTTTTGTCATACGCGCCGGCCAGGCGCAGCGCGAGCTTGCCCGCGACGATCGGCACGTTGAACGCGCCGTTGCCGTTCATGCCGCCGTTGTCCGTACCCGTTGCGCTCACGTAGCCGCCGAAGTCATCGAGATCGGGACGACGCGTCGTGACGGTGATCGAACCGGACGGCGAGGCGCGCCCGCGCAGCGTGCCCTGAGGACCGCGCAGCACTTCGATCTGACCGAGGTCATACATTATCGGGAACAAGGCTTCGGCGATGATCGGCGTGTCGTTCAAATAGAACTCCACCGTGCCGTTGAAGCCGCTGGCAGCGACATCCATCTTCACGCCGCGCATGGCGGCCGAGGCGCCCGTGCCGTCGGTGCTGTAGGCGAGGCTGAGTCCGGGGACGACGTTCTTCACGTCTTCGAACTGGCGCAGGCTGAGTCGGTCGATCTCCTGCGAGGTGACGGCGCTCACGGACACGGGCACGTCGATCAGTCGCTCGTCGCGGCGGCGTGCAGTCACCACGATTTCTTCGAGCTGATAGCGGCTGTCGACGCCGTCGTCCGCTTTCTGTGCGTCCTGCGCGCCCGCGAGCGGCGTTACGATCGTGAGGCTCGCGCCTGCGACCATTGGAAACATTCGTCGTCTCATGATTCCCCCTGACTTAGATGAGCTCGTTCGATTCCCCAACCGTCGAGCGCGGCAGCATTGCGCGCTGGAGGTTACAAACATTTCGTCGTTCTTCGGCGAGAGCGTGCAATTACACTAGTCCAAAGAAATATCTTTATCAACACACCTGTTGATTATTTGTTTGCTATGACAACGAGCGCTGTATCACAGTTATTTCATCGCGCGACGCGCGGCCGGTGAGTCGATGCGGGCGGCGTATGGATCGATAGAAAATTCGAATTTGACGGGCGGGCGTGCGTCTGCAGGCGCAGGCTGTCGTTGAATTAGCGCAACAGCAGCGAGCTCGGCTGGTCGTCGCGCAGCGCCTGTTGTACCTTTTCGATACGAGCCGCGTATCGATTCATAGCGCAATCGCGTTTGACGCATCGTCAGTGGCGCTCTTACGGTACGGCGCCAAAATCAAGATCGCACTTTGGGGGAACGTAGTGAAAAGAAGCGAGGTCCAGGCGCGCGCCAGGTTGTCGCGTTGTGGGTGGTCTCGTCGGGAATTCCTGCAGACGGGATCGATGGCGCTGATGATCTCCGCGTTGGCGGGCTCGAATGCGCTCGCCGCCGCCGCGCAGCGGGTCAAAGCCAAGATCACCGACCTGCAGACGATGACGGTCGCGGGCGACTCCCGCACCTATGTGTACGTGCGAGTACGCACCGACACCGGCCACTCGGGCATTGCCGAAGCGTATGGGACGCCCGGCGTCGGCGTCGCCGAGCAAGTCATGTCGCTCAAACCTTCGCTGGTCGGTCGCAATCCGCTGGAGATCGATCGCCTGTACACGCTGCTGGGCGAAGACAGCCCCGGGCTCAATGGCTCGCGCACCGACGGGTCGGCGCACACACTCATGCGAGCGGCGAGCGCCATCGAAATGGCGTTGTGGGATCTCGCGGGCAAGCTGCTCGACACGCCGACCTCGATTCTGTTGGGCGGCCAGTTTCGCGATCGTGTGCGCGTGTATGACCACGTGAAGCTGCGCGATCCTCTGGATAAGAGCGCGTGGCGTGAGTGGGCGGCCAGGCTCAAGGACGATCGCAGCGGGTTCACCGCGCACAAGATGAACGTTCCGCGTGATCCCGAGCGCGACCCGGCGACTCGTCATCTCGGCGTGAAGGAGCTGACGCGCATCGTCACGTCGTTCGAGAACCTGCGAGAGGCCATCGGTTGGGATCACGATCTGATGGCTCACTGTCATTGGGAGCTCGATCTCACCTCGTCGATCCAGCTCGCGCAGGCACTCGCGCCGGTCAAGCCCTTGTGGCTCGAAGATCCACTGCCGGTGGATTACACCGACTCCTGGAAACGCCTGGTCGAGCAGTCGCCCGTGCCGATCCTCACCGGCGAGAACCTCACGCGCCGGGAAGGCTTCCTGCCCTTTCTGAGCAATCAGGCCTGCGACATCGTCAATCCCGATTTGCGCAACAGCGGCGGATTTCTCGAAACCAAGCGCATTGCCGATCTGGCTGCCGTGTATGGGATCCCGATGACGGCGCACAACACCGCCAGCCAGCTGCACACGTATCAAGTGTGTCAGTGGGCGTCGTCGGTGCGTGACTTTCTGATGTGCGAGACGGTGACCGGGCGGGGCGGCTGGATGGATGAGTTGTTACGCCTGGACGGGCCGTATATCGACAAAGGCTATGTGAAGGTTCACGACCGCCCGGGCACCGGCGTCGAGCTCAATCGCGATGTCGTGCAGTCGCATCTGGCCCCGGGGCAGAAGTGGTGGGGCGATGGTTAGTACCCCGTCGAGCTCGTTGAGATCGAAAGCCGCGGCCGTGGTGAGCTACACCGTCGCGCGGCGTTGGACGATCGTGGTGCTGCTCGCGCTCGCCTCGGTCGTCGCCTATGTCGATCGCGTCAACCTGTCGGTGGCGCTGATCGACGGTCATTTCAAGGACTATTTCCAGCTCACCAATGCCGATCGCGGCCTGGTGAGCTCGGCGTTCTTCTGGTCGTATGCGCTGCTGCAGATTCCCGCCGGCTGGATCGTCGATCGCTACGGATCGAAACATCCGATGGCGATTTCGTTCGGCGTCTGGAGCCTGCTCACCGCGGCGACGGCACTCACGACCGGATTCGCTTCATTGTTTGCTGTGCGGCTGCTGCTCGGGGTCGGTGAAGCCGTGATGCATCCGGCCAGCATGCGTTGGATCCGCTTCAATTTTCCGGAGGCGCAGCGCGGCCTCGCGATCGGCGTGTTCATGTCGGGCTCGAAGTTCGGTCCGGCGATCGGCGCGGTCGCGGCGGCGGGGCTCATCGAGAGTCACGGCTGGCAGACCATGTTCTTCGTGCTCGGCCTCGGCTCGCTGATCTGGTTGTTGCCGTGGCTGCTGCTGGTCAAGAACGATCGCGGCGTGCAGGGCCTGGATCGAGCGACGTCCGCGGCATCGGCGACGGTGCCGATGTCCGCACTGCTCGCGAGCCCGGTGCTGTGGGGCACGGTGATCGGCACCTTTTGTTATATGTATTTCGTTTACTTCTGTCTCACGTGGATGCCGGCCTACCTGAGTGACTCACGCGGTTTGTCGTTGAGTTCGAGCAGCCTGTACACGACGTTTAGTTTTGCCGGCATGGCGACGGTGTCGATCCTCGGCGGCTGGAGCGCGGACCGGCTCATCGCGCGCGGTCTCGACGCAGCGAAGGTGCGCAGGGGCTTCACCATCGCGGGATTCATCATGGCTTCCACGGTGCTGATCGGTGCGTCCTCGCCGTCGCTCGATGTCGCGCTGTTCTTCGCCGTGTTGTCATTGAGCGGGCTCGGGCTCACGACGGCGAACTATTGGGCCCTGACCCAGACGCTGATTCCCGGCGGATCCATCGGCAGAATCGTGGGCATCCAGAACCTCGCGGCCAGCCTCGCGGGCATCGTGTCGCCGATTCTGACCGGCTGGCTGGTTCACGAGACCGGCAGCTACACCGCGCCGATGCAGACGGTAGTCGTGTTCGTGGTGCTGGGAATTCTCGCTTATTCGTTGTTGGTGCGCGCGAAGTATTCGCCGGCTCTGATCGAAAGCTCATCCAAGGACGAGGCATGATTCGCGCGCAATGTTTGCTGGCAGGCTCGATGGGCATCGGGCTGCTGCTCAGCGCCGGGCTGATGGCCGCCGATACTCGTACGGCGGCTTCCGATTGGGTGAGCTATGGCCGCGATGCGAGTAACGGCCGCTACTCGCCGCTCACTGAAATCACGCGCAAGAACGTTCGCGATCTCAAGATCGCGTGGACCTATCACATGCGCCCGGCGGAGATCGGCGCGACCGATGCGGATGATTATTTGCCCTCGGAGGCCACGCCGCTGGTGGTCGATGGCACGATGTATTTGCCCACGCCGTATGGCGAAGTGGTCGCGCTCGATGCGGACACCGGCAAGCAGCAGTGGACGTATCGTTTGCCGAACGCCGATCAGCCAGCGATTCGGGGCGTTGCGTATTGGCCCGGCGGGCGTGGCACGCCGCCGAGAATCGTGTTTGGAACGCGCTCGGGCCGGTTGATCGCACTGATCGCCTCGACCGGCAAGCCGGCTGCGGAATTCGGCGACGGCGGTGTTGTCGATCTGAAGACGCCCGAGGTGATGAATGGCTACAGCTCGGCGAGAATGGCGCTGTCATCGCCGCCGCTCATATTCAGAGATCTGGTGATTACGGGATCGCGCACCCAGGAGTTTCCGCAGCTCGGCGCCTACGGTGACATCCGCGCATTCAGCGCAAAGACCGGCAAACTGGTGTGGACGTTTCACAGCGTGCCCCGTCCGGGCGAATTGGGCCACGACACGTGGGAAGGCGAGAGCTGGAAGCATCGCTCCGGCGTGAATGTATGGACATCGCCGATCGCCGATCTCAACCGCGGCATCGTGTATCTTCCGATCGCCGCGCCGGCGTGGGATCGGTACGGCGGCGATCGCAAAGGCGCGAATCTGTTCGGCAACTCCATCGTCGCGGTGGACGGTGAGACCGGCAAGTATCTGTGGCATTTCCAGACCGTGCATCACGATATCTGGGATCTCGATCTGCCGTCGGCGACGCTGATCGAGGTCAGGCGAGGACGGCGAACCATTCCGGCCATCGCGATTGCGAACAAGTCCGCGCTTTTGTTCATGCTCGATCGCGTGACGGGCAAGCCGATCTATGAAGTCAAGGAAGTGCCGGTGCCAACCACGAGCGAAATCCCTGGCGAAGCGCCCTGGCCGACGCAGCCGATGCCGGTCAAGCCCGAGCCGCTGGGCCGCACGTCCTTCAAACTCTCTGAGCTCGCCGATGTGACACCGCAGATCAAGGAACGCTGCGCGCAGCTCGCCAAAGAATGGAACATCGTCGAGAGCCGAAGGTTCGAGCCGCCGCGGAGTACGGCTGCGGTCCCGCATTTTCCCGGCGGACAAGGCGGAATGAACTGGGGTGGCAGCACCTTCGATCCGGCGAGCGGCTACTTCATTACAAACATCACCAACATGGCGAGTGCCGTGCAGCTGGCGCAGCGGCCCGACGGGGTATGGAATTCTGCGTACGGCTATCGCTACTTCTGGGATGCCGGCACGCGCACGCCGTGCCAGCGACCGCCGTGGGGCGAGCTGGTGGCGGTCGACGTCAATACAGGTGACATTGCCTGGCGTAAGACGCTCGGTGTGACGGACAGCTTGCCCGAAGGACTGCGCGAGACGGGACGGCCCAGTGCCGGCGGCACGATCGCGACCGCCGGGGGACTCGTGTTCGTCGGTGCGACCGATGACAGTCGCTTGCGCGCGTTCGACAGTTCCTCGGGTGAGCTGCTATGGGAGACGCGCCTGGCCGCCTCGATGTATGCCACGCCCATGACGTATCAGGGAAAGTCGGGACGCCAGTTCGTCGCGGCCGTGAACACCGGGGGCATGACGGGCAGTGCTGCAACCAACGATGAAGTCACCGTATTCTCGCTCGCGGGCGGAGGCGCCGAAGTGAACGCAGCGAGCCCATCACCCGCCGGCACTCACGTGAAGGCGGCGACGTCACAAACCGGCCGTGGCCTGGAACTGATCAATCAGCACTGCGTCGAATGTCATCCAGCCACGCAGGTCTTCGCGGCGCCCCGCCGGTCGCCCGTCGAGTGGAACCGGACCGTCAAAGCAATGGCCGCGCGCGGCGCGGAGCTCACGCCGGAAGAGATCGAGAGCATCAGCGACTATCTTGCAGAACATTTCAGCACCACACCATGAAACATTTGTTGCCAACAGCGTGGGTCTGCCTCGCGGCGTTGCTGCTCGCCCAGGTCGCCAGCGCCGGTACTTATATCCTGTATTCCGGCAGCTATACGGCAGGAACGTCGAAGGGCATCTACGCGTGGCGATTCAACAGCGACAGCGGTGAGATCAGCTCGCTCGGGCTCGCGGCGGAAACCTCGCAGCCCGCGCACCTCTGGATCTCGCCGAATGGCAAGTTCCTGTACGCCGTGAACTGGCAGCCGGATAACGAAGGGATGGTCAGCGCGTTCCGCATCGACAAGAAAGATGCGCACCTGACGCTGCTGAATCAGGTCTCCTCGCACGGCATTCGCCCCAACCAGGTCGTGCTCGATCCGAGCGGGCGCATCGCGGTGACCGTCAACTATCGCAGTGGAACCGTCGCGGCTTACAAAGTGCTGAGCGATGGCAAGCTGTCCGATGCGTTTTTTGTCGAACGCCACGGCACACCGAACGAAGTGCCTAAAGCGCATGGCATCGAGTTCAGCAAAGATGGCACGCGAATGTATATTGCCGAGCTCGGGCTCGATCGTGTGTACACCTATCGCGTCGACGTTCGCAAACCGCTGATCGCGCCGGTCGATCCGCCGTTCGTGCAGCTGCATGCCGATGCCGGGCCACGGCGCCTGCAACTGTCGCCCGACGGCCGATTCCTGTACGTCAATCACGAGACCGATCCGGAAGTCAGCGTGCTGGCAGTTCGCGGCGACACCCTGACGGAGATCCAAAGGGTCTCCACGCTGCCGCCCGGCACCGAGGTGAAGAACACGACCGCCGAGATCATGATCGACCGGACCGGCCGTCATCTGTACGTTTCCAATCGCGGCCACGACAGCATTGCCGTGTACTCGATCGATCCAAAGGCGGGGACACTGACCCTGCAGGCAAACGTTCCCGCAGGCGGCAAGACACCGCGCAACATCCGACTCGACCCGTCGGGAAAGTATTTGTTCTCGGCCAACGAGAATGGCGGAACCATCACCGTCTTCAAAGTGGATGCGGCGAATGGAATGTTGCAGCCGACGGGCACGTCGCTGCCGATCGATACGCCGGGCGGAATGTACTTTCTGGCCGTGAAGTAATGCGCCCACGCATGCAATGGTTGCGAATACTCCTTTGGTGGATCGTCAGCGCGCCCGCGCTCTGCGCC
>CAMLEO010000329.1 GCA_946478975.1 uncultured Steroidobacter sp.
CGCGCCGGCCGGCAACGTCGCACAGAAAGTGCGTGACGATGGCGATCTGGAAGTGTTTGCCAGGGAACTCGCCGACGGCAGTCACGCCGTGCTGTTGTTGAATCGAGGTGCAGAAACCGCCGAGATTACCTTCAGCCCGCGTGCTGACCTGCAGGTGCCGATGGACAGCTATACCGTCCGCGATCTGTGGCAGCACCGTGACATGGGCACGTATGAGATTCCGTTCACGGCCGAAGTGCAGAGTCACGAGGCGCGTGTGTTTCGTATTCGCCAGTTGTCGACCAGTCCGAACGGCCGCTCGGTCATCGACGGGGCCACGGAACCAACCGCCAAATGAATGCCTGGCTCACCTACGCGTTGACGACGATGGTGCTGTGGGGCGTCTGGGGCGCTTTCGCGGGCCTGCCCGGCGAGCACGGCGTGCCGGAAACGTTGAACTACGTCGTCTGGGCGCTGACCATGATTCCGCCCGCGTTGATCGTGTTGAAACACGGCGGCCAACCGCTATTGCGCGATGGCCGCTCGGTCGTGCTCGGTTTGATCATTGGGCTGACCGGCGCGGGCGGGCAGCTGTTGTTGTTTCATGCGGTTCGTGTTGGTCCGCCGTATCTGATCTTTCCCATCATCTCGCTGTCACCGGCGGTGACGATTGCATTGTCGTTCGCCGTGTTGAAAGAACGTACCGGGTGGTTGGGCTTGATCGGCATCGCGCTCGCGCTCCTGTCGCTGCCTTTGTTTGATTTTCGAGCGGACGGCGATCCCAGCGGCTACGGCGTGTGGTTTGTGTTCGCGCTGCTGATCCTGCTCGCGTGGGGTGTGCAGGCGTATGTCATCAAGCTGGCGAACGCGAGCATGGATGCGGCGAGCATTTTCTTTTACATGATGCTGAGCGGCCTGCTGCTGGTGCCGGTGGCGCTGGCGATGACGGATTTCTCACAGCCCATCAACTACGGGCTCGACGGACCGGGGCTCGCGGCAGTGATTCAGTTGTTGAATGCCATCGGCGCGTTGACGTTGGTGTATGCGTTTCGCTATGGCAAGGCGATCATCGTGTCGCCGCTGGTGAACGCCGGCGCGCCGCTGCTGACGGCGATCATTTCGCTCGCGCTGGCCGGCATCATGCCGGGGCCGCTCAAGCTCGCAGGGATTGCGCTGGCGCTCGCCGCTGCGTTGCTGCTGGCATTGCAGCCCGAAGAGCCTGCTCCAGTGAAGGGGCTGCAATGAAAGGTCTGCTCGATATCGTTTCACGGCACAAGCGCGGTGAGTCCGCCGGTGTCTATTCGTTGTGCTCGGCGCATCCCAAGGTGCTCGAATCCGCGTTGATCGAAGCGCGCAGGAAACATGCGCCGTTGCTGATCGAAGCGACCTGCAATCAAGTGAATCAGTTCGGCGGCTACACCGGCATGCGGCCGGCGGACTTTCATCGCTTCGTTCACGAAATCGCCACGCGCGTCGGCTTCGATGCCAATACGTTGTGGTTGGGCGGCGATCACCTCGGCCCCAATCCCTGGCGTGGCGAGCCGGCTGAAACGGCGATGGCGAAGGCGGCGGACATGGTTCGGGAATACGTCGCCGCGGGCTTTCGTAAGATACATCTGGATTGTTCCATGGCGTGCGGTGGCGATCCCGAGCCCGTTCCGGAGCAGGTGATCGCGAAACGCGCCGCTCAACTGTGCGCCATCGCGGAGCGCACGTGGCGCGAGGTGGGTGGTGAGCCGCCGGTGTATGTCATCGGCACCGAAGTGCCGGTGCCCGGTGGCGCGACCGAAGATTTGCACGAGCTCGCGGTCACGACGCCGCGAGCCGCTGGCGACACCATTGCTGCTCATCGCGAGGCGTTTGCAAAAGCTGGGCTCGAACACGCCTGGGCGCGCGTCATCGCTCTCGTCGTGCAGCCGGGCGTCGAGTTCGATCATCACAAGGTGATCGATTACCAGCCCGCCAAAGCGCGCGAGCTGAGCTCATACATTGCGAGCGATGCACAGTTCATCTTCGAAGCGCATTCCACGGATTATCAAACATCGAACAATCTGCAGGCGCTGGTGCGCGATCACTTTGCGATCTTGAAGATCGGCCCCGGTGCGACGTATGCGCTGCGCGAGGCATTGTGGTCGCTCGCTGCCATCGCTCGCGAGCTGCCGGGCAGCGAGGAGGGTGACGATCTGCGCCGCGTTGCTGTTGAAACCATGCGAGGCGATCCGCGTCACTGGCGCAGTTACTACCACGACCCGGCGCGCGAAACGTTGGATCTGCAATTCAGCCTGAGCGATCGCATTCGTTACTACTGGCCGTACACGCAGATTCAACGTGCGTGCGATGCACTGCTGAGCCGGCTGCGTCGCGCGTCCATCCCGCTCACGCTGCTGAGCCAGTACATGCCGCACCAGTACGAAGCCGTCCGTGCTGGTCAGTTGAAACCCGATGTCGATGAGCTCGTACAGGAAGGAATTGCGTTAGCATTGCGCCCCTACATGCGCGCCTGCGGTTCCAGCGAGTCTCGATGGAGCACCGTCTGATGCAAAGCCCAGTTCCTGGCTTCACGGCCGCACAACTCGAAGCCCGCGGAGCGGCGTGGACCGCTCGCGAAATCGCGCAGCAGCCCGCCGTATGGTCCGAGGTCGCACGCCTCGTTGCGAGCCAGCGCGTCGCGCTCGATGCATTTCTAGTTCCGCTGTTGTTGAGTTCATCGCTGCGAATCGTGTTGACCGGTGCGGGTACGTCTTCGTTCATTGGCGATTGTCTCGCGCCGGCGATGACGGCTCATTTGCGTAAACGTGTGGCATCGGTGGCGACCACGGACATCGTGAGCGGCCCGGATCGGCGTTTGCAGCGTGACGTGCCGACGTTGTTGGTTTCCTTTGCGCGCTCGGGCAACAGTCCTGAGAGCGTCGCGACCGTGGACCTCGCCGAGCGCATGGTCAGCAACGTTCATCACTTGATCATCACCTGCAATCCCGAAGGCGAGCTTGCGAGGCAAGCGCCGCAGCTGCGCAGCGCACGCGTGCTGGTGTTGCCGGATGCGACCAACGATCGTGGCTTCGCGATGACATCGAGTTTCAGCTCGATGCTGCTGGCCGCGGGGCTGATCTTCGGTGTGATTCGCGATCAATCGGTGCCGGCGCTGTGCCGCGCCGCCGAGGCGATGCTGCCGAATGCGTGGTCGCTCGCGCAGCGCTTGGTTGCACGTGAGTTTCAGCGTGTGATTTATCTGGGCAGCAATGAGCTGAGCGGCCTGGCCTCAGAAGCGGCGTTGAAGCTGCTGGAGCTGACGGACGGCCAGTCCGTGGCCTTGGCCGAATCGACGCTCGGTTTCCGGCATGGTCCCAAAACCATCATCAACAATCGCTCGCTGGTCGTGCTGATGGTTTCGAACGATGCGTACACGCGTGCGTACGATGAGGATCTCCTGGCCGAGTTGCGTCGGGACGCGCGGGCTGGCGAAATCCTGGCGCTCACCGCGAGCGATTTGAAGGACATGGCGCAAGCGAACGATCTGGAGCTCGCATTGGTTTATGTTCTCGTCGCGCAGACCTTCGCGTTGACGCAATCGCTTGCGCTCGGCTTGACGCCCGATCGACCGAACGCGGCGGGCGTGGTCAATCGCGTCGTGCAAGGCGTGACCATTCATTCCTGGCGGGAGTAGCGCGACGATGTTTCTGGGCGTCGACGGGGGTGGAACGAAGACCGCATATGCAGTGATCGACGCGAGCGGCCGCGTTATCGCTCAGCATGTCGGCCCGAGCGTCAGTCACCTCGTCGCCGGCTTTGAGCATGCCGAGCACGAATTGATCGAGGGCATGAAGGCGGTGCTTGCGAAGGCGTCGTTGACGCCAGCCGATCTCACCTATGCTTTCGTCGGTTTGCCTTGCTACGGCGAAGACAGCGCCACGCTCGATCGTATGAATGCGTTGCCGGGGGCGCTGTTGAGGAGCGGCCGCTATCGCTGCGACAGTGACATGGTGTGCAGTTGGGCAGGCTCGCTCGCCTGCGTCGATGGCATCAGCGTGATCGCCGGCACGGGCTCGATGGCGTATGGCGAATACCAAGGTCGCACCGCTCGCTGCGGCGGCTGGGGCGAGATCATCGGCGATGAAGGCTCCGCGTACTGGATTGCTCGCGAGGGCATGAATTTATTTTCCAAGATGAGCGATGGCCGCGCGGCACGCGGTCCGTTGTATCAGCTCGTTCGGCAGCGGCTGGGAATCTCGGCGGATCTGGATCTGTGCGCGCATGTCTATGGCGTCGAGGTGAACGCTCGCAGCGCCTTCGCCCAGTTTGCACCGCTCGTGCACGATGCGGCTCTTGAAGGAGACGGCCAGGCGGTGGCGATCTTCCATCGCGCGGCGGAGGAGTTGATCGCGTGCGTGCTCGCGACGCGCCGGTCGTTGCAAATCCCCGATGATGTCATGGTGCCGGTGTCGCATACGGGCAGCGTGCTCGAAGGCGCGACGATTCTGCTCGATGCATTCAAGCGCGCTGTGTCGAGCGCCGAGTTGCCGTTCGAGTACCACGCTCCGAAACATTCACCGGATATCGGCGCGGCGCTGTATGCCGCGCGTTTGAGTGGCGGGCGGTGATGATCCGAGCTGCCGTATTCGCTGGCCTGTATTTGTTTGCCGGCGCATCGATCGCCGCCGAACCCGCCACGTATTCCGAGCGTGATTTTTCTCGCGTCGAGAAGATCGATACGCACGTCCATTTGCATGGATCGCTGCCGGTCTTCATGAAGCGTGCGCAGGCCGATGGCTTCCGCGTGCTCACGATCAACGTCAACTACTCGGCCTTTCCACCGTTGGCGCAACAGCGAACGGATGCGCTCGCGCTCAAGAAACAGTATCCAGAGCGCGTCGCCTTCGCGGCCACATTCGATGCGAGCAACAGCAAACAGTCGGGCTGGCTTGCGCACGCGGAAGAGCAGCTGAAGGGCGATCTCGCGCAAGGTGCGGTCGGTGTCAAAGTATGGAAGGACATCGGCATGCAACAGCGTGATCCGGATGGACGCGCCGTAATGATCGATGACGCACGCTTCACGCCGATCTTTCAATTCCTGGAGCAACGGGGCGTGGTCGTGCTCGGCCATCAAGGCGAGCCGCGCAATGCGTGGTTGCCTTTGGATCAGATGACGACGCGCGGCGACCGGCAGTACTTCACCGAACATCCGGAATATCACATGGCTGCCCATCCAGAGTGGCCGTCGTACGAGGAGCAGCTGGCCGCGCGCGATCGATTGCTGGATCGGCATCCGCACATGAAATTCCTGGCGCTGCACCTGGCGTCGCTGGAATGGAATGTCGATCGCATCGCTGAGTTCCTGAATCGCTATCCCAATGCGTCGGTCGATCTGGCCGCGCGCCTGGTGCACCTGAAGTTGCAAGCGAGTGCCGACCGCGAACGCGTGCGACAGTTCTTCATTCGCTACCAGGATCGCATCGTGTACGCGACAGACCTGACGCGATTGCTGGAGCAAAGCGATGCCGCCTTTGCCGATGAGGCACACACAGTCTGGCTGAACGACTGGCGCTTTCTGACCGGCAGCAGCGAGCTGCGCTCGGAGGAGTTCGACGCGCCGTTTCGAGGACTGGCGCTGCCAAGCGACGTCGTGGATAAGATCTATGGCGCCAACGCCCGGCGCCTGTTTCCCGCCGGCTGGCGGCACTAGCCGTCGTTCACGGTCGGTCCAGAATGGTCCGGCTCACAATATATATTTCCAATCGTGTACGCCGTCGCTCGCAAATGAGCTTGTAAACACGCACGTGGGGTGTCGAGATGGCAGCTGCGTCATAGAACTGTCATCAGTTGCGCGTCTAGGAGTGAGCCTATGGGCACGGTTGCTTGGAACCCACGCAATGTGAGTCTGCCGGAACCGCAATTACCGCCCCCACAGCCTGACGTTCGCACTACTTCGACCCATTCGAACCCGCCGCAGTCGACGGGGACGACCAACTCGGCGAGCACCACCACGGCCACGACCGCCGCCGCGCCTGAGCCGACGCTGGTTCAATTCACGCCGGTGTACTCGCCGAGTAACGACGGCGATCGCGCATCCTATATTCCGCGTGGTTTCGCCGCCGGCAGTCAACCCAAGCAACATTCTTATGCCGGCCTGGAAGCGGACGATCCGCGTCGCTCGCTGATCGATCAGGGCTACGAGGTCCAGGACATCGATCGCGAAGCGAACGCGCTCGCCGATCAGACGATTGATATCGACGGCGCGCGTGCCAAGGTGCAGACGGCCGCTAACAACGAGCAGCAGTTCTGGACCAACGTCTACTCGAAGTTGCCGCCGCAGCAGAATAAACAGCTGCGCTCGCTCGCTGAGGACATCGACAAAGCGACGGATAAGACCGCCGCTCAAGCCAAGTTCGATAGCACGATCACGCCGTTGTTGAGCGCCGACCAGCGCACTCAATTGCAAACATTGCAGCGGCAGACCCAGGATGCGCAGATCGATCTGAACGGCCAGATCATCGGCAAGCGACTGCTCGATGCGCAGACGAGCGGCAACGCCGAGCAGTTGTCGCTTGCAACGGCGGACGCGCGTGCTCACATCTCCGATAAGCATCAGCTCGCGGCGAATCGCAAAGTCGAGGATGCCTATGCGCTGGTGATGACGCCGGAGAATCAAAAGGCTCTGGCGGCACCCCAAAAGGCCGTCATCGATGCGGTCCAGAAGCTGAATCAAAATCCTGGCGACAAGACGTTGCAGCAGGGCGTGAAGGACGCCAAGAAGGCGCTCGACGATGCGCAAGGCCGAGTGCTGAGCGCCGAAGATAAAAAGACCATCGATACGCTCGAAGCCGCGCAGGATCGCGAGCGCGATTTGGGCGGGCTACTGTTGCAAGAGGCACAGACCGAGCGGCGCTATGTTGAGCTGAGCGCGGTTGAGAAGCAGCGGCCGTTGAACGATACGGAAAAACGCATCCTTGAACTTGCGAAGCTGGACTTCGGCGTCGTGCAGAAGAATCGCGGCGTGCGGGACCTTGCGGTCAAGGCGGCGAATGCGGAAGAGGGTGACCGCGAAGAGATTTTGGGTGATTTGAACACCAAGCTCAGCGAGTTCATGCGGGCCAAGTCGGATGCCGACATCAAGCGTGCCGAGTTCGGCAAAGACGTCGCCCAGAACGGCAATGTGACGTCCTCCGGCACGGAGACCAATTCTGGATCAAATGTTCAAACCGTCGCGTACACGCAAACGACGTCAGGCGGTGCGAAGCAGACGCTCAAGGTTGGCAAAGAGTTCGAGATGGATATGCCATCGACCGAGCTCACTGTCGCCCAGGCGGACA
>CAMLEO010000330.1 GCA_946478975.1 uncultured Steroidobacter sp.
AGTTGCAATTACGACAGCTCGATCCGGACACGCCGGGTCGTGACACGGCGCTCGCCATCGCTGCCGGTTATCTCGATCAAGTCGCCGAACAACAGTACGCGCTGCTGCGACGTCAGCTGCGAGTCACCGAAGAGGAAATGGAAAACGCGCTGGTGCTGGTGCGCGCGTGCCAGCCTCGTCCCGGATCGAGCGTGCATTCGGTGCCTGCCGAATACATCGTGCCCGATGTGTTCGTGCGCCGGACCGAGCGCGGCTGGGCGGTGGAAATCAATCCAGCGAGCTTACCGCGCATTCGCGTGAATCAGAGTTACGCGGGATTGATCGGCCGCGGCGGCGATCACGCTATGCTGCGTACACAGCTGCAGGAAGCGCGCTGGCTGATTCGCAGCCTGGAGATTCGCAATGAAACCCTGCTCAAGGTCGCCCGCTGCATCGTGCAGCGACAGTCGGCGTTCCTGGAGCATGGCGACGAATACATGCAGCCGATGATCCTCAAGGACGTCGCGGAGGCCGTGCAGATGCACGAGTCGACGATCTCGCGCGTCACCACCAACAAGTACATGCACACGCATCGCGGCGTGTTCGAGTTTCGTTATTTCTTTTCCAGCCACGTGGCGGCGAGCGACGGCACCGAGATGTCCTCCACGGCCATCCGCGCCAAGATTCGCAAGCTGGTGGCGGCGGAGGAGCCCGACAAGCCGCTCTCGGACAGCCGCATCGCCGACATCCTGTCGCGCGAAGGCGTGCTCGTCGCACGGCGCACCGTCGCGAAATACCGTGAAGCGCTAGGTATACCTCCGTCCAGCGAACGTAAGAGAGTTTCGGTGAGATAGATACGTCCCCCGCTCCATCACAGGAGGCTTCCATGCAACTGAACGTCACCGGTCACCATGTCGATGTCACCACCTCCATGAAAGGCTACGTCGAGAAAAAGCTCGACCGCATCGTCAGACACTCCGACCACATCATCGACGTTCACTGCATTCTCACGGTCGAAAAACTCCGCCACAAAGCCGAAGCCACCGTATTGTTGAACGGCGCCACCGTGTACGCCGACGCCGTCGAGATGGATATGTACGCCGCCATCGATGCGCTGGCCGACAAGCTCGACCGCCGCGTCAAGAAGCACAAGGAAAAGCTCTCGGATCATCACGCCTTCGAAGCGCAGAAAACGCGGCCGTCCTGATTTATTTAACAGTTCGCACCCCTGGCGTGAGGGGTGCGGGCACCGACCCGTTTCTGTCGTTGCCCACGCTGCGCTGACCGCTGTAGTCTTGGCGCGTCAGCAGTAGTGTATTGGCACCATGCGTCTCGTCATCATCAGTGGGTTGTCCGGTTCCGGTAAGAGCGTGGCGCTGCACATGCTCGAAGACCTCGACTACTACTGCGTCGACAACATCCCGGCCGGGCTGCTGCCGATGTTCATCTCACACACCGTGCGCACCAACGAATCCACCTACGGATACACAGCCGTAGGCGTCGATGCGCGCAATCGTCCGAGTGAAATTGCATCGGTGCCGAAGCTCGTTGCTGAACTGAAGCGCAGCGGCGTCGCGTGCGAAGTGCTGTTCCTGCGCGCCGATCAGGAAGCATTGCTGAAGCGTTACAGCGAAACGCGTCGTCGTCATCCGCTCAGCCGCGAAGGACTGGGACTGGCGGATGCGATCGCGCAGGAGCAGGCGCTGCTGGAGCCGATCGCGGACGCGGCCGATCTGATCATCGACACCACGCGCACCAGCGTGCACGAATTACGCGAGCTGATTCGCGAGCGAGTCGGCGGCCGCGTCGAAGGCCGCATGTCGATCCTGTTCGAGTCCTTCGCTTTTCGCCACGGCGTGCCGGGCGACGCGGACTTCGTGTTCGATGTGCGCAGCCTGCCGAATCCGTATTGGGAACCGGGCCTCGCGCGTTTGACCGGACGCGATCCGGCGTGCGTGGCCTATCTGGAACGCCACGGGTCGGTGAACAAAATGTTCGAGGACATCGTCGCGTTCCTGGAGCACTGGATCCCGGAGCTGATGCGCACCAATCGCAGCTACCTGACGATTGCGATCGGCTGCACCGGCGGCCAGCATCGCTCGGTGTACCTGGTGGAGCGCCTCGCCCGCCATTTCGCCGCGAAATTTCCGCAGGTTCACGCAAGACATCAAGTGGTGGGCACGCAGCCCCGTTAATTCATTTCATGTCATGCATGGCGCCGCTAAACTGCGCGCGCCATGGCAGACACCCAAGAGCAAAAGACAACTCGACTCGCCGCGCTTCGTAGCGCGCTCGAGCAGGGCTCGCTGCGCCATGGGCAAAGGCTGATCAATTCGCTGCATCCGGCCGAGATCGCCTCGCTGATCGAATCGCTGCCGCCGGCCCGGCGTGAAATCGTGTGGGAATTCGTCGATCCCGAGCTCGAAGGCGACGTGCTGATCGAGCTCAACGAAGAAGTGCGCGCCGAGCTGATCGGCGGCATGGATGCCGAGGAGCTGATCGCCGCAACCGAAGGCATGGAAGTCGACGACCTCGCCGACTTCGTCGGCGATCTGCCGGAAACGTTGAACGAGCGCGTGCTGCATTCGATGGACGCGCAGGACCGCGAGCGCCTGACCGCGGTAATGGCGTTCGAGCAGGACAGCGCCGGCGGTCTGATGAACCTCGACGCCGTGACCGTGCGCCCCGACGTGACCTTGGAAGTCGTGCTGCGCTACCTGCGAATGCGCGGCGAAATGCCAGCGCGCACCGACCAGCTGTTCGTCGTGAATCGCCATGACAAATATCGCGGCGCCCTCGACATCACTCGCCTGCTCACCGAAGACCCGGAAAAGACAGTCGGCGAAGTCATGGACTCCAGCATCGAGGGCATCGCTCCGGAAACTCCGGCGCGCGAAGTCGCGAAGCTGTTCGAAGATCGCGACCTCGTGTCCGCCGCCGTCGTGACCAGCGACGGCAAGCTGCTCGGCCGCATCACGGTCGACGACGTCGTCGACGTCATCCGCGAGGAAGCCGATCACTCGGTCATGAGCATGGCCGGTCTCGGCGACGACGCCGATATGTTTGCGGGCGTCATTCCCAGCGCGCGTCGGCGTGCCGTCTGGCTGAGCATCAATCTCGCCACGGCGATTCTGGCTGCGAACGTCGTGGGCCTGTTCGAAGCGACCATCGAGAAAGTGGTCGCGCTCGCGGTGTTGATGCCCATCGTTGCGAGCATGGGCGGCATCGCCGGCAGTCAGACGCTGGTGCTGATCATTCGCGGCCTGGCGCTCGGACAGATCGAACAAACAAACGCGCGCTGGCTGCTGGTGCGCGAGATCCTGGTGGGATTACTGAACGGCATCGGCCTGGCCGGCTTCGTCGCCGTGGCCGCGGGCATCTGGTTTGGAGAATGGACGCTCGGCCTGATCATCTTCTCGGCGCTGATGATCAACCTGCTGTGCGCGGCGCTCGCCGGTGTCGGCGTGCCGTTGATGCTCAAGCGCATGGGCATCGATCCGGCGCTGGCCGGCGGCGTGATCCTGACGACCGTCACCGATACGGTCGGCTTCGCCTCACTTCTGGGCCTCGGCACGCTGTTCCTTACGTAAATCGAGCCGCCGCAGGATGCCGGTGGCGCCGCTCGACGTAACCGTGTAGCCGGCCATGAAACTCATCAAATCGTCGGCGCGCTTCATCGCGTCGTGATAGCCGAGCGCGATCAGCTCACGCGTGTACGTATCCTGGAACAGCAAATAACTCATCAGCTGGCCGCCGCCGGTGTTCATAGCGCCCATCGTTCGGAGCAGAACACGCAGCGTGCGCGGCAGCGACGCGACGTGATGGCGGGCGATCTCCGATAGATCGCGGCTCGGCAGAATCACCAGCATGTCGACCCGGCGCAGATGAGCGACACCGTCGGCGGTGCTGACCGTGACCGGGCCGACGCGATCGACGATCTGGTTCAGCTGCGTCAAACGTTCCAGGTCGGAGTACATGCCATCGCTGAATAGCGAGTCGAGCATGTAACCGAAGATCTGGCCGAACGTCGGGCACAGCGGCGGCACGGCGACCACCGGCGATGCTTCGTTTCGCGTGCCGATCACCAGCAGGCGCGTCGCGCCCAGGTGAATGGCGGCGCTGAATGGATTGGACTCGCGCATCGCGCCGTCGCCGTAGTACTCATCTCCCAGCAGCACCGGCGGAAACAAAAACGGCACGGCGACGCTGGCCATCAAATGATCGATCGACAGCCGGGTCGGCAGACCGGCGCGGCGCGTCCTCAACCAGGACTCGTGATCCGTCCTGCCCTCGAAGAACGATACCGAGCGAGTGCTCGCATAACCGGCAGTCGACATCGCCAAGGCATCCAGATGTCCATCCGCAATCGAGCGCGCGATGCGGCTGAAATCGAACTGCTCGGCCAGCAGCTGGCGCAGCGGCGAGTTGTCGAACAGCGACTTCGGCGGCGGCAGCAGCCAGCCGCCGGACAGCATTGCGAACAACCAATGCAAACTGGAACGCAGCATGCTAGCCGTGTCCGCGCGATACACCTGCCCCACCTGAAAGTTGCGCCACACGCGTTCGAGGTTGCCGACCGCCACCCGAAACCGGTCGGCGTGCACCGCGATGGCAGTCGCATTCACTGCGCCGGCAGAGGTGCCAGTGACGACAGGAAACGGATTGTTGGCGCGGGCCGGCAGCAGATCCGCCAGCGCCCTCAGGACGCCCACTTGATAGGCGGCCCGCGCGCCCCCGCCCGGCAGCACCAGACCAACTTTGGGCGGTGCTGCGGGGGGCGCCGATGTCAGAGTGCGCTCGAGGCTCATGTTCTGTTGAATCCGTGCCACGGCCGACGCCGAAAGTCCCGGAGCCGCTTCGCGGAAGCGGTGCAAGGACGGGTGCTCGCCGCTGAGCGATTAGTATGGCACAGTGCCCTCGACGCTTTATTTGGACGGCTTCTTAGGGGATTGCCATGCATGCCATTCACAGTCTGCGCCGGTTCGAGCTGATACGTTACTTTCTCGCCGCTGTCACATTCGCCTGGCTGGCATCCAACGTCGCGAGCGCCGCGGAAGGCCCGGCGGTCGGCACCCAAGCACCGGATTTCAAGCTGCCGGATCAAAACGGCAAGACGCACGAGCTGAAGGATTATCGCGGCAAGTGGGTGGCCCTGTATTTCTATCCCAAGGACCAGACGCCCGGCTGCACCACCCAGGCTTGTGAGTTCCGCGACAACATCTTTGCGTTCCGCGACGCCGGCGCCGTGATCCTGGGCGTGAGCGTCGACGACGTCGAATCGCACAAGAAATTTGCTGAAAAGCACGGCCTGCCGTTCACCATCCTGGCCGACTCGGACAAGGTGGTGGCGAAACAATACGGCGTGCTGAAGCGCTTCCTCGGCGCCTTTGAGCTGGCCCGCCGCGACACCTTCCTGATCGATCCGCAGGGCAAGATCGTGCGTCACTACGAAGACGTGGACCCGAAAGGTCATTCGCAGGTGGTGCTGAAGGACATCAAAGAGCTGTCGGAAAAGAAGAGCTGATCGGCCGTTTGAGACATACCCGGGCAGGCGGTCAATGCAACGCCTTGATCGCCTGCTCCAGCCCGCCCAGGGTGAGCGGAAACATTCGATTCTCCAGCAGCTCGCGCGTCAGCTGCACTGAAGGCGTGTAATCCCAGCGCGGCTCCGGTTCGGGATTCAGCCACACGTGATGCGGCCAGGTCCTGACCAGGCGCTGCATCCACACCGACCCCGCCTCCTCGTTCCAATGCTCGATGCTGCCGCCCGGCTGCACGATTTCATACGGGCTCATCGACGCGTCGCCGACCAGGATCAGCTTGTAATCGTGCCCGTAGGTGCGCATGACTTCGTGCGTCGGAATGCGTTCGGCGCGGCGGCGGCGATTGTCCTTCCACACGTGCTCGTAGACGAAGTTGTGGAAATAGAAATATTCCAGGTGTTTGAACTCGGTGCGCGCCGCCGAGAACAGCTCCTCGCAGACGCGCACGTGATAATCCATCGAGCCGCCGACATCCAGGAACAGCAGCACCTTGATCGCGTTGTGACGCTCCGGCACGAACTTCAAATCCAGCATGCCGGCGTTGCGGGCGGTCGAATCGATCGTGCCATCCAGGTCCAGCAGCTCCGCCGCGCCCTCGCGAGCAAACTTTCGGAGCTTGCGTAGCGCGATCTTGATATTGCGTGTGCCGAGCTCGACGGTGTCGTCCAGATTCTTGAACTCGCGCTGATCCCAGACTTTCACCGCACTCTTGTTGCGCGACTCGTCCTGGCCGATGCGAATGCCTTCGGGGTTGTAACCATACGCTCCGAACGGTGAGGTGCCGCCGGTGCCAATCCATTTGTTGCCGCCCTGGTGACGTTCCTTCTGCTCCGCGAGCCGCTGCTTGAGCGTTTCGATCAGCTTGTCCCAGCCGCCGAGCGCCTGGATCTGCGCCTTCTCTTCCTCCGACAGCACGCGCTCGCCCACGCGCCTGAGCCATCCTTCCGGAATGCTGGCCATCAGCGACTCGAACAATTCCTCGGCGCCTTTGAAATGCGCCGCGAACGCGCGATCGAAACGATCGAAGTGACGTTCGTCTTTCACCAGGCAGGCGCGCGACAGGTAATAGAAATCTTCGGCGCTGGCGCCGGCCACTCGCGCCTGCAACGCCTGCAGCAGCGACAGGAACTCGGTGATCGACACCGGCACCCCGCCCTCGCGCAGTTTGAAAAAGAACGGTACCAGCATGGCCGGCGCTCTAACGGCCGCGGCGGTTCAGGAACACCAGCTGCTCGAACAAATGCACATCCTGCTCGTTCTTCAGCAGCGCGCCGTACAGCGGCGGGATGGATTTCTTCGGATCGTCGCTGCGCAGCGCTTCGGCGGGAATGTCTTCGGCCAGCAGCAGCTTGATCCAGTCCAGCAGCTCGGACGTCGAAGGTTTCTTTTTCAGCCCCGGCGTCTCGCGCACTTTGAAGAACGCGCTCAACGCTTCGGACAGCAGCTCTTTCTTCAGCGTCGGATAGTGCACGCCGACGATGCGCTCCATGGTCGTTGCATCGGGGAAACGGATGTAATGAAAGAAACAACGGCGCAGGAACGCGTCGGGGAGTTCTTTCTCGTTGTTGCTGGTGATGATGATGATCGGACGATGCCGCGCCTTGATCCACTGGCGCGTCTCGTACACATAGAACTCCATGCGGTCGAGCTCGCGCAGCAGGTCGTTGGGGAATTCGATGTCGGCTTTGTCGATCTCATCCACCAGCAGCACCGGCTGCACATCGC
>CAMLEO010000331.1 GCA_946478975.1 uncultured Steroidobacter sp.
AGCGAGCCGATCTCTTTGACTCCGCCGCTGTAATAAAGCGCATTGGTGATGGTCGACAGGCCGCTGACGGTGAATGAACCCGGGGTCTCAACATCGCCCAGCACGAACACCTGAATGGACCGCAGCTCGCCCATGCTGATGGCAACCTGCGTGCCGATCATCTGCTCGCGGACACGGCCCTCCAGGCTGGCGCGCACTTCGTCGAAACGCTGGCCGGCGACGGGGATCGGACCGAGTTCGGGGAAATTGATCCTGCCGTCGCGTGCGACCACCAGTACATAGCGGCCCTTGGTGCTGCCGAACAGCTGCACCTGGAGCGTATCGCCAGGGCCGATGACATAGTCGGTCGGGACCGGGACATCGGTGGCCGGCGCAAACGTCGAAGGCATGCCCGAGAACAGGTCGTAGCCGAACGGCTTGAGTGCCTGGGAGCCCAGCGGTTTCAACGGCAGGCGTGTCAGCAGCACCACGTAATCAGCCAGGCTCAGCTCTGCAGCGATGCGTTCGGTCGCCTCTTCCACCGTGAGTCCGGCCAGCGGCACCGGCCCCAGCTCAGGCACATTCAGAATGCCCCATTTATCCAGCTTGTAAGGATTGCGGCGGAGGATGCGCTCGCGCAGGTCCTCGAGCCGAGACGTTTCCTCGGCAGTGCGCTCCAGCAGTTGCTGCTGCTGGTCGTTTCGCTGCGCCGTGCCCGTCCCGGCCGTGGTTTCGCTCGGGAGCATTGGCACCTGAACGGGGCGGCCGGGAATCGTCGGCTGACGGATCACGGCTTCCTGCTGACGACGCTCCTGTTCTTCAATTTCCGGTGCCTTGCGCTTGAACTGCCTGATTTCCAGCGACAGCAGCAAGGTATCGCCAGCCTTGAAGCGCGCCTTGCGAGGCGTGCCGTCCAGATTCAACCCTTGATCCTCGTCCTCCTTCCCATCACGCGAGCGTGGACGCATGGTTTGCGGGAAATCCAGCTTGCGATCGGAGCGCACACCCGTGGTCGCCGAGGGCGTGGAGCGACTGCCGCTCATGGCTTCGAGCACCGCCTGCTGCTGCTCGGGCGACATGTTCTGGAACATTTCGAGCTGATCGCCGCTGGGCGTCTGCGCCACGACAGGCGACAGCCACGTTACAGCAAACATCAGGTACGAAAGGATGGCTGCCAACCGGAAAAAACGGCTGGCGGGACTGGTTCTGAGCATCGAAGCCGCTATTACTTGAGGTGATCCCTGCGACGAGGGCCGCAAGTTTACACATGCGCCCCTGTGGAAGCGATTAATTGTAGGAGCGCCTGGAGCGCCATGTTCTTGTCGCCAGACGCGGACTTACGACACCGGCGTGAGCTCAGCCCCGGTAGTCTCGCTGATGCTCGCCAAACCATTGGTAGGTGGCGGCAATGCCTGCACGCAAAGGGATTCGCGGCGTCCAGCCCTGGGATCTGAGCCGGTCGGTGTTCAGCAATTTGCGCGGCGTGCCGTCCGGCTTGCTGCTATCGAAGCGCAGTTGCCCCGTGAACCCGACCACTTCTTGAACGATGCCCGCCAGCTCGCGGATCGAAATATCCTCGCCCCAGCCGATGTTGATCGGTTCGGCAGCCTCGTAACACTGCATGAGAAACAGGCAGGCGTCGGCGAGATCATCGACGTGCAGAAACTCGCGCCGCGGCGTTCCGGTCCCCCACACCACGACTTCCGGTTCGCCACGGACTTTCGCTTCATGAAACTTACGCATGAGTGCCGGCAGCACATGCGAGGTCTGCAAATCGAAATTGTCGCCGGGCCCATACAGGTTGGTGGGCATCAACGCGATAGCATTGAAGCCGTGCTGGCGACGATAGGCCTGGCAGAGTTTGACGCCGGC
Source organism: uncultured Steroidobacter sp. (assembly GCA_946478975.1). The sequence continues at coordinate 1,852 of CAMLEO010000331.1, forward strand.
GATCTTGGCGACTGCGTACCACTCGTTGGTGGGTTCGAGCGGCCCGGACAGCAGGCAATCCTCCGGCATCGGCTGCGGCGCATGCTTGGGATAGATGCAGCTGGAACCGAGAAACTGCAGTTTGGTGACACCGTGACGATGCGCGGAGTCGATGACGTTGCATTGAATCTGCAGGTTGTCGCGCAGGAAATCGACAGGGTGCGTGTTGTTAGCGTGAATTCCGCCGACTTTAGCAGCGGCCAGAAACACATACTCCGGCCGCTCCGTGGCGAAGAACTGCTCCACGGCCGCTTGTCGTCGCAGATCCAACTCGGCACTCGATCGCAACAACAGATTTGAATAACCTTCGGCCCGCAGCCGTCGCACGATGGCGCTGCCTACCAGCCCTCGGTGGCCGGCAACAAAAATGCGCGAATCTCTATTCATGACGTTGATAGGCGCGGAACCCTTCGCGCGTCACTAGCGAATCGCGACGGGCCGCTTCCAGATCGGCCGCGATCATTTCTTCGACGAGCGTAGCGAAGCTCGTCTCGGCGCTCCAGTTGAGTTTCTGCCGAGCCTTGCTGGGATCACCCAGCAATGTGTCGACTTCGGTCGGCCGGAAATAACGACTGTCGACCTTCACTACGGTGCGCCCACTGCGAGCATCGATGCCTTGCTCCTCCACTCCGCTGCCCTGCCACTCGATCTGCATGTCGAGTTCGGCGCCGGCGAGTTGCACGAACTCCCGCACCGAATGCTGCTCGCCCGAAGCGATGACGAAATCCTCCGGCTCGCGTTGCTGCAGCATCAACCATTGCGCTTTCACGTAGTCGCGGGCGTGGCCCCAGTCGCGCAGCGAATCGAGATTGCCCAGGTAAATCGTGTCCTGCAGCCCTTCCTTGATGCGGGCCAGGCCGCGCGTGATCTTGCGCGTGACGAATGTTTCTCCGCGAATCGGCGACTCGTGATTGAACAGGATGCCGTTGCAGGCATACATGCCGTAGGCCTCGCGATAGTTCACGGTGATCCAATAGCCGTACACCTTCGCGGCCCCGTACGGCGAGCGTGGATAGAACGGCGTGGTCTCCCGCTGCGGCACTTCCTGCACCTTGCCGTACATCTCGGAGGTGGAGGCCTGGTAGAAACGGGTTTTCTTTTCCAGCCCCAGAATGCGCACGGCTTCCAGAAGTCGCAGCGTGCCGAGCGCATCGGAGTTCGCGGTGTACTCGGGCGTCTCGAACGACACGTGCACGTGACTCTGCGCGGCCAGGTTATAAATTTCGTCCGGCTGCACCTGCTGAATGATGCGGATCAGGTTGGTGGCGTCGGTGAGATCGCCATAGTGCAGGAACAGCTTGACGTCGCGCTCGTGCGGATCGCGATACAAATGATCGATGCGATCGGTGTTGAACGACGACGCGCGGCGCTTGATGCCGTGGACTTCATAACCTTTGCCGAGCAGGAACTCGGCAAGGTACGCGCCGTCCTGGCCGGTGATTCCAGTAATCAGCGCCTTCTTGGTCACGTCATCGTTCCTACAGCGCAGCTCAAGCCCGCCACTTCGCGACGTGCTCCAGCAGGTTCTTCAGCGAAGGATCGGCGCTCGCCGCGGCTTCGGCGGGCTTCTCCAACGCGGGCGCCAGCGAATCCGCCAGCTTCTTGCCCAGCTCCACGCCCCACTGGTCGAACGCGTTGATGCCCCAGATCACGCTTTGCGTGAACACCTTGTGCTCGTACATCGCGATCAGCCGGCCGAGCGTTTTCGGACCGAGGCGCGGGAACAGAATCAGCGTGCTCGGCCGATTGCCGGCGTGCACCTTGTGCGGAATCAAACGAGCGATCTCGCTTTCGCTGGTGCCCTTGGCCGCCAGGTCCTGGCGCACTTGCGCCTCGGTCTGGCCGAATGCGAACGCCTGCGCCTGCGCGAAACAATTTGCGAGCGCCAGGTTCTGCTGTTGCTGATACGGGCTCGACGCGTTCACCGGCGCAATGAAATCCAGCGCCACGCGCGCGGTGCCCTGATGTAACAACTGGAAGAATGAATGCTGCGCGTTCGACCCCGGCTCGCCCCACAGCACCGCGCCGCTGTCGTACGGCAGCGAGGTGCCGTCCAGCGTCACGCTCTTGCCGTTCGATTCCATTTCCAGCTGCTGCAGATACGCCGGAAACCGATGCAGCCGCTGGTCGTACGGCAGCACCGCGAGCGAATCCAGGCCGAGGAAATTGCGATTCCAGACGCCGATCAGCCCCATCAGCACCGGCAGATTGTTTTCAAACGCAGCGGTGCGAAAGTGCTCGTCCATTTCGAAGCCGCCTTCGAGCATCAGCTCGAACTGGTCCATGCCGAGCGCCAGCGCTACCGACAGGCCCACGGCCGACCACACGGAATATCGTCCGCCCACCCAGTCCCACATCGTAAAGCGGTTTTGCGGCGGAATTAAGAAAGCATCCATCGCCTTGGCGTTGGTCGAGACGGCTGCGAAGTGCCGCGCCGGTGCGCCCTCGCCCAGGCGATCCACGATCCATTGCCGCGCGATCTTCGCGTTGGTGAGTGTTTCCAACGTCGAGAATGTTTTCGAACACACTACGAACAACGTACGCGCCGCATCCACTTTCTCCAGCACGTCGCCGAGCTGCACGCCGTCGATGTTTGAAACGCAGTGCAGGCGCAGGTTGCGATTGCGATATTTCGCCAGCGCCTCGGTCGCCATCACGATGCCGAGGTCCGAGCCGCCGATGCCGATGTTTACGATATCGGTGAAGGTCTTGCCGGTGTGGCCGTGAATGCGCCCGCCGTGAATGCCTTCGACGAACGCCCGCATCTTCTGCAGGCTCGCCTTCACTTCCGGCATTACATCCTGGCCGTCGACCAGGATCGCCCGATCGCTGCGATTACGCAGTGCTGTGTGCAGCACCGCGCGACCTTCGGTGGTATTGATCTTGTCGCCGCGGAACATCGCATCGATGCGATCGCGCAGGCCTCGCGCGTTGGCCAACTCGATCAGCAGCTGCAATGTCTTGGCATCGAGCCGCTGGCGCGAAAAATCGAACAGCAGGTTCAGGTCGGTGGTGCGCGAGAAAGCGACCGAGCGCTGCGGATCGCTCGCGAACAGGTCGCGCAAGTGTTTATCCCGCATGCCCGCAGCGTGTGATTCGAGCGCCCGCCACTGCGGCGTCGTGTTCGCTGAAGCCATGGGAAAAACCTCCTGCTGAGCCTGATGGGGTGGGCCTTGCAGGCTACCTCACCGACGGCGCAGCGGGAAGCTCGAAGGCTACTTGCCGTAGTAGCCCACGTACCATTCGATGAACCGGCGCACGCCCTCTTCAACCGGCGTTGCCGGCTTGTAGCCCACGTCCTGCACCAGGTCTTCGACGTCGGCAAACGTGTCGGGCACGTCGCCTGCCTGCAGCGGCAGCAGATTCTTCTGCGCCTGCCTGCCCAGGCTCTTTTCGATGCACTCGATGTAGCGCATCAGCTCCACCGGCTGGTTGTTGCCGATGTTGTAGAGGCGGTACGGCGCCTTGCTGGTGCCCGGATCCGGTGCATCGCTGTTCCAATCCAGATTCGGCTGCGCCGGCCGGTCCATCGCGCGCACCACGCCTTGCGCGATGTCGTCGACGTAAGTGAAGTCGCGGCGGTGGTTGCCGTAGTTGAAAACATCGATGGGCTTGCCGGCCAGGATGTTCTTGGTGAAAAGAAACAACGCCATGTCCGGGCGGCCCCACGGGCCATACACGGTGAAGAAGCGCAGGCCGGTGACCGGCAGCTGATACAAGTGCGCGTAGGTGTGCGCCATCAGATCGTTTGCTTTCTTGGTCGCGGCATAGAACGACAGCGGATGATCGACGTTCTGGTGCACCGAGAACGGCATCTTCGTGTTCGCGCCGTACACCGAACTGGTCGAGGCGTACACCAGGTGCTCGACCTTGTTGTGCCGGCAGCCTTCCAGGATGTTCGCAAAGCCCACCACGTTGCTGTCGATGTACGCGAGCGGATTCTGAATCGAGTAACGCACGCCCGCCTGCGCGGCGAGGTGGATCACGCGCTGAAACTTCTCCTTCGCAAACAGCTCCGCCATGCCGGCGCGATCGGCCACGTCCATTTTCACGAACCGGAAGTTCGGGAACTTCTGCAGGATCGCAAGCCTGGCCTGCTTCAAGCTCACATCGTAGTAGTCATTCAGATTGTCGAGCCCGACCACCTCGTCGCCCCGCGCCAGCAGGATCTGCGAAGTGTGAAAGCCGATGAAGCCGGCGGCGCCGGTGAGAAGAAGTTTCATAAAAGGTCAGCGAATAATTGGGTAAAACCAGAGTTTCTCGGCCCGCGGCGCCGATGCCATGCGCGCAGACTCGTGCCCATGAGCACCATCGTCAGTCACAAAGACCTGGTCGTCTGGCAAAAAGCGATCACCCTGGCGTGTCGAGTCTACGCCGGCTCCGCATTACTGCCCAGGCACGAGCGCGTCAGTGTCCAGCCTCAGCTGCGCCGCGCGGCCGTGTGCGTGGCCAGCAAAATTGCCGAAGGCCACGCGAGCCGCACTCGAATCGAGTTCATTCAATGCCTGCACACGGCGCGCAGTGCGCTGGCCGAGCTGGAGACTCAATACACGATTGCGCGTCACCAGCGCTGGCTGACCGACGCCGAAGCAACTTTGCAGGACATCGCAGCAGTCACGCGCCTGCTCAACGGTTTGATCCGCAGTTTGGTTGCATCCGATCGCACGGCGCACGCCAGAGCGTGCGCCCCGACGATCACAGCCGACCGTCCACCTCATCCGCCTCGAACACATACTTGATGTCGTACAGCACGTGCGGCTTCCTGGCGAACGAGCGCACTTCGGCGATGCCCATTTCCTTGAACTGCTTGTGGGCGACGGCGAGCACGACGGCGTCGTAGGTGCCTTTTTTCGGCGAGCGGATCGGCTTGATGCCGTACTCGTGCTCGCACTCCTCGGCATCGATCCAGGGATCGAACACGTCGACCTTGGCGCCGTATTTCTTCAGCTCGGCGACCACGTCGGCGACCTTGGAATTGCGCAGGTCCGGGCAGTTCTCCTTGAACGTCAGGCCCATCATCAGGATGCGCGAGCCTTTGACGTGGATGCGCTTCTTGATCATCAGCTGCGCGATGCGCTCGGCGACGTAGATCGCCATGTTGTCGTTGATGCGGCGGCCGGCCAGGATCATCTCCGGGTGATAGCCGATCTCCTGCGCCTTGTGCGTCAGGTAATAAGGATCGACGCCGATGCAGTGGCCGCCGACCAGGCCGGGGCGGAACGGCAGGAAGTTCCACTTGGTGCCGGCCGCTTCCAGCACTTCTTCGGTATCGATGCCGAGGCGATTGAAGATCAGCGCCAGCTCGTTGATCAGCGCGATGTTCACGTCGCGCTGCGTGTTCTCGATCACCTTGGCGG
>CAMLEO010000332.1 GCA_946478975.1 uncultured Steroidobacter sp.
GCAACGTTTCCTGTCGCAGGTCGATGCGCGGCTGATACTTGCCTCGTTGTAACAAGTCGACCGGCAGTTTCTGCAGCTCCTCGTCCATCGGACGCAACGCCGTCACCACCGCGGCGGTGGCGGGTGAAGCAGACGCGGTAGGTTGGCCGAGCAGAGCGCCCAGCCCACGGCTAAGGCTCGGTCGTTTGGTCGCCATGTTGCTCATGGGTGTTCATTATCTTGGAGTCACTTACGATGCGACGGCATCGGCGGCAGGCGGCGAATCCATGCTGCTGAAGGGATATTCGTCGCGACGAATCATCTCGCCGGCCAAGGCGAGGTAGGCCAATGCCCCGCGTGACTCCTTGTCGTAGTGCAGAGCCGGCTTGCCGAAGCTCGGTGCTTCCGCCAGCCGCACGTTGCGGGGAATGATGGTGCGAAACACTTTGTCCTGGAAGTGTTCGAGCAGCTGGTTGGAAACTTCGTTGGCGAGGTTGTTACGCGGATCGAACATGGTGCGCAGGATGCCGCCAATTTCGAGGTTCGGGTTCGGGCCCGCCTTGATCTGTTCGATCGTGTTAACCAACGCCGTGAGCCCCTCGAGCGCGTAATACTCACATTGCATCGGGATCAGCACGCCTTCGGCCGCCACAAGGGCATTGACCGTCAGCATGTTCAGCGCCGGCGGGCAATCGATCAGCACGATATCGAACTGCGACAACAGCGGTTGAATCGCGTCGCGCAGCCGCGACTCGGCGCCGGCCTTGCCCATCATTTCCACGTCGGCCGCGACCAGATCCTGGTTCGCCGGCATTACTTTGAAATCCGAATAATCGACTGCGCGCAGCACCGAAGCCGCATCGCTGTCGCCCAGTAACACATCGACGGTTGATCGTTCCACCGTGCGCTTGTCGATGCCGCAGCCCATCGTGGCATTGCCTTGCGGATCGATGTCGATCAACAACACGCGCCGCTTGGTCGCCGCCAGCGATGCGGCCAGATTGACGCTCGTCGTGGTCTTGCCGACGCCGCCTTTCTGGTTGGTGATGGCGAGGATGCGATGCATTGTTTGAAAGTGGAAGCGTCCGGTCAGTTATGTGTCACGCATGGACCTGAATCGTTCAGACTCGGTCGTGGCTGCGGCAGATTTCCACAAGATGCCGCTCTTCGTCCAGACCGGGTACGTTAAGTCGATGGATCGCCGCCAGTTTCCAGCCGCTCGGCAGCTTGGCCAGTTCCGCCGCCGGGTCGCGCCCCTTCATCGCCAGCAGTCGTCCGCCGCCGACGCATAAATGACCGGCCCATTTGACGAATTGCTCGACGGGCCCGACGGCGCGCGACACCACGATATCGAATCGCTCCGGCGGACGGAAATTTTCGGCGCGAGTATGCACCGTTTGCACATTAGGCAACGAAAGCAACGCCGCGGCATGTTCTATGAACTTCAGTTTCTTCGCGGTGGAGTCCAGTAAGGTAAAGCGTCGTTGCGGATTCACGATCGCCAGCGGCAAGCCGGGAAATCCGGCGCCCGTGCCGACATCCAGAACACGTTCGCCCTGCAGGAAAGGTTGCACGGACAGGCTGTCGAGCAAGTGTTTGGTGATCTGCGCGCCGCGTTCGCGGATCGCGGTGAGATTCATGCGCTGATTCCAGTCGTCCAGCTCGTCGAGCAAACGAATCATCTGGCTGACTTGGCGCTCGCTCAGCTCGATACCGAACTGTGCCGCGCCGGTGACGAGAATCGAACCACTCATGCGATGCGTACGACCGTGCGACCGACGACGGCGGCTTTCAAATAAGGATCGAACGCGGTCGGCAGCGCGTCGAAATCGATCGTGTTTGTCACGATGCTGTCGAGATGACGCGGCTTGAGATCGCTCGCGAGCCGCTGCCACACCTGCAAGCGCACCGCTCGCGGCGTGTAGACCGAATTGATACCTAGCAAACTCACACCGCGCAGAATGAATGGCATCACCGTCGTCTTCAGCTCGGGACTCGCGGCCAGTCCGATGCTGGCGATGTTGCCCCAGAAGCTGGTCGTGCGCGTGAGCCAGGTCAGCAGCTCGCCGCCGACGTTGTCGATCGCGCCGGCGAACTGCGCTTCTTCCATCGGCCTGGTGCCGAGATTGATCTGATCTCTCAACAAGACGCGAGCCGCGCCGAGCTTGCGTAGATATTCCGTCGACGATTGCTTGCCAGTCACGGCAGCGACTTCATAACCACGGCCGGCGAGCATGTCGATTGCGAGACTGCCGACGCCGCCCGTCGCACCGGTCACGACGATCTCACCCAACTCGGGCTGCTGGCCGTTTTGCTCCATGCGATGAATCGCGAGCGCCGCGGTGTAGCCGGCTGTGCCGATCGCCATCACCTGGAATTCATCGAGGCCGGCGGGAATCGGCACCAGTTGATCGGCTTGCAGCCGCGCATACTCGGCGTAACCGCCGTCGTGCGTTTCGGAAAGGCCGCTGCCGGTGACCAGCACTTTCTGACCTGGCGTGAACGCCGGATCGGTGGAGGTCACGACTTCGCCGGACAGATCGATGCCGCCGACCAGCGGATAACGACGCAGAATCTTGCCGGCGCCGGTCGCGGCCAGCGCATCTTTGTAATTGATCGTGGAGTAGCGGACGCGGACGACGACATCGCCGGCGGAGAGCGCATCGATGCCGATCGTCTCCATGCGCGAGACGATCTTGCCGCCTTGCTGGTGGATGCGAAATGCGCGAAAGCCTTCCATAACAGTCCTCCGCGCGATGCCGATCCGACGCGGGTCAGGCGTCGAGCGCGCTCAGTTCGTGTCGCTCTTGGTGCACTTGCCCTGGGTTCTCAGCTGATCGGTCGTGCACAACGCCGTCTGCCGCGAGAAGTACTCGGCGATCGCTTCGAAATCCTTTTCATCCACGCCGCTGACGATGCCGGCCATGATGGGATTCTTGCGCTTGCCGCTCTTGTAATCTTTCAGCGCGTGCACGATGTAATCGTAGGGCTGGCTGGCGAGCTTCGGATAATCGGGCGCCACCGTCTTCGCGCCATCGGCGCCGTGGCAGGCAACGCAAGTCTGGGTCGCCGGCGGCGGAGTGCCCACGACTTCTTTGTTCGGCAGGCCGCCGTCGGCGTGCAGGAAGGCCGCGATGTCGGCGCGCTCTTCAGCGGTCAGCGTCGAAGCTTGCGCGTGCATGGTCGGGTGCGGGCGGTCACCGTTGGCGTACGCGTTCAGCGCGCTCACCAGGTAAGCCTCGTTCTGGCCGCCGAGTTTCGGCACGCGATAAACGGGATAGGCGTTCTTGTAGTCGGGCACGCCATGGCTGCCATGGCACGTGTAAGCGAGAACCTTACCTTTGGCTGCATCGGCCGCGCCGGCATTGGTCATGAACAGCGCCGCGAGCAAGCCCAGACCGAACACCGCCGTCGGTCGCGATCGAAACGTCATACCCACACTCTCCGTCTTGCCGGCGCACTATTGCCTGAATTATGGAAGGTACCCCGGCCGGCGGGGCGCGGTATGGTACCGGAAGAATGCTATAGTGTCCCATCCCCCTGATTTGTGTCCGCCGAGGTTGCTCATGGCCCGTATCACCGTCGAAGACTCGCTCCACAACATCCCGAACTTGTTCCAGCTGGTGCTGGTCGCCGCCCGGCGCGCTCGCAAGCTGGCCAACGGCGCGGAAGCGACGGTGGAATGGGAGAACGACAAGCCGACCGTCGTCGCCCTGCGCGAAATCGCCGCCGGCCACATCGGCCCGGAGATCCTCGAGGAAGCTGAAGCGCGCCCGCAGCCGGAAATCATGCCCGAGCCTGACAACATGGCTGGCATGTCTGGCGAACTGCGCGCGCCTCATCTCGGCCTCGGAGATTGACGGCACGCCCTGACATCCCCACCTTTTCTCTATGGATTACGCGTCTTCCATCCTGAATCTGCTACCCACTGGAAGACGCTCCATCGGGGTCAGCCAGCTGCTGAACAAGCTGGAGACCTACCTGCCGCCGGCGCAGGTCGACCGGATCCGCGACGCGTATGAGTTCGGCGCTGAGGCCCATGAGGGCCAAAAGCGCCTGAGCGGCGAGCCATACATCGCGCATCCGGTCGCAGTCGCGCACATCCTGGCGGATCTGCACATGGACGCGCCGACCATCGTCGCCGCGATCCTGCACGACGTGATCGAAGACACGCCGACGGCGAAGGACGAAATCGCCGAGCGCTTCGGCGCCGATGTCGCCGAGCTCGTCGACGGCGTCTCCAAGCTGGATCACATTCAGTTTCGCAGCCGCGCCGAGGCGCAGGCGGAAAGCTTCCGCAAGATGCTGCTGGCGATGGTGCGAGACATTCGCGTCATCATGGTCAAGCTGGCCGACCGGACGCACAACATGCGGACGCTCGGCTCTGTGCCGCCGGCCAAACGCCGCACGGTGGCGCGCGAAACGTTAGAAATCTACGCGCCGATTGCCAATCGCCTCGGCATTCACACGGTCAAGTCCGAGCTGGAAGAGCTCGGCTTCAAGGCGCTGTACCCGGGCCGCTATCGAGTCATTGAAAAGGCGCTGAAAAAGGCCCGCGGCAACCAGAAACAGTTCGTCGGCAAGATCGCGGACAACCTGCGCAACGCGCTCGAAAAAGCGGGCGTGAAGGGGCGCGTCGAAGGGCGAGAGAAACATCTCTACAGCATCTATCAGAAGATGCGCCGTAAACGCATCCCGCTGTCCTCGATCGTCGATATGTTCGGCTTTCGCCTGGTGGTCGACTCGATCGACACCTGTTATCGCGCGCTCGGGCTCGTGCACGGCTTGTATCGTCCGATGCCGGGCCGCTTCAAAGATTACATCGCGATTCCGCGCATCAACGGCTATCAGTCGCTGCACACGACGCTGTTCGGCCCGAACGGCATGCCGATCGAAGTGCAGATTCGCACGGAAGACATGCATCGCATCGCCGAGTCGGGCATCGCCGCGCACTGGCAATACAAGACCGGCGAAGCTGGGCAAGCCTATCGCGACCGCGCGAGCGAGTGGCTGCAGCACTTGATGGAAATGCCTCACGGCGGCAGCTCCGAGGAATTCATGGAGAGCGTCAAGCTCGACCTGTTCCCGGACAAGGTTTATGTGTTCACGCCGCGCGGTGAGATCCGCCGCCTGCCGCGGAATGCGACAGCTGTGGACTTCGCATATTCAGTGCACACAGACATTGGCAATCACTGCGTCGCTGCGAAGGTCGATCGGCGGCTCGTTCCCTTGCGCACGCCGCTGCGTAACGGTCAGACGGTCGAGATCATCACAGCGAAAGGCGCGACGCCGAATCCGGCGTGGGTGAACTTCGTCGTCACCGCGAAGGCGCGCGCGGCGATTCGTCACTATCTGAAGAGCCTGAAGCATGGCGAGGCGATCGAACTTGGCAAGCGCATGCTCAGCCAGGCGCTGCAGGATGTGTCGCTGGTGCTGAAGAAGATTCCGGAGGAGCGCCTGCAGGCGGCGGCCGCGGAGCTCAATCTCAAAACGCCGGACGAGTTGTTCGAAAAGATCGGCCTCGGCGAACGTCTCGCGGCGCTGGTCGCGCGGCGCTTGTTGCCGACCGACGGCACGCAGCCGGTGCAGCCGACCTCGCAGGCGGAGCCGCTCGCGATCGCGGGCACCGAAGGCATGGTCGTCAGCTACGCGCGCTGCTGCTTCCCGATTCCGAACGATCCGATCATGGCGTACCTGTCGAGCGGCCGCGGCGTGGTGATCCATCGCGAGGCGTGCGGCAACTTGCGCAACTATCGCAAGCAGCCGGACAAGTGGCTCACGGTCACGTGGCAGCCGAACGTCGATCGCCTGTTCAACGTCGAAGTGAAAATCGACGTGGCGAATCGCATGGGCGTGCTCGCAGCCATCGCTTCGAACATTGCGACCACCGAAACCAACATCGAGCACGTCGCGGTCGACGAGCGCGACGGCGACGCGTCGACGCTGATCTTCGACTTGCAGGTCCGCGACCGTAAGCACCTGGCGCACGTCATCAAGAACCTGCGCAAGATGCCGGAAGTGTTGAAGGTGACGCGCGTCATCGCTTGATCATCAACTTTGGACCTCATTCCATGGCACGCGAAATCATTTCGACTCCGAACGCGCCGCAGGCGGTTGGCACTTATTCCCAAGCGGTGAAGTGCGGCAAGACTGTTTATGTGTCGGGGCAGATTGCGCTGAACCCGGCGACGGGCGAGATGGTGCAGACCTCCTTCGAAGCCGAGGTCCGCCGCGTGTTCGACAATCTGCAAGCGATCGTCGCGGCCGCCGGCGGCGGGTTTGCGCAGGTGGCGAAGGTCACGGTGTTCATCACCGACTTCAATGATTTCCCGGTGTTGAACAAGGTGATGGCGGAATATTTCGTCGCGCCTTATCCCGCTCGCGCGACGGTGCAGGTATCGGCGTTGCCCAAGGGCGCTCACGTCGAGATCGAGTGCGTCGTCGAGCTCGACTGACGACTCTCTCGTTTTGGGGGTCCCGGTGCTGGGTGGGTGCCGTACACTTGATCTTGGATGAGCACTTCCACTCAAAGCAGCAGACAGCGGCCGGGCGCGGCGAAAGCTTCCATCGCTGCTGAACCTCCGGAGGTTCAGCCGGTCACGGCGTTGCGTGGCGTGGGCGATGCGCTGGCGGAGAAGCTCGCCAGGCTCGGCATCACCACCATTCAAGATCTGCTGTTTCTCCTGCCTTTGCGTTACGAGGACCGCACTCGTGTCGTGCCGATCGGCTCGTTGCGGCCGGCGGACCGCGCGGTGATTGAAGGCGAGGTGCAGCTGGCGGAGATTGCATTTCGCGGCCGGCGGCAGCTGCTGTGTCGGATTGGCGATGGCTCGGGCTGGCTCACGCTGCGCTTCTTTCATTTCAGCAACGCTCAACATCAGCAGATGACTCGCGGCACGCGGCTGCGTTGTTACGGGGAAATTCGTCGCGGCCCGACGGGGCTGGAGATCGTGCATCCAGAGTATCGGCGCATCGCCAGCGACGTGCCGGCGGCGAGCGAAGATGTGCTCACGCCGATCTATCCGCTCACCGAAGGCGTGCAACAGGGGCGCTTGCGACAGCTGACCGCAATGGCATTGCGCGAGTTTGCGAATCGCCAAGTGCAGGATTGGCTGCCGCCCGGCGTGATGTCACAACTGCAGTTGCCCCCGCTGCGTGAAGCGCTTCAGTACGTTCATCGCCCGCCGCCGGATGCGGATTTGGATTTGCTCGCGACGGGTCAGCATCCGATGCAGCGGCGGCTCGCG
>CAMLEO010000333.1 GCA_946478975.1 uncultured Steroidobacter sp.
AACTCATGCTCGGCGTACAGGATCAGCGACGTGTTCATGGCATGCACCCACTCGCGCGACGGCGTCTGCTGATGCAACAAGTTCAGGAAATGTCCGCCGATGGAATCGTCATCGGTGTCCACATTGATGCGCACACCGCGCTGGCTGTAGTGATACCAGTACGTCAGCATCGAGCCGAGGCTGGCAATCAGCCGATCCGCGATGTCGCGAGCGCCGGCCGCAGAATGCGAGTCATGTTCGGGCAGCACGCAGCCGAGCGCCGAAACGCCGGTGCGCATCACATCCATCGGATGCGTCGCCGCCGGCAACTGCTCCAGCACAACCTTCACAGCAGCAGGCAGGCCGCGCAGGCGCGAGAGCTTGGCCTTGTAGCCGGACAACTCGGCATGGTTCGGCAGCTTGCCGTGAATCAGCAGATAAGCGATTTCTTCGAACTCGCAGCTGGTGGCGATTTCGAGAATGTCATAACCGCGATAATGCAGGTCGTTGCCGCTGCGTCCGACCGTGCACAGCGCAGTGTTGCCGGCGGTCACGCCGGAGAGCGCCACCGATTTCTTGGGCTTGAAGCCGGCCGCCGACGTTCCAGTGGGTGTTGCTTCAGTCATGCGTATCCCCTGATGGTTACTTCCCTTCTTTACCGAACAATTCATCCAGCTTGTTTTCGTAGCTGTGATAGTTCAGCACTTCATACAATTCGGCGCGCGTCTGCATCTTTTCAACCGCAGCTTTCTGCGTGCCGTCCTTGCGGATCGCGCCGTAAACCGCTTCGGCCGCCTTGCTCATGGCGCGGAACGCGGACAGCGGATAGAGCACCAAGCCGACGCCCACACTGGCAAGCTCCTGCACCGTGAACAATGGGGTCTTGCCGAACTCGGTGATATTCGCCAGCACCGGCACTTTCACCACAGACGTGAACTGACGAAATTCATCCAGCGTGTTGAGCGCTTCGGCAAAGATCATGTCCGCACCGGCATCGACATACGCCAGCGCGCGATCGATTGCAGCCTGCTGGCCTTCCACCGCGTGCGCGTCGGTGCGTGCCATGATGACGAACGATTCGTCGTCGCGGCCGTCCACTGCCGCCTTGATACGATCGACCATCTCAGCCTTGGCGACCAGCGCCTTGCCAGGACGATGGCCACAGCGTTTCGCCTGCACCTGATCTTCCAGATGCATGCCGCCGGCGCCAGCGCGAATCAGCTCACGAGTGGTGCGAGCGATGTTGAAAGCGCCGCCCCAACCGGTGTCCGCATCCACCAGCAGCGGCAGCGGCGTCGCGGAGCTGATCCGGCGCACGTCTTCGCAAACATCGTTGAGGCTGGTGATACCCAGATCGGGCAGGCCGAACGAAGCGTTCGCGACCCCGGCCCCGGATAAATACAAAGCTTTGAAGCCGGCACGCTGCGCGAGCAGGGCGCTGTAAGCGTTGATGGTCCCGACAACTTGCAGCGGGCGTTCTTCGGTGACGGCTTTGCGCAGGCGCGCGCCAGGCGTGGACATCGCGATTCCTCCAGTGGACCGGCCGCATTATTGCAATTCTGCAAAATTTCGCAGGACTTTCTGCGGCCATAATTGCAAACTAGCAAGGAACGGCGCGGCATCCGCCCCCGTTTTGCAAAATTGCGAAACAAAATTCACCATGAAAGAGAAACTCTACGTCGGTCCCAAGGTGCGGCTGCTGCGTGAACAGAGCGCGTTGACGCTGGAAGCCTGCGCCGAACGGCTGGGCATGTCGGCAAGCTACCTGTCGCAGATCGAAACCAACCAACGGCCCGTGACGGCGCGAGTGCTGATCGCACTGGCGCGCGTGTTCAGTCTCGATCCGGCCGAGTTCGATGTCGATGAGGAAGATCGCCTGATCGCTGATCTGAAGGAAGCGAGCGCCGACCTGCTCCTGGGTGCCGCGGCCCCCGGCTTTACTGAACTGAAGCTCGCCGCAGCGACGACTCCCGCCCTCGCCCGCCAATTCTTGTTGTTACATCGCGCGTACCGCGGCTTGGAACAGCGCCTGCGCATGGTCGACGACACGCTGGCCTTGGGACGCGCCGATGCCAACGACACCATCCTGCCCTACGAAGAAGTTCGTGACTTCTTTCACTATCGCGACAACTACGTTCACGAGCTCGACCTCGCCGCTGAAGACATCGCTGCTCGCTACGGCTTCGGCCTCAGCGGCAACTCCACAGCGACGCTGGAGAAGCTGCTCGCGGATCTGCACGGCGTTCGCGTCGTACGTCATCAGCGCAATGAGAGTGGCAGCGGCAGCTCGCTGTTACGACGATTCGATCCGGAGCTGCGCGTGCTCACAATCGATCGTGACCTGTCCGAGCCGACGGCAACGTTTCAGCTTGCGACGCAGTTTTGCGAGCTGCAGTTCGGCGAGCTCATTCCAAGCATTCTGAAAAGCGCCGGCCTGAAGTCGCCGCAGGCGCATGCAGTCGCACGAGTTGGATTGAGCAACTACGCCGCCGGCGCGCTGCTCATGCCTTACAAACAATTCGCCGCGACAGCATTGGAGCTGCGACACGACGTGGAACAGATGCAGCGGTTGTATCACGCCAGCTTCGAGCAGATCTGTCATCGACTGAGCACGTTGCAGCGACCGGGCGCTCGCGGCATTCCTTTCTACTTCGTGAGGGTGGACCGCGCGGGCAATATCACCAAACGTCACAGCTCCACGCGTTTTCAGTTTGCCCGCTTCGGCGGCGCGTGCCCGCTTTGGAACGTGCACGAAGCGTTCGGTCATCCGGGACAGATCCTGGTACAGCTCGCGGAAATGCCGGACGGCGTGCGTTATCTTTGCGTGGGCCGAGCGATCGTCAAACGTTCGGGCTCATATTTGCTGCCGAACCGGCACTACGCGGTGGGCTTGGGCTGCGAGGCGACGTATGCCCCGCAGCTCGTCTACTCAGAAGGAATCTCGCTCGACGGCCCCGCGGTGCGCATCGGCGTGAGCTGCCGGATCTGCGAACGCACGGATTGCCCGCAACGTGCGTTCCCGCCGGTGGATCGAAACATCCAGGTGCCGCAAAACGAGCGGCGGGTGGTGCCGTATCAGTTCTGAGGTGCGGTGGCGGGAGCCGGCGGCGGCGCCAGATTCTTCAGCGGCACCGTTTCATCCGCCAGCGCCGCCGGATCGAACGGCATGCACGCCGCAACCATGCGCTTGGCGATCATGAACTCCTGCGCGCGATTAACAGCATCGCAGGCAATCATCCGGCCGTTCTTCAGATAAAAGGCCGCGAACGATTTGTTATTCATCGACCCGCGCAGCACGAACTGATCGTAGCCGTGCGACAAACCCGTCATCTGCAGCTTGAGATCGTACTGATCGGACCAGAACCACGGCACGGCATCGTACGTTCGCGGCTTGCCTGCCAATGTCGACGCAGCGACGCGCGCCTGCTCCACCGCATTCGGCACCGACTCCAGTCGAATACGACGACCGCAGAATACGCTGGGATGATTGGTGCAATCGCCGGCGGCGACGATGTCCGGATCCGAAGTCACAGCGAATTCATTGACGACAATGCCGTTGTCTACGTCGAGGCCGGCCGCCTGCGCCAGCTCCGTGTTCGGCAACTGCCCGATGCCCACGATCACCAGGTCCGCTGGAATCAGCACGCCGCCCGAGCAATGCACGCCCGTGATCACGTCGCCGTCGGCGTTGAAATCGAGGCCAGTCACTTCGATGTTGGTGCGCAAATCCACGCCAGCATTGCGATGAACTCGTTCGTAGAACTCCGACATCTGCGGCGCCGTCACGCGGGCGAGCACCCTCGGTAACGCTTCGAGCACGGTCACATTCAAGTCGCGAGCGGTCGCCGAGGCCGCAACTTCCAGGCCGATATAACCGCCACCGACAATGACCAGGCGTTGACCGGCCTGGAAACGCTCGCGAATGGCGAGCACGTCGTCGATCGTGCGCAGGTAATGAAAGTTCCGGGCACGCTCGGCCTGCGCCGCCTGGTTGATCGTGAGATGCCGGGCCCGTCCGCCCGTCGTCAGCGCCAGCTTCGAATACGTTACTTCTCGACCATCGTCAAAAATCAGCTTCTTGGCCGCGCGCTCGATGCGCTCGACGCGCCGGCTCAACACCAAGCCGATGTTTGCTTTCTCAAACGTAGCCTGCTGCCGCAGGAACAACGCCGACGGCTCGACTTCGCCCTTCAGGAACGCCTTGGACAACGGCGGACGCTGATACGGTAAGTAAGCTTCCTCGCCGACGATCGTGATCGGCGCGGTGCTGCCCTGCTGCCGCAACGAGAACGCCAGCTCGCCGCCGGCGTGCCCCGCGCCGACGATGTAGATGTGATCGTGAGATTCGGCCACGATGTTTCCCAAGAATCATTCTTCCGGAGCGAGCGAGACGCTCAAGCCGTTCAACGCATCGGTCAGGCGCACCTGGCACGACAGTCGCGATGTTTCTTTGCGGAATTGCAGCTCGGCGAGCAGGTCGCTTTCGTCGCTCTGGCGGTCGGGAAGTCTGGCGGCCCATTCGGGCGCGACATAGACGTGGCAGGTGGCGCAGGAACACATGCCGCCGCAGATGGCGGCCACGCCCCATTCGTACTCGCGCAATGTTTCCATGAGCGAGCCTCCGGTCGAGGTGTCTAGGTCATGCACCTCGCCATTGCGATCCACCACGTTCAAACGAATGCTCATTCAATACTCCGCCCGACGGATGGGCCAATGTTTCCAGACGTTTTATCGCGGGCGCCCCATACAGTGTCGTCCGCTGCCGCGGCCGTCGGCCGAGCGAAGCGATCAGCTGAGCCAGCGACGCGGCATCGAATTCCTGCCCGTTCACGCCGCCCGCCGCTCGCGTGATCGATTCGTTCATCAAGGTCCCGCCCAGGTCGTTCGCGCCTGCCTGCAGGCACAGCGCCGCTCCGGACGCGCCCATTTTGACCCAAGAGGTCTGAATGTTGCGAATTTCCGGATGCAACACCAGCCGCGCCACTGCGTGCATCAACACGGCTTCGCGAAACGTCGGCCCGGACCGTGCCCGGCCGGCACGCCACATGGGTGCTTCCATATGCACAAACGGCAAGGGAACAAACTCCGTAAAACCGGAGGTTTCCGCTTGCAAGTCGCGCACACGTACCAAGTGATGCGCCCAATGCAACGGCCTGTCGACGTGGCCGAACATGATGGTCGCGGTGCTCTTGAGCCCCACTTCATGCGCCGTGCGCACGACTTCGAGCCATTGCGCGGTGGTGAGCTTATCCGGACAGATCACCGCGCGCACCTCGTCATCCAGAATCTCAGCGGCGGTACCGGGCAAAGTCGCAAGGCCCGCAGCCTTGAGTTCGCGCAAGAACTCGCCGATCGAGCAGCCCAGCGTGGTTGCTCCGTGCAGGATTTCGAGCGGTGAGAACGCGTGGACATGCAAGCTCTGCGCAGCCTGCTTCACCGCTGCGACGACATCCAAGTAGCGTTGGCCGGTGTAGTGCGGATGGATGCCGCCCTGCAGACACACCTCCGTCGCGCCCCGCTCCCAGGCTTCGAGCGCTCGCTGAGATATTTCTTCCAGGTCCAGGTCGTAAGCCGGGCCGCGCAATGAGTGACTGGAGCGGCCTTTCGCGAACGCGCAGAAGGCGCAGGCGTATTGGCAGATGTTGGTGTAGTTGATGTTGCGATTGACAACATAAGTCACATCGTCACCCACGACATCGGCACGCAGTTCATCGGCGGCGCGCACGACGGCGGCGAAGTCGGATCCGTCCGCATCGAACAACGTCGCGATCTGCCGCGGCTCCAGTCTCTCGCCACGCTGCGCTTTATCAAGCAGGGCGCTCAATCTCGATCGAGCTGGCGGCGCGCTTCGAATCAACGCGGCGTCGTTGATTGGCGGCGGCTTCGCCTGCCCCGCATACCAATCGTCGCATCGCGCATGACCGGTCGAATCGCAGCGGCGACGCACAGCTATCTGCAACGTCACATCCACCCAACGCTCCGGCTCACGCGCGAAGCTCGGTACGATTGCCAGGCGCTCGGCCAGCGTGCGACCGGCTTTGATTGTTTGCTCTTCGAGCCGCACCAGTTCGGGCCAGGGCGCCTCGGGATTGACGTGATCCGGCGTGACCGGCGACACACCGCCCCAATCGTTGATGCCTGCCCGAATCAATGTATCCAAATCTCCGCGTGCGAGATTCGGCGGCGCTTGAATCGACATCTCGGCGCCCAACACCAAACGTGCAGCAGCGATTGTCCACAGGAAATCTTCATGCGCCGGCTCGGGATGATTGGCCATGCGCGTGCCGGCCTTGGCGCGGAAGTTTTGAACGATGACTTCCTGGATGTGGCCGAAGCGCCGGTGCAGATCGCGAATCGCCAGCAAGGTTTCGATGCGCTCGCGACGCGTCTCGCCGATGCCGACCAACAAACCGGTCGTCATCGGAATGGCCAACTCGCCGGCGGCAACCAGCGTAGCGATGCGAGCTTCCGGGTTCTTGTCTGGCGAGCCCCAGTGAGCATTCGGCTCGTCGCACAAGCGGCTCGAAGTCGACTCCAGCATCAAACCCATCGACACGCCGACAGGTCGCAGCGCGCGCAACTCGTCCGCCGTCAGCACACCGCAATTCAAATGTGGCAGCAGCCCCGTGCGCTCGATCACCGCTTGCGCGGCCGACGCCAGATATTCCACAGTGCTCGCGAAGCCAAGTTGCTTTAATTCCTCGCGAGCCGCGCGATACCGCAACTCCGGTTTATCGCCGAGCGTGAACAGCGCTTCTTTGCAGCCGGCAGCCGCTCCCGCCTGCGCGACTTGCACGACTTCGTCGATCGTCATGTATGCACGCTCGCCTTTCCGAGGTGGGCGAGCGAACGTGCAGTAGTGACAAACGTCTCGGCACAGATGCGTGAGAGGAATGAACACCTTGCGTGAGTACGTGACGCGATGGCCGAAGCCACTCACCGCCAACTCTTCCGCCGCATGCATCATGCTCGGAAGGTCGTCGAACAGCTCGTTCACGACGCCTTCCTCAACACGGCGTCGACGAATCGATAGCACTCGCGAAAGTCACCCGACAACGCATGCAGATCGGCCGGCACATCGATGTCATGGGCCAACGCCGGCCGCTCCAGGACGTGCAAACTCTTGGCGCTCGAACAGCGCAGCGCCTGCACGTGC
>CAMLEO010000334.1 GCA_946478975.1 uncultured Steroidobacter sp.
GAAGGCGCCTTCAATACCAGTGGCATGGTCGCATCAGGACTCGTCGAAGGCGACTTCAACACCAGCGGCATCGTCGCTTCAGGACTCGGCTAAGGCGACTTCAACACCAGCGGCATCGTCGCATCAGGACCCGGCGAAGGCGACCTCAACGCCAGCGGCATCGTCGCATCAGGACGCGGCAAAGGCGACCTCGACGCCAGCGGCATCGTCACATCACGACGCGGCAAAGGCGACCTCGACACCGGCGGCATCGTCGCGTCAAGACGCCGTGAAGACGTCGGCGCAGTTGGGAGTGCAAACACAAACGTTGTCGCCTGGTGAAACGGCGAAGGCATCAGCATCGCCGGCGGCGGTGCAGACGCCGGTGGCTTCGTATCACGAGACTGCTTACGAAGGGGCGAAGAAGGCAGCACCCGCTGCGGGGGCAGTATCGCCGCAGCCGCAGCGGGTTGAAGCAGCAAAGGTGCAAACGACGCCAGCGGCGCCGCAGACGGAAGGTGTGAAAGCGACGGCGCCAGCGGCGCCACATACGGAAAGTGTGAAAGCGCCGCCTCCAGCGACGCCACCTCAAGCACCAGGGCAGGCGCCGGCGCACCAGGAGCATGCGAGAACGTCAGCTGCGTCAGCGGCGGGAACGACGACGCCGCGTGTTGACGCGACGAAGGCACAGGCGACACCGGCAGCAGCGTCGCATCACGAAGTTACGAAACAATCTGCTTCAGCCGCGGCAGCGAGCACGCCCCCGCCGCCGGAGCACATCAAAACAGTCACGATGGCCGCGGCCACACCGGCGGCTCCGCCGGACATCGAAACAATTCGTCCAGCGACAACGCCGGTGCGCGACGGGCTGCGCAAGACAGGTCACAAGATCGGCTCAACAGCACTCTTCGCCGAAATCCTGCCGGGGGCGGGCGGGAAGTTGCGGGCGTACGCGGCGCTGACGAGGCTCAACAAGCCGATCGGTATTTATCTACTGCTGTGGCCAGTGCTCTGGGCGCTGTGGCTGTCGTCGAACGGCCGTCCCGACCCGCACGTATTCATCGTGTTCGTGCTAGGCACGATCCTGACTCGCTCTGCCGGCTGCGCAATCAACGATTTCGCCGACCGCAACTTCGACGGCCACGTCAAGCGAACCAAGGATCGCCCGCTGGTCACGGGCGCAGTCGATCCCATCGAAGCGATCGCAATTTGCGGCGGCCTGGGCCTGGTGGCGCTGGGCCTGGCGCTCACATTGAATCAAATCACACAGATGCTGACCGTCATCGGCGGCGTACTGGTGCTCACGTATCCATTTTTCAAACGTTTCTTCCCGCTGCCCCAGTTTTATCTCGGCGTGGCTTTCACCTGGTCGGTGCCGATGGCATTCGCCGCGCAGAGCGGCACGTATCCGCCGCGAATGGCATGGGTGATGTTCATGGCGGGCCTGCTGTGGACGATGGCGTACGACACCATGTATGCCATGGTGGATCGAGAGGACGACAAGAAACTCGGCATTCGCTCCAGCGCCATTCTGTTCGGCGATGCGGATCGTTTCATCATCGGCATCATGCAGCTGATGACGCTGCTGGCGATGTGGCTGATCGGCAAAGAGATGGAGCTGGGATTGTGGTACGGGCTGGGCATCGCGACGGCGGCGTTGTTTGCTTTGTATCAGCAGCTGCTGATTCGCCAGCGCAAACCGGAGGATTGTTTCCGAGCGTTCCTCAATAACAATTACTTTGGCATGTCGATCTTCATCGGCATCGCGCTGGAATACACCTTCAAATAGTTGTTTTCGACTAAGCGCGGGCCGCGGCCCAAACTTCGATCCACTCCGCGCCGGCACTTCTGAGCAGCTTCGCCACTTCGTTCACAGTGCTGCCAGTCGTCACAACATCATCAATGATGGCGACGTGACGCGCCGGCAGCGGCGTGAGCAGCGCGAACGCATCGCGCGTGTTCTTGAGCCGTTCCTTACGATCCAACCCCGCTTGCTCGCGCGTATCGCGCCGTCGTTCGACCAGGTCGCCGCACAGACGCAGCCCGAGTGACTTGCACAGCGGCCGCGCCAACTCACGCGCTTGATTGAACCCTCGCTCGCGATAACGAGCCGTCGCGAGCGGTACCGGGATCACCAACTCCGGGCGAGTGTCACGACGAGAGACATGCCGCGAGAGCAGTTGCCCGAGGATGCGGCCGTAGTACAGCTGCCGGTTGTACTTCAGCCCCTGAACCATCCGATCCACCGGAAACGCATACCGAAAAGGCGCGACGCAGGCGTCAAAAGCGGGCGGGTGCTGCAAACATGCGCCACACAGCGCCGGTCGTGCGATTTCGCGAGGCAGCGGCTCGGCACAGTGCTCGCAGCCGTGATCGTTGAGCGGCAAGTCGCCGTCGCAACCGGCGCATAAGTCCAGGCCGGGCTGGCCGACCTGCCCGCAGAGCGCGCAATGTGACGGCCAAAGGGCCTGCAGCACTTGCTGAACGCGAGTCGCAAATCCGCGTCGTACGTCGACTCCAATATCCATGCTCGGTTGACAGCCTTCGGGTGGCCCACGAATACTCGCGCAGATCCCAAACGGGATGGATCGAATTAATGAGGGATTCGTGGTGGAAATGAGCCGTTCCGACGCTGGCCGCAGCAGTACGCTGGTTAATCCGCTGGTGGAAAAATTGGGCGCCGTGCGCACGGACTGGACGCTGGACGAAGTGCGCGAGCTGTTCGCGCTGCCGTTCTCGGATCTCATGTATCACGCGCAGCGGGTGCACCGGCTGTACTTCGAGCCCAACCAGGTGCAGATCAGCACGCTGCTGTCGATCAAGACCGGCGCCTGTCCGGAAGACTGCTCGTACTGCTCGCAGAGCATTCGCTTCGAAACCGGCTTGAAGTCCGAGCCGCTGATGGACCTGACGGAAGTGATGGACAAGGCGCGTGCCGCGAAGGCGAATGGCGCAACTCGCTTCTGCATGGGCGCCGCGTATCGCAGCCCGAAGCCGAAACAGCTGGCACAGATCGCGGAGATGATCAAAGGCGTGCGCGCAATGGGCATGGAAACCTGCGTGACGCTCGGCATGCTGACGCCGGAACAGGCGCATCAGCTCAAGGACGCGGGGCTGGATTACTACAATCACAACCTCGACACGTCCGAAGAGCACTACAAGAAAGTCATCACCACACGCACGTACCAGGATCGTCTCGACACGCTGGAAGCCGTGCGGAATGCCGGCATCAATGTTTGCTGTGGCGGCATCCTCGGCTTGGGCGAGAAGGAAACGGATCGCATGCAGCTGTTACATACATTGTCGACGCTGCCGGCGCATCCGGACAGCGTGCCGATCAATCAGCTGATGCAGGTGCCGGGCACGCCGCTGTACGGCGCGGAAAAGCCGGATCCGTTCGATTTCGTGCGAGTGATCGCGGTCGCGCGGCTGCTGATGCCGAAGGCGCATGTGCGGTTGTCGGCTGGACGCTCGGGCATGAGCGAGGAGACGCAGGCCCTGTGTTTCCTGGCCGGCGCGAATTCGATCTTCTACGGCGACAAGCTGCTGACCACGGAAAACCCCGAAGAAGATCAGGATCGCAAGTTGTTCGCGAAGCTGGGCATCGTGGCGGAGCCAGTCGCGGAGCGCGCACCGGCGGCGTGTGGGCGGCCGGAAGTCGGCGCTCACACGAATCATTTATCCTCCGTGGATGCCTGATGAGTTCCACCTAGATCCCGCACAGGTCCGCCGCTCCTTCGACAAGGCCGCGCGGACCTACGACGACGCGGCGGCAGTTGCGACGGAAATTCGCAATCGCCTGCTCGAACGTCTCGACATCGTTCGGCTGCAGCCGAAAGCCATTCTCGACCTGGGCGCGGGCACCGGGCACTCCAGTAAAGAGTTGAGGCATCGCTATCGGGGCGCCGAAGTGATCGCGCTCGATCTGTCTCCGAAGATGCTGGCGCAAGCGGAACGCCGACAAACCTGGCTCCGACGCTTCGATCCGGTGATCGCCGATGCGCATCGGCTGCCGGTGAAGGATGCGAGCGTCGAGCTGGTCTTCAGCAACCTGATGCTGGAGTGGTGTCACGACCCGGATGCCGTGTTCCAGGAGATCCGGCGGGTGCTGAAGCCGGGCGGACTGCTGACCTTCACCACCTTGGGCCCCGACACTTTGCGCGAATTGCGCGAAGGCTGGCGCAAAATCGACCCGTACACGCGCGTTCACCGGTTTATCGATATGCACGACATCGGGGATGCCCTGATGCGTGCAGGCCTGGCGGAGCCGGTAATGGATACCGAGAGGCTGACCGTAACTTATCCCGATCTCGACGCGTTGATGAAAGAGCTGACGGCGAGCGGATCGAGCAATGTGGCGCAGGGCCGGCCGCGCGGACTGACCACCAAAGCTCGCCTGCAGGCCCTCAGAACGGCCGTCCGGAAGGAGCCATCAGCGGGCGCACTACCGGTCAGCGTGGAAGTGGTCTACGGTCATGCCTGGGCGGGCGAACTGCGCCGTCCGCAGCGGGCCGGCGGGGAGATCCGGATCCCGGTGAGCTCGTTGAAGCGTTAGGGTTTTCTGTATTGGAGTTCTGAATCAGCTGGCCAAGTAATCTTCAAGATAAGAAATTACTAAACGATGAATGCTCGGGTCGAACTGCCGCCGCCGCGCCCGACCGCCGGGTCCGCCCCGACCGAGCGGGTGCTGGAGCTGACGCCCCGCTGCTCGCTGACGCCCAAAACCGCGCGCATATTTATTGGCCTGGTGGCGGCGCCGACGTTCGCAATTGCCTTCCTGTTTACCTCCCAGGGATTCTGGCCGGTGCTGCCTTTTGCCGGCCTCGAAATCGGGCTGCTGGCCTGGGCAGTCCGCGCCTCCATGCGCTCGGGCCTGGAGCGGGAAACCATTACGGTGACCCAGGATTCGGTGATCGTCAGACATTGGGATCGCCGCGGGGTGCAGTCAGCGGTATTTCCTCGACATTGGTCGAGGGTTACACTCCACGCCCCGCTGGCGGCGCTGCACCCACATCGACTCGTGTTGGAGTCGCACGGGCGCGCCTGCGAAGTGGGCAGGTTTCTCACAGAGGACGAGCGCCGGAGTCTGGCGGTTCGTCTCCAGCAACTGGTGGGGAATATGAACGAAACGCCCGCGCTTTAGGAACCAAGGCGCGGCGTAGAACTGCGGGCGCGCGTGATGCTGGCGCCTGCCACGCATTGATTCGCGTCGAGCTCATGTGGCTGTCGCATGGCGCGTGCGCGGATAAGAACGAAGCACTTGGGAGCATTAGGGCCAATGAAGATCCTGAAACACGCTGCCGCCGGTCTCTTAGCGGGGGCTGCGTTCCTGCCCACCGGCGCGGCGCTGGCGGCATGGGAAGTGAACCTGCCGGTCGGCGTGACCGAGCTGAGCCGCGAAATCCATGGCCTGCACATGCTGATCTTCTGGATCTGCGTGATCATCGCCGCCGCCGTGTTCGGCATGATGATTTATTCCATCGTCAAATTCCGTCACTCGCAGGGCGCGGTGCCGGCGACCTTCGATCACAGCACCAAGGCGGAAATCGTCTGGACTGCGATCCCGGTGCTGATCCTGGTCGGCATGGCGATCCCGGCCGCGGCCACGCTGGTGAAGATCGAAGACACCCGCGGCTCGGAGCTGACCATCAAGGTCACGGGCTACCAGTGGAAGTGGCACTACGAGTATCTCGGCCAGGGCGTGAACTTCTTCTCGACCCTCTCGCGTACCAGCGATGCGGCCCGCCAGCTCAACTCGGGCATCGACCCGTACTCCGTCAAGAACTACCTGCTCGATGTGGACAACCCGCTGGTGGTCCCGGCCGGCGTGAAAGTTCGCGTGCTGCTCACCGCGCAGGACGTGATTCATGCCTGGTGGGTGCCGGCATTCGGCATGAAGAAGGACGCGATCCCGGGCTTCGTGAATGAATTGTGGTTCCGCGCCGATCAGCCCGGCTTCTACCGCGGCCAGTGCGCCGAACTGTGCGGCCGCGACCACGGCTTCATGCCGGTGGTCGTCGAAGTGAAGACGAAAGAGCAGTACGACAGCTGGCTCGCCGCCCGCAAGGCCGGCCCACAAGCCAACCCGCCGTCGCCGGCTCCGGCCCCGTCTGCGGATCAGGTTGAGAATGCGGCGCCGGTCACGGCTGCCGTTGCGGAGTAATAGTCCATGGCAAACGCACACGCTCACGATCATTCCGCCGCCCACGATGCTCATCATCATGGCGACGACCATGGCCCGGCCAAGGGCTGGCGCCGCTGGCTGCTGGCGACCAACCACAAAGACATCGGCACGCTGTACCTGCTGTTCAGCCTGGTGATGTTCTTCGTCGGCGGCGCCATGGCAATGGTGATTCGCGCGGAGCTGTTCCAGCCGGGCATGCAGCTGGTCGATCCGATGTTCTTCAACCAGATGACCTCGATGCACGCGCTGATCATGATCTTCGGCGCGGTCATGCCGGCGTTCGTCGGTCTCGCGAACTGGATGATCCCGCTGATGGTCGGCGCGCCGGACATGGCGCTGCCGCGCATGAACAACTTCAGCTTCTGGATCCTGCCGTTCGCCTTCAGCCTGCTGCTCGGCACGTTGCTGGTTCCGGGCGGTGGCCCGGCCGGCGGCTGGACCATGTATCCGCCGTTGTCCCAGCAGCTGGGCGCCGGCTTTCCGATGCTGATCTTCGCCGTCCACCTGGCCGGCGCGTCGTCGATCATGGGCGCGATCAACGTGATCGTGACCATCATGAACATGCGCGCCCCCGGCATGTCGCTGCTGAAGATGCCGATCTTCGTCTGGACCTGGCTGATCACGGCTTATCTGCTGATCGCGGTGATGCCGGTGCTCGCCGGCGCGGTGACGATGCTGCTGACCGACAAGTACGCCGGCACCTCGTTCTTCAACGCGGCCGGCGGCGGCGACCCGGTGATGTTCCAGCACATCTTCTGGTTCTTCGGGCACCCCGAGGTCTACATCATGATCCTGCCGGCGTTCGGCATCGTCTCGGAGATCATCCCGACGTTCTCGCGCAAGCCGCTGTTCGGCTACCAGGCGATGGTGTACGCGATCGCGGCGATCGCCTTCCTGTCGTTCATCGTGTGGGCGCACCACATGTTCACGGTGGGCAT
>CAMLEO010000335.1 GCA_946478975.1 uncultured Steroidobacter sp.
CGTCGCCGTAGCGCCGCTTCCCGGTACGGGGGGCCACGCCCGCACGCATATAATCGGCACTCTTTCCCACTGCGGTTTCCCGGCAATGACACAGAACACGATGCGCGCGCTGGTCAAGCGCGAGGCCACCAAGGGCATCTGGATGGAAGAGTCCGAATCTTCGGCAATACCTGGTTCGTGGGGCCGCACGGCTTGAGCTCGGTGCTGATCACCTCGCCCCAAGGTCACATTCTCATCGACGGCGCGCTGCCTCAGTCGGCGCCGATGATTGCGCGACACATCGAGCAGTTGGGGTTCAAGCTCAGCGATGTGAAGATCATCCTGAACTCGCACGTGCATTTCGATCACGTCGGCGGCCTGGCGGAGTTGCAGAAGATGAGCGGCGCCAAGGTGATTGCAAGCGACATCGCCGCGCCGTTCCTGCGCAGTGGCAAGGTGGATTCGACCGATCCGCAGTTCGGCCATCTGCCGGCCTTTCCCGGCGTGAACAACGTTGAAGCGCTCGGCAAGCGCAAGTCTGTCGAGCTCGGCTCGTTGCAACTCAGTGTGATTCATACACCCGGCCACACGCCCGGCGGCACGTCGTGGCGCTGGAAATCCTGCGAGGAGCAGCGTTGCGTAAACGTGGTGTACAGCGACAGCTTGAACGCGGTTTCGGACGACGCTTTCAAATACGCCGGTGATGAGCGCTATCCCAACGCGGGCGCAGACATACGCGCGAGCATCGACGCGATTGCTGCCACACCGTGCGACATCCTCATCTCGGCTCATCCCGATCTGAGCGATTTCTGGTCGTTGATCGACGAGCAGGGCAAAGGCGACCGCGCGAAGCTGGTCGATTCCACCTCGTGCAAGCGCTACGCGGCCGGCGCCAAGACCCGGTTCGAGAAGCGCCTGGAAGACGAGCGCAAATGATCGGGCGCTAGATCTCGCCTCGACGCAGGCGCTCCACCGCGTAGTCCGCAGCACGCGCGGTGAGGGCCATGTAAGTCAGCGAAGGATTCTGCGTCGGTGACGAGACCATGCACGAGCCGTCGGTGACGAATACATTCGGCACTGTGTGCACCTGGTTATAACTATTGAGCACCGACGTTTTCGGGTCGCGACCCATGCGCGCGGTGCCCATTTCGTGAATGACGCTGCCCGGAACCGTCTCGCGATTGAAACCCGCGACGCCTTCGACATCCGCGGTTTTGAGGATCTCGACCGCGTCGGCCATCATTTGTTTGCTCATGCGCCGCTCATTGTCGCGGTAGCTCATCGATACATTGATGATCGGCATGCCCCACGGGTCCAGGCGCTCGCGATCCAGCCACATCCGGTTGTCCTGATAGGGCAGCGTCTCGCCGTACCCTTCCATGTACACCTGCCATTGCCCGGGCCGGGTCAGCTCATTCTTGAAGGCGGCGCCGAACTCGGCCGTTTCCAGGCCGCGCGTCCAGTTGGCGCGCGAGGTGTAGACCTCGTAGCCATAACCGCGGGCAAACTCTTTCTCCTGTCGAGTGACGTTGCGGAAGCGCGGGATGTACATGCTGGTGGAGCGGCGCCCGCGATAGTAACGATCGGTCAGCCCGGAGTAGTGCCCGGTCGCGCCGCCGCCATTGTGATGATCCATCAAATAGTGGCCGAGCACGCCGCTGTCGTTGCCGAGCCCGTTCGGGAATCGCGGCGAACGTGAGTTGAGCAGGATCGCAGTCGAGTTCAGCGTCGAGGCGCACAGGAACACGACTCGCGAGAAATATTCAGTGGTTTGCTTGGTGTTGCCGTCGATGACGCGTACACCGGTGACGCGCTTCTTCGCGTCGTCGTAGATCAGCGAGTGCACGATCGCGTCCGGCTGCAACGTCAGTTTTCCAGTTGCCGCGGCCGCCGGCAGCGTCACGCCATTTGAAGAGAAATACGCGCTGAACGGACAGCCGCGAGCGCATTGATTTCGTCCCTGGCATGGACCGCGGCCGTTGTGCTCGCGTGACAGCACTGCCGTCGCGCTGCAGATGAGCTTGCGATCGGTGAACTTGTCGGCGAGCCGGGTGCGAATGTGTTTCTCGAACGCGTTCATATCGAACGGCGGCTGCAATACTTGCGCGGGAAGCTGCGGCAGGCCGGAGTTCTCGCCGCTGGCGCCGATGAAACGTTCGACGTGCTCATACCACGGCGCAATGTCCGCGTAGCGGATCGGCCAATCGATGCCTACGCCTTCGCGGCCGTTCGCCTCGAAGTCGAGGTTGCTGTAACGGAACACGTGCCGCGCCCACATGAGCGATCGGCCGCCGACTTGATAGCCGCGATACCAGTTGAACGGCTGCGCCTGCTGATACGGATTGGCGACGTCGTTGACGAAGTGCTGCTTGGTCGACTGGTCGTAAAGATACAAAGTCGATTGAATCGGCTGATCGGCGCGGTCCTGCTGCGTCGGACGATTGTGATGAGGCAGCTGCCACGGATCCTGCAGCGCCGTTTTGTAATCGACGATGTGACGAAGGTTGCGGCCGCGTTCGAGCACCAGCGTTTTCAGCCCGCGCTCGGTCAATTCCTTCGCAGCCCAGCCGCCGGACATGCCGGAGCCGACGACGATGGCGTCGAATGTGTTTGCGGTGCTCATGTCAGATCGCCCACGCTTTTTGATTGGCGGCGAGAGCGACGTCGCCTTGATAACCGCCGGGCACGCGCTCGTACGCCAATGCTTGCGTGGCGCCGATCTCGGAATGGAAATAACCGGTGAGCGTGTAGTCCTTCAAAATCTTGAAGAACGAATCGTCGTAAGGCAGGGCAACGTCCTTCGCTGCGCGCTTTTGTAACAACGCGATGCGCTCGTTGGTGTTTGCTTTATCGAAGCCTTCCGTGACGAGGGCAGCGAGGCCTGAGCGGAACGTCGCCTGTTGTTTGCTCGTCGCGCACGCGTTCATCGCCGCGTCGATGAATTCGTGCGTGCGGGCTTCGGATGCGGAAGGCGAGTCCGTGGCCGGCAGAATCAGGTCCACCAGGATGGTGACTCGATCCAGGTCCGGTTTGGAAAAGAACGCGGGCTGCGGAGATTCGGCATTCGCCGCCGTGGCGCCCGCCAGAAATCCAGCGAGCACTCGAGGAAAGCTGGCATGCGCCATCAGCGCGGACGTGCCGCGAAGGAAACTGCGTCGGTCGGTCATGGTGGTCACGAGTGTACGTTTCCCTGGTTGCAAAATCACTCAAGAGAGCGCAAATTCGCGCAAACGGATTTGTATGATTTATCAATTCTCACTCGCCGGGCAGCGCTTGGCGAGGGGGGATGCTGCGCGCTATCGATACAAGGAGAGCGAATCGATGTACGGACCAAACAAATGGCGGCGCTGGATCGTCGCGAGTTGCGTGGGATTGTTACTGCCGCTGGGAGCTGTGAACGCGGAGACCGCGGACGTGAGCTCGCACGTCGGGCGCCAGGCGGAATTCCTGGATCGCGGCTTGGTTGCAGTGAAGACCGACACCGGTGTGTTTCTCAGCTGGCGTTTGCTCGGCAACGAATCGTACGGCACGGCGTTCAATATCTATCGTAACGGCAGAAAGCTCAACGCGCGGCCGCTCACCGACAGCACGAACTTCGTCGATGCAGGCGGCACCACCGACTCAATCTACACCGTCCATAAACTTTTGAGTCTCGACTTCGCGTTCGCGCGAGTCTGGGACGGGGCATATCACTCGATCCCGTTGGTGAAGCCGGCCGATGGTGTCACGCCGACCGGCGAGGCGTACACGTACCGTGCGAACGACGCCAGCGTCGGCGATCTGAACGGCGACGGCCAGTACGAAATCATCCTGAAATGGGACCCGACCAACTCCAAAGACAACTCGCAGTCCGGCTACACCGGCGAGGTGTTCGTCGATGCTTACAAGCTCGACGGGACATTGCTTTGGCGAGTTTCGCTTGGTCGTAACATCCGCGCGGGCGCGCACTACACGCAGTTCATGGTTTATGACTTCGACGGCGACGGCAAAGCTGAAGTCGCCATGAAGACCGCGGACGGCACCACCGATGCACTCGGAAACGTCATCGGCGATCCCGCGGCCGATTATCGGAACGCCAGCGGCTACGTGCTCGCCGGGCCGGAGTTTTTAACGATGTTCGATGGCGCAACCGGCAAGGCGCTGCAAACCATCGATTACGTTCCTCCTCGCGGCGTCGTTACGGATTGGGGCGACGGCTACGGCAATCGCGTCGATCGTTTCCTCGGCGGCGTCGCGTATCTCGACGGCCAACGTCCGAGTCTCATCATGAGCCGCGGCTATTACACGCGCACTGTGATTGCAGCCTGGGATTGGCGAGACCGCCAGTTCGTGCAGCGCTGGGTGTTCGACTCGGATGTCGCCGGCGCTCAATATCGCGGGCAGGGCAATCATCAATTGTCCGTTGCCGACGTAGACGGCGACGGCAAAGATGAAATCGTGTTCGGCGCGATGACGCTCGATGACAACGGCACCATTTTGTATTCGACCAATCTCGGGCACGGCGATGCGCTGCATGTCGGCGATCTCGATCCGACACGCCCGGGCCTGGAAGTCTTCAAAGTGATGGAATCGAAGACCTCGCCCTATGGTCTGGCCGCCTGGGATGCGGCGACCGGTGAGATTCTTTGGGGCCGCTTCACCGGCGTCGATACCGGCCGCGGCATGTCGGCCGACATCGATCCTCGCTATCCGGGCGAAGAAATGTGGTCGAGCGGCGGCGGCGGGTACGGCACGGCGCAGGGAACATTGCTGTCCACCACGATCCCTTCTTCCGTCAACTTCGGCATCTGGTGGGACGGCGACCTGTCGCGTGAGTTGCTGGATCACACTTGGGATGTGACTGTGCGCGCTGGGGCCGGACGCATCGATAAATGGGACTATGAGAACTCGGTGGCCGTGCCCATCCTCGTCGCCACCGGCACTTACTCCAACAACGACACCAAAGGAACACCGGCGCTGCAGGCGGACCTCATCGGCGACTGGCGCGAGGAAGTGATCTGGCGTTCGCAAGACAGCAGCGAGTTGCGTCTATATACAACCACGACGCCGACTCCATACAAACTGCGAACGTTGATGCACGACCCGACCTATCGCCTGGCGGTCGCCTGGCAAAACGTCGCGTACAACCAACCGCCGCATCCGGGTTTCTTTCTCGGCACCGACATGACACCGCCGCCCGCGCCGAAGTTATATTTCCCGCGGCGTCGCTGGTAGCGCATCGTTGCACACGGACCGGCGAACGAAATCGAAGTTCGCCGGTCTGATTTCTGGCTCAGCGTCGATAACTCACTTTAGAAGGAGAGTCACGTATGGCCATGGCCCTTTCCAGCGGCGGCGACGGGGATCCGATCGCGGATATGAATACGACGCCGCTCATCGATGTGATGCTGGTGCTGTTGATCATGTTCATCATCACCTTGCCGGTGATGACCAACAACACACGCATCGACCTGCCTCATGGAAAATCCACCAGCCCGCCCGGCGAGGCGATCAATCTCAGCATCGACTTCGACGGCACCCTGCTTTGGAACGGCAACGTCGTCTCCGGCCTGCCGCAGTTGGAACAATATCTGCGCTCCGCCGCCGCCCAGCCCGTGCAGCCCGAACTTCACGTCCGCCCCGACAAGCGCGCCAGGTACGACGACGTCGCCCAGGTGCTCGCCATGGCGCAGCGTAACGGCATTCAACGCATCGGCTTCGCGGGGCAGGAGCAGTTGAGCGAGTGACGTTATTCATCGGTCCCGTCGAGTTCGCCGACCCAACATTGCTGATCAGCGGCGACGAGCAGTCGCTGTTGTGGCTGGCTGATCGGATCGAGTCGCGCCAGCTCGTGAGTGTGCGTCATGGACACCCGGCATTCGTCGTGTCCGAGCGGGGCCTGACGCTCATTCCGGTCGAAGGACATGGACGCATGCATGAGCGGCAGGCGCGCTACGAGTGGAGGATAGGCGAGAAGGAAGCTCGGGATTACGTCGAGCGACTGCGCGTGCTGGCGAGATCGGCGGGGCCGGGGCATGCATACCTGGACACGGATTCTGCTCTCCAGATCGTCGCGTCAAAGGGAGAATATGAGCTGGAGCGTTTGATCGCTGATCGATGATCAGCGCACGTGGCAGTGGTCCGTGCAGCGCATGCATGGACCACGATGCGCCAGGTGGTTTGAATCAAGTGCGCGGATGCAATCGATCGTGCCGGGCCAGTTCCGATTCACCTTCCGAGGCGTGGCCGGGTTGCGTCACGCCTAGAACGTGAACGAGGTGACCGCCGAGCCAGCCCGCGATGATCAGCGCGGCGACTGCGACAATCGAAATACCTCGGGGCAGCACATCGGCAAGCCCGGTCTGCGTACGCAGCCAGAAGCTCGCGGCCTGGATGACGACGATGGCCAGATTCAAGATCAAGTGATATCGGCCGACCCGCTGCGCCCGTGGCTCATGGATACCCAGCAGATCGATGAATCCGGGAACTGCGGCGAGCAGAGCTCCGACGATGCCACCGCCCAATGTGAAATACGCGGTTGTCGCCCAGCGGTCGTCGCCGGTGAACACGTAACCGAAATCGCATACCAGAGAGAACACCCACAAACCGATCGGAATGGTCACCAGCATCGGGTGAATCGGATGGCCGGCGACTGTAATGCGCGTGCTCATAAACCCTCCGTCGTGACTACCGGCGGAACGCTCGACGTTGCAGCGATGTTCAAAAGACGCGAGCGTTGGTGTTGACGTCCGCCAGGATCCCCAATATCTTGTGTCCATCCTCGGTGCCTGCCACAAGGTGGTGGGCTTAAAAGGGAATCCGGTGACATTCCGGAGCTGCCCCGCAGCGGTAATTGGGAACGAACGGCGCGAAAAGCACTGGGCGGGAGCCTGGGAAGCGGCGCCAAGTAGGCGGGCAACGAAAGTTGTCTTCAGCCCATGAGTCCGAAGACCTGCCTTGGATCGCGTGCCGCAAGGTGCGCACAGGCTGTCGGGCTCTCGTGGGAAGGGGCTGGCGGATGATTGCATCGTGGCGTTCGCTAGCGATGCTCTTCCGTTCGTTTGCATTCCATCGATCCCGATGTTTCTTTCGCTTCGGGACTGAAAAAACACGATGGAAAC
>CAMLEO010000336.1 GCA_946478975.1 uncultured Steroidobacter sp.
CCAGCGTGCTGGTGTTTCAGGACGGGCAACGAGCGGTGAATCCCAGCGGTTCGCTGCGCGTGCCGGTGGTGCTCGACAATCTGATACATCGCGGCGACATTCCAGTCACCATCGGCATCTTCATCACGCCGGGCCAGCTCGGCGAAACTTATCCAGACACGCTCGGTATGAGCAACCCGGATCATCGGGCAGCGGAATACGATGCCCTGGACGATCGTTACGCGAAGTTCATCGTCGACGAGATGCTGCCTGCCGTCGCGAGCCGTTATCACTTATCGGATGATCCTCGCCAACGCGCGATCGGTGGCACCAGCAGCGGTGCCATTTGTGCTTTCACCGTCGCGTGGCACCGGCCCGATGTGTTTCGCAAAGTGATCAGCATCATCGGCAGCTACGTCTCGATCGGCTATCGCCCGGCGCAGGACGGACAACCAATGGTGCCGGGCGGAGATCTCTATCCGGGGATGATCCGCAAGAGCCCGATCCGGCCGCTGCGAATCTTCCTGCAGGACGGCTCGAACGATCTCGACAACGAGCATGGCAACTGGTTTCTCGCCAATCAGCAGATGCTGGCGGCATTCGAATGGGCCAACGCCGAGGCCGATCGCCAGAAATCCACCGGGCCGCGTTACGAAGTGACTCACGTCTGGGGCGACGGCGCGCACTCCGATGCTCACGGCGGTGCTTTGTTACCCGACATTCTACGCTGGCTCTGGCGTGACGATCGTGGCTGAGCTCACCCGAACGATGCGCGCCCGATCGCATCCCTGAGTACGCGACTCGCGTCATCCGGCATGTGAACTGCTCGCCAAGCGATGTATCCATCGGGGCGCACCAGCGATGCCCCTTGCGCGCTCAGGCCGAACGCCTTGCGGAACATATCCAAGTCCGCGACTTGCGCATCCGCGCCGATCCGAATGCACTTCAACCGCAGGCTCGACAACTCAGAAATTCGATCGGCCGTCTCGCACCAGCGCGCATCTTCCGTCAGCAAGACCCAATCCTTATCAAACAAATCCAGTGTCGATTGTTTCTGACCGCTCAATGTGATCCATAAGTGCGGCGCTCGCGTGCCAGGCTGCCCTGCCCATTGTTCCGGGCGCAACGCCGGCGGCAAATCATTCTCGGCGCCGACGACAGCGCCAGATCGATAGAGATCACCGAACTCGATCGCCTCGTCATCGATGATGGGTTCGTCGTCCGCAATTCCTGCAGCAACTGATTTGTAGTCCGGGCGTGCAAATATTTGCTGATGGCGCAACCAGGCCACAGGACGGCGCTCGGCATCGTAGGTATCGAGCAGCTGCGGCGTCGATGAGCCGCGAAGCACGGCGGCCAGCTTCCAGGCGAGATTGTGAGCATCCTGAATTCCGGTGTTGGCGCCATAGCCGCCCCGATTCGGCGGCAAGGTATGCGCGGCATCGCCGGCGAGAAACACGCGACCTGAGACGAACCGCTCCGCGACCAGTGCGCTCAACTCCCAGCGCCCGGTGGTGATGATCTCAACATCCAAATCCGAGCGACCGATGGCTTTGAAGACTGACTCCCTCAGCATGCGCTCATCACGCTCGACGTCGTCAGGAAACATCAGAACCCAGCGACCATCGTTATAAGTCGTGAGAAAGGCCTTGAAGTCCGGTTGATCGATGTCGAACTGCATCACGCCGCGCGCCAGGTATTCCTGCAGAGGGGCTCGAAACAACACGCTGCGCAACGTTCGGATCGGCCCGCGCCCTTTGCGGGCAATTCCTAATGCATCGCGGATGCCACTGTGGGCGCCATCGGCTGCAATCAGATAGGCCGCGCGCATCGAATATTCCTGTCCATCGCCATCGCGCAGCCAAGCGGTGACGCCTTCAGCATCTTGCTCGAAGCTCGCGAACTCGGTGCTCAGCCGAAGATCCGCACCCAATTCTCTGGCTCGACCTCGAAGGATAGGCTCCAGCCGGTCTTGCGCGATGGCCGCACCCGTGCACGGTGAGTATTCGATCGCTTGCCCATTCCGCTCTTGCGGGTTCCAGGATGTTTGCTCGAACCATTCGCCTGCCAGGCTGTGCGCTCGCGCGCGAATGAGTCGGAAATTGGCCGGCGCCTGCGGCACGCGCGAGCCCAGCCCCACCGACCGAAACAATTCCAGCGTTCTCGCGGTATAGCCGATGGCGCGCGGATGCGGTGAGCTGCCTGAATGCCGCTCGACGAGCACGGTGGGCACACCGTGCTGAGCCAGAAACACAGCCGCCGACAAGCCCACCAGGCTGCCGCCGACGACTAAAACCGAAGTGACATGCGCTTCCATGAGGTCGAATCCAATCACTGCATTGAGTGATACAGTGTATCACTTCTATACTTCTGTCAACCGAGTCGAGATGAATGCATGGCGCGAAAAGAACATAAACAGAGTTTGATTTGGGAACGCGCGGAGCCGAAGCAACCCGCCGCTTTGCGGACACTGAGCCGTGAGCGCATCGTGCGCGCCTCGCTCGCAATCGCGGACCGTGAGGGTCTGGCGGCCGTTTCGTTTCGTAACATCGGCAACGCGCTCAAGGTCGGCCCGATGCGGCTGTACAGTTATGTGTCCACCAAGGAAGAATTGCTGGATCTGATCGTGGATGCCGTCTATGAAGAACTAGGCGCCGAGGGCTCTGTACCCAAAGACTGGCGCAAGGCCGTGCGTACGATCGCCCGGCGCACGCGGCAAGCGGGTCAGCAGCATCCGTGGTTCGTGGAATTGATGGGAGGCAGGCCGCATCAAGGGCCGCACGCCCTCGCCTATCTCGAAACCGTGCTCGGTGCTTTGAGTCGCGCGCCGGGCTTGAAAACAATCGACGCGGTGATCAAAGCAGGCAAAGTCGTCAACGCGTATGTCATCGGCGCCATTCGCAGCGAAGCTGCCGAACGGCGTGCGGAGCGTGAGAGTGGTATGAGCGAGGCAGAATGGCAGGCCGCCACCGGCCCCTACATTCTCCGCATGATCGCCACGGGCCGTTTTCCGACGATCGCCAAAGTCGTCGAGGACGCTCGCCATCCCACGCCAGACGTCGAGTTCGAGCAGGGCCTGGAACTGGTGCTCGACGGTATCGAAGCACAGTCCGCCTGAGCCAGGCTACAAGCGAGCTGCCAGCGAGGCTATGAGTTCCCTGAACCACCGCTGCGCGGGATGATTGTCGTTGCGCCGATGCCAGATCAAATCAAATGGGACGGTGGGTAATTTAACTGGCGGTGGAAACAAGACCAGCTTGCGGCGAGCAGCGCAGTTCAATGCCACGCGCTTCAAGACAGTGGCCGTCATGCTGGTCTGAGCCACAACAGCGGGTGCGGCGAACAGTTGGGGAAGCGTCAGCGCCAGCGTGCGGCGCTTGCCCACCTTTGCGAGCGCCTCGTCCACCACTCCATGTTTATCGCCTTCGGGAGATACCAGGACGTGCGGCAGGGCGAGGAATGCCTTCATATCCAGGCCGCGCCGCGCGATTGGATGATCGCGCCGGACGATTGTTACAAACTCGTCGCGAAGAATCGTGCGCGTGAATATTCGGCTCTCCGAACGCGTCGGCGGCACACCAACGGCAGCATCGATGGTTCCCGCATCGAGCAAGTCCACAGCGCTGTCGCGGTCGGAGAACGCTTTGACACTCAGGGAGACTGCGGGCGCGTGCTTCTCCAAAGCCTGCATCAATGCGGGCAGGAGCACGACGGCCGGGTAATCGGAGAGCCCGACAGTGAATGTCATCAACGCGCTGCCAGGCGCGAACGCAGGCTTATCGACCAGCGCAGACTCGATCTGCCGCAGCGCTTGAGAGATCGGCTCGGCCATCTCCCGCGCACGCGAGGTCGGCGTCAAACCGTCGGCGCTGCGAAGAAACAGTGGATCGCCAAATCGCGCACGCAAGCGTGAAAGCGCAGCGCTCATCGCCGGCTGACTCACGCCAACGCGGGCCGCGGCGCGGGTCACGTTTCGTTCGGCCATCAGCGCATCAAACGCCGCCAGCAGGTTCAAATCGATGCCGTGAAAATCCATAAATCAAATAGTGATTCATATCGATCATCTGTTGGACGGATGTTAGCGGGTCGCACAGACTGCCGTCACCTCCACTGAAGTCCACAGCGATGAAAGCACTGCGCATCCATGAGTTCGGCAGTACCGGACAAGTCGTCCTGCACGAGCAGTCACTGCCTGCACCCGGGCCCGGACACGTCGGCGTCCGCATCGAGGCAGCGAGCGTGAACCCGCTCGATTTGAAGATCCTCGCGGGCTATATGCAGCCGATCTTCCCGGTGCACTTTCCGTACACCTTGGGATCAGATTTCGCGGGCACGGTCGAAGCACTCGGCCCCGGCGTGAGCAAATTCGCGCTCGGGGATCGAGTCGTGGGGCGCCTCGCGCCGACCGAAGGCGGCGCGTTTGCTCAGTCGGCCTCGGTGCCTGTGCAAACGCTCTGTCGCATTCCCAGCAATATGAGTTTTGAGCAGGCAGCTGCTCTGCCGACTGCAGCGGGGACAGCGTGGCTGGCTTTGTTCGGCGTTGGAAAGTTACAAGCTGGGCAAAGCGTACTCATCCACGCGGCGGCTGGAGGCGTCGGCACCTTTGCCGTGCAGTTCGCCAAACGCGCCGGCGCGTATGTTTTCGCGACGGCATCGTCACAAAACCATGCGCTGTTAAATGAACTCGGCGCCGATGAGGTCATCGACTACCGCCGCAACGATTTCACCGCACGCTGTAACGACGTCGACCTGGTCATCGACCCCATCGGCGGTGACACCGGCGAGCGCTCGTGGCAAGTCATCAAACGCGGCGGCGCCCTTGTGTCACTGGCCGATCACAACATCCAGTCGCGCGGTGATATCCGAGGCGAGTTCGTGTTCTTCAACAGCGACGCCGTGGCCCTCAAACAGATCGTGCAGATCTTCGAGGCCAAGGAACTGCAAGTAATCCTGGACACGATTCATCCGCTGGAAGAAGGCCGCGCAGCACTGGAGCAAGTTGCCCAAGGGCACGCGCGCGGGAAAGTCATCATCCGCCCTTCGCATTGACCCCTGAATCGCGAGCAACCCTCATGAAAAACATTGTCGAAGATTTCTATAACGAAGTGCTCAGCGGCACCACGAGCAGCGATCTACCCGCGCGCATCGCCAGCTCAGGAGCGCCATTTCACAACTGCAATTGCTCAGCCGCATAGATGGACATGGCAGGCGGCTGGGCTGCCAACGCACCGAGCGCCTTCACGAACTGCCGGGAAGCAGGAACCTTGAAATGCTCGGCCAGCGCAGCCCGATCCGACCACTGCTCGACGAAGACCAGGCGCTGAGGATTCTCGACATCGCGAGACACCGCGTGAGAAACGCATCCAGGCTCCTGCCTGGAGCGAGAAACATGATCGAGGCTGATGCGCAGCGCCTCATCGATGCGGCCGTCCTGGATCACCACGCTTCCCAATACGAGGATCATGAAACACCCCTGAAGAGCAGCCATTGGCAGGCAGCAAGGATTCCACATCGCAGGTCCCAACAGAAGATCCCTTGACCTGGATCACGGTTTCGCCATGCGCCGGACAGAATTGCCTCAACCCCGTGCCCGCCGGTGGCGAACTTTTCATGAGAACTTGCTAGGTTCTCGCAATAACAAGGAACGCTGCCATGCCTGCCATCCCGCCTGCCCCGCCACGCGCGTCCGCCACATTGCAGC
Source organism: uncultured Steroidobacter sp. (assembly GCA_946478975.1). Next base: position 5,681 of record CAMLEO010000336.1, read on the forward strand.
CGCTGCTGCTTTCGCAGCTGCTGCTCAGCGCGAAAAGCCAGACCATTCGCGACCTGCGCGAAGCCATTCGCAAATACAACTTTCTGTTGCCGACCTTCCGGCTGCAACAGCGTTCGAACCCGGCGGGCTATACGTTGGAGAAGTCCGGCGTAGCGCTGCTGGATCGCATGAGCGTGCTGCTGATGACTTACCTCGCGGCCAAGCCGCCGGCCAGCCGCAAACCGAGCGGCCAGCAAAAATGGAAGGATGCCGCCGATTTCATCCACCAGCTGCACACACACGCCCAGTATTTCAATATCAAGCTGCTGCACGGCGACTTCCAGGGCGACCACAACTACTGGGTGGAGCGGTTCGATCCCGAGCATGGCAAGCTGGGCGACTGGTTCGATTTCTACATGTGGATGCAGGAGACCGACAAGACGCAGTTCCTGGGCCCCGGCGCCAAAGGTGGGTTGAATTATCTCGACGCCATCGAGCGCGAGTCCTATCGCGTCGAGCGTGAGCACGGCCCGGTCAGTTACGTGAGCGACGGCACGACGCTGGATACTCGCGACGGTGCGGGCACGCTGTCCAGGCTGCAGGCCTCATACATCTATGTTTGTTCCGCGCTGACCAAGCATGTTTATACGTTCGGCTCGACAGAAGGGATCATGCACCATTCGAGCTTCCTGAAAGGCGAACCGGTCATCGCGGCGGGCGACTGGATCGTGACGGACGGCGAGGTGCGTGTCGTCAACGGACAAAGCGGTCACTACCGCACCACGTTTGCAAACATGCGGGCGTTCGCGCTGGCGGGACAACGGTTCTGGGGACCGAACACGGTGGTCGCGCCGTGGTTTGAGCACGGCGACCGGTACGTGCTCATGCGCAAGTTCATCGAGTTGGGCGCGAATGCACCGGTGCTCAAGTGGGATGATCCGCGGATAGTGAAACTGCCGCGCAGTGGAACCGACCGGCCGTTCCGCCACGCCGCGGATGTCGCCTCGCCGTCACCCAAGAGCGGCGGCGGAGACTATTTCATTTAACTCAAATCCCACAATCCCTGTTCGTTATGAAACGGATGATCCTCCGGATACCTCGCATCCTCGACCCGAGACAACTCGAATCGCGGTGAGTCCTCGGAGAGGCTGAATGTGTGGCCCTCCTCCAGGTCCGGTGACTCCATGATGCGATAGAAGTTGAACTGATTCATCAGCTGAGCAGCCTCGTCGTCCGGCAAAGCGCGAGGGACTTGAGCGTCGGGAAGGTCGAAGTGATGCATGCCGCACGAGTAGTAGTGCTGCTCGTCGGCGATCAGGGTGACGAAGCCGGTGTAGAGATCGAACAGATCGTCGGAGCTCAGCAGG
>CAMLEO010000337.1 GCA_946478975.1 uncultured Steroidobacter sp.
CCGCCGGCAAGTTCAACCTGGCGCTGAAGTGGGTGGACGGCAGCGACTATGAAGACGCCGTACACACGGCGGGCGATGTTTTCAGCTCCGACTCGCGCGTGATCTTCACGATCGCAACCACGTTCCCCTGGAAGAACGAATAATCGGCTCAAGCCACGCGGACTGCGTGAAACAAAGCCTCGCGTTCTCAGGACGCGAGGCTTTTTTCTTTTATATGCTCGGCCATGTGCTCAGAGATGGCGGCGATCTGCGAATGTTTGGGTTTCGCCATGAGCACGAGCTCCTGCGCGCGCTCTTCGGCATGTTTCATTTCCGCGAGCAGCTGCTCCATCGGCACCGGCCGCGCCAGCAAATAACCCTGCAGCGACAGATTTTTGCAGCCCATGAAGCGTTCGAACTGTTCGGGGCGCTCCAAGCCTTCGGCGGTCACCTGCAAGCCGAGGCCGTTGCACAAGTCGATGATGGCGCGAACGATGGAACGTGAGCGCTCGTTGGAGTCGATGGCTTCGATCAGGCTGCGATCCAGCTTTACGCGGGTGAGCGGCAGCTGCTCCAGCGAAGACAGCGACGAATAACCGGTGCCGAAATCGTCCAGCGCAATCGCCAGCCCCAGCGAGCGCAGGCGATGCAGCTGCTCGATGATGGCGGGGCCGGTTTGTAACACGGACTCGGTGAGCTCGATCTCGATGCAGCGAGGCGGCACGTCATGTTCCTTCAACAACTGCTGCACGCGATCGACGAAGCGGTAGTCGAGCAGCTGTCGTGGCGAAACGTTGATCGCGACGCGAGCCTGCGGCCAGGTGCCCCGATGCCACAGCGCCGCGGCTTTGACCGCCGTGCGCAGCACCCAATCGCTGATCTCGATGATCAAACCGGATTCTTCGGCGACCGAGAGGAACTCGCCCGGCGGCACGTAAGTGCCGTCGGCCTTGCGCCAGCGAATCAGCGCCTCGGCCAGGTGCGTCTGGAAGTTATCGACACCGAGCTCGGGCTGGAAGAACAGCTCGAACTCTTCGCGCTCGATCGCGCGTCGCAGGTCCTGCTCGATGCGGAACTTCGTCGACGCGCCGGCCAGCAGCTCGGGCGTGAACATGCTCACGCGGCTGCGGCCGAGCGCCTTGGCATTGAACAAGGCCGAGTCGGCGGCGATCAGCAGCGCTTCCGCCGAACGTTCGTGATCCGGATACACGCTGGCGCCGACGCTCACGCCAACGATCAGCTCGCGACCGTCGACATCGATCGGCGTTTGAAACGCACGAATGATGGACTCGCCCAGCGCTTGAATGTCTTCGATGCTCTCCGCCCGATCGCACACGACAGTGAATTCGTCGCCGCCCAGCCGGGCGGCAAATCCCAATGTATGCGTCGCGCTTTCCAGGCGTTGCGCGATTCCACGCAGCACCCGATCGCCGAAGCTGTGGCCGACGCTGTCGTTGATGTTCTTGAAGTTGTCTACGTCCAGAAACAAAACGCCAACGCGGCAGCGCTCGCGGTCCGCCTTTTCGATGCAGGTGTTCAGCAGCGTGAACAAGTGGCGACGGTTCGGCAGGCCGGTCAGCGGATCGAGCTCTGCCAGTTCTTGCAGCTGCCGCGTGCGCTCAGCGACTTTTTCTTCCAGGCGCTGATGGGCGTCAATGGCCACAGCGTGCGCGCGCGCCAGTTGGTCAGCCATATCATTGAATGCCACTGCGAGCGTGTCGAGTTCCTTGATTCCACCTCGACGCACACGCGTGTTCGGTTCGCCTGCGGCAATCTTTCGAGACGCCGCGATCATATCTTCGACGGGCTTGACGACGCTGCGCACGGTCGCGAAGGAGATCAGCACCAGCATGAGCAGCACGGCGATACTGATTCCCGCCACGATGTCGCGACGGTTCGCGACGCTGGATGGATCCACCGTTGTGGTCGTAGTGATGGTGCCTTTTTCCGCTGCCGGCGCGGGCAACGACGGCTCAGCCGCAACCACGAATGTTTCTCTTGTCGAGCTCTCGACGCCGGGACTGGTGGAGCTTGCCTTCAAAACCTGAAAGTCTTTCGGCAGCAGCGCCGTCAGCGCGCTCGCTTGAGTGACGAAAGTATTGCCGGTTGTGGCGAATTCCTGGTGCGCTTTCTCTAGCGTCGCTTGCAACTCCGTCAGCGCCGCGACATCCGCTTCCATGGCAGCGAACCACTCCGCGCCTTCGGCTCGCTTCAAACCCTTGGCGTTCAACGTCAATGTTTTCGCCAGAGCCTGCTGCGATTCGCGAATGTTCTTGAATGCATCCGCCGACGGATTGCCGGAACGAACCGCGGCGGCGAAATATTCGCGCACCTGATCCAGGTTCGCATCGACTTGTACCAGCGACTGGCGCGCGAGCACGCGGCCGAGAATCTTGAAGGACCGGTTCAGCGACTCGTTCACGCGAGCATTCATTTGCCCGAGCGTTTCCGAATATTCCAGCAGCAGCTTGTGGCGCGATCGCGAGAGCTCGATCCAGCGGGCGGCGGTGCGCTGGTGATCTTGCAGCTTCGGCGGCAGCGAAGGAAATGAACGATGGCCGGCGCGCGCAGAGTGAGTCAGAAAGGCCGCGGCCGCGCGGTCCATATCTTTGGCGGCCTGGCGATATTGAGCCTGAACTTCGATCGAACCCGTTTCGACGACCGCATAAGCGGTTTGATCGAAGCGTTCGAGCGCGTGCGTCAATTCGCTGGCGGAGATCGTTTCATATTCGGGAAGTGCGGCAATTCGAAAGGGAACGATGGCTTCGAGGCTCGATTGCCCCGGCGTTCCAGGTGCGCGCGTCGCGATCGAGACGCCGCGTTCGACGATCAGATTGGCCGCGGCCGCCAGCACTACGACGCCGACAAACGCGAGCATCAAGCGCGAGGTGATTCCCCAAGGTGACAAAAAGCCGAGGGCCTCGAGCCGCGCTCGAGCGGCAGCGATCCATCGGCGCAGTCCATCGACCAGGTGAGGTGCCACGGGAAGTCAATTTCAGTCCACACTACTGCGGCCGTAGTCTGAACAGCGGAATACGCCCGATCTATGAGGTCATGACGAAAGTGCGGCCTGGATCTCAATGTTTTACTTATTGCTGTGCACTTCGCTAGCTCAAGTGACGGTCCTCAGCACTTCGCCCAGCGTCGTCGCGAGCTCGTCGATCTGCGCCGGCGAAATGATCAGCGGCGGCGACAGCGCGATTGTGTCCCCGGTCACACGGACCAGCAGCCCTTTCTCGAACGCTTTCACCAGCACTTCGTAGGCACGAGCGCCCGGCGCGCCCGCCCTCGGCTGCAACTCGACGGCAGCAACCAAACCGAGATTGCGAATGTCGATGACGTTCGGCAGCGAGCGCAGCGAGTGCACGGCGTCTTCCCACGTCTTCGCCAGTTCTTTACCGCGCGTGAGCAGCCCTTCGCGCTCATATATATCTTGAGTTGCTAGCGCGGCGGCGCAGGCTGCGGGATGTGCCGAGTATGTATAACCGTGGAACAGCTCGATTGCGCCTTCGGGGCCTTTCATGAAGGCGTCGTAAATATGTTTGCGCACGAACACCGCGCCCATCGGCAGGCAACCGTTCGTCAAGCCTTTGGCCGTGGTGATGATGTCGGGCATGACATCGAAATATTGCGCGCCGAACGGTTCGCCGAGGCGGCCGAAGCCGGTGATCACTTCGTCGAAGATGAGCAGGATGCCGTGACGATCGCAGATCGAGCGCAGCTTCTGCAGATAACCTTTCGGCGGCAGGATCACGCCGGCCGATCCAGCCATCGGCTCGACGATCACTGCAGCGATGGTCGATGCGTCGTGCAACGCGACCAAACGTTCCAGGTCGTCGGCGAGATGCGCGCCCCATTCGGGCAGGCCGCGAGTGAAGGCGTTGTGCTCCAGGTCGAGCGTGTGACGAAGATGATCGACGCCAGGCAGCAGCGGGCCGAAGAACTTGCGGTTGTTGCTCAAGCCGCCGACGGAAATGCCGCCGAAGCCGACGCCGTGATAACCCTTCTCACGACCGATCAAGCGCTGTCGTGAAGCCTCGCCTTTGACGCGGTGATAGGCGAGCGCGATCTTCAACGCGGTGTCCACCGACTCCGAGCCCGAGTTGGTGAAGAACACATGATCCAGATCGCCCGGCGCGAGTTTCACGAGCCGGTTCGCGAGCTGGAAGCCGATAGGGTGGCCCATCTGAAATGTCGGCGCGTAGTCCAGCGTCGACATCTGTTCAGTCACGGCGGCGACGATCTCTTTGCGACCGTGGCCCGCGTTCACGCACCACAAGCCGGCACAGCCATCGAGCACCTTGCGGCCGTCTGGAGTCCAGTAGTGCATGCCTTCGGCGCGCGCCAGCAAACGGGGCTGGCTCTTGAACTGCCGGTTGGCCGTGAACGGCATCCAGAAAGCTTCGAGATCGTCGCGCGAGAGCATCGGGGTGGTCCCTCTTCAGAAAGCGGCCAGATCGCCCGATGATAAGAAAATTACACGCGTGTCTCAAACCGACCCGCGAAAATCGCTGGATCGAACAGGGTGTCGTCTATTATTCTAAACATCTGATCCCTGGCTCGTTCTGGACATCCACCCTTCGGTAGAGCTTATGACCATCGACGTCGGCGGCCATCTGCGCGCGGTTCGCATGATGTACGGCTTGTCGCAGCGTGAGCTGGCGAAGCGGGCCGGCGTGACCAACGGCACCATTTCTTTGATCGAGCAGAATCGGGTCAGCCCGTCGGTGAGCTCGCTGAAAAAAGTGCTCGATGGCGTGCCGATGTCGCTCGCCGATTTTTTCACCTTGGATTTGCAGGAAACTCCCCAAGTTTTCTATGCCCGCGACGAACTCACGGACATCGGCGACCGGGATGTGTCGCTGCGACTGGTGGGCGCGAAGCGGCCGAATCGCGCCATGACGATCATGCACGAACGCTATCGGCCCAAGGCCGACACCGGCTCGGACATGCTCAGTCACAAGGGCGAGGAGGGCGGCATCATTCTGACGGGCCGCATTGAATTGACTGTCGGGGGTCAAAGCAGAGTGCTCGCCCCCGGAGACGCGTACTATTTCAGCAGCGCGGTTCCGCACCGGTTCCGCAACGTCGGCGATGAGGCGTGCGAGATTGTGAGTGCGAGCACGCCGCCGACGTTCTGATTGAGTATTGGGATCCCATGAAAACCACTGTTGCCGCCACTCAATTCGCCAGCACGCCGGATCGTGCCGCCAATCTCGCCACCGCCGAACGGCTGATTCGCCAGGCGGCGAGGCAGGGCGCGAACATCATCCTGATCCAGGAGCTGTTCGAGACGCCGTACTTTTGCAAAGAGCACAACCCGGAGTACTTCAAGGTCGCGATGCCGATCGCCGAGAATCCGGCCGTGCGACGTTTCCAGGATCTGGCTCGTGAACTGAACGTCGTGCTGCCCGCGAGCGTGTACGAGCGTGCGGGCAACACCTTTTATAACAGCGTCGCCATCGTCGATGCCGACGGCTCGTTGATGGGCACGTATCGCAAGGCTCACATCCCCGAGAGCCCCGGCTATCACGAGAAGTTCTTTTTCTCGCCCGGCGACACCGGCTTCAAAGTGTGGCCGACGCGCTTCGGCACCATCGGCGTCGCGATCTGCTGGGACCAATGGTTCCCCGAATCGGCGCGTGCGATGGCGCTGCTCGGCGCGGAAATTCTTTTCTATCCGACCGCGATCGGCTCGGAGCCGCAGGACCTGAGCATCGATTCGCGCGATCACTGGCAGCGCGCGATGCAAGGTCATGCGGCCTCGAACATCATGCCGCTGGTGGCGTCGAACCGAGTCGGCACCGAACAGGGCGAGCGTTGGAAAGTCACTTATTACGGATCGTCGTTCATCACCGATCACACCGGCGCGAAGATCAAGGAAGCGCCGCGCGAGGGTGAAGCGGTGTTGACCGCGACGTTCGATCTCGACGAGATCCGCAACTATCGAACGGCGTGGGGCGTGTTCCGCGATCGCCGGCCCGAGTTGTACGGCCCGATCATGACGCTCGACGGTCATCAGAAAGTTCGCTGACTTTACATGCAGATCTTTGTTTCCTGTCCGCCGGGCGTTGCGGATCTTACGGCCGCGGAGTTGCGGAACTGCGGTGCCACCGACATTCGCGAGTTCAAGCTCGGCGTGCAGGCCGAAGGCTCTCTCGAAGTCGCGTATCGCGCTTGCCTGTGGTCGCGCACCGCCAGTCGCGTGTTGCTGCCGCTCGGAACATTTCCGGCCGCCACGCAAGAGCAGCTGTACGAAGGCATCTCATCCATCGACTGGCAGCAGCACATCAATCCGCAAGGAACGCTCGCGATCGATTTCGCCGGCGCGTCGAGCGGCATCACCCATACGCATTTCGGCGCGCTGAAAACCAAGGACGCGATTGTCGATCAGTTTCGTGAGCGCACCGGCGAGCGTCCGTCGGTGCAACTGGAACAACCGGATGTGCGCATCGATGTGCGTCTCGATCGTGACCGGGCCACAGTGAGCCTGGATCTCTCCGGCGAAAGTTTGCATCGACGTGCATATCGAGCGCGTGGCGTGGCTGCGCCGTTGAAAGAAAATCTCGCTGCCGCCGTGTTGCTGCGCTCGGGCTGGCCGGCCATCGTTGAAGAGGGCGGCGAGCTCGTCGATCCGATGTGCGGCTCCGGCACGCTGCTCATCGAAGCTGCACTGATTGCGCTCGATATCGCGCCCGGTTCCATGCGCAGTCATTTTGGTTTTATCGGCTGGCGCGGCCACGATCGAGCGTTGTGGCAACAGTTGGTCGAGGAAGCTCGCTCGCGTCGTGAGGCCGCCGTTTCAGCGAAGCGATTCACGCTCAGAGGCTACGACACGGATGCCATGGCGGTGCGCGCAGCGATTGAAAACGTCGAGCGTGCGCGGCTGCGTGGGTTCGTTCACATCGAGCGACGTGACTTGGAACAGCTGACGCGGGAAAGTCAGGCGCCGACGGGCCTGGTTGTGACCAATCCTCCGTACGGCGAGCGCATTGGCGATCAAGAGCGACTGCAAGCGCTCTACAGCACGCTTG
>CAMLEO010000338.1 GCA_946478975.1 uncultured Steroidobacter sp.
GTTTCGCGGCGATACCTATAGTTTCCAGGCGGGTGCGGGCGTCGTGGCGGACAGCGTGCCGGCGACGGAATATCAAGAAGTGCTGGCGAAGAGCGCCATCGTGCGCCGAGCCCTGGCGTTGGCGGAGGAAGGGCTGTGAATACTCACCCTGTGAAAACTCACAACGAAGCGGTGCGCTTGCTGCTCATCGACAACTACGATTCGTTTACTTACAACCTGGTGCAGGCGTTCATGGTGCTCGGCGCGGAAGTGCTGGTCCATCGCAATGACAGCATCACGATCGATCAGGCGCAGTCGCTGCAGCCGACGCACCTGTGCATCTCGCCCGGCCCCGGCACTCCGTACGACGCCGGTGTTTCGATGCGCATGATCGAATCGTTCGCCGGCCAGATTCCGATTTTCGGCGTCTGTCTCGGCCACCAATCGCTGGTGGAAGTGTTTGGCGGCAAAGTCGTACGCGCCGGCCGGCTCATGCACGGCAAGACCTCGCTGGTCCATCACGACGGCCAGAGCATTCTCAAAGATATGCCGGCGCCGTTCGAAGCGGGCCGTTATCACTCGCTGATCGCGCAGCCCGAATCGCTGCCGGATGCGCTGGAAGTGTCGGCGCGCACCGATGAAGGCGAGATCATGGGGGTGCGTCACAAGACGTTCAACATCGAAGGCGTGCAGTTTCATCCGGAAAGCGTGCTGACGCCGGAAGGTCCGGTGCTGATGGGCAACTTCCTGAAACAACGGTCAGGTACTCGGGCCGCCTGATATGCGCCAGACGCTCGAACAATTGCTCGATCGCAAGAACTTGAGCGAGCAGCAGGCCTCGGAGTTGCTGGTTGCCTTGACCGATCCCACGCTGTCGCCGGCGGTGGGCGGCGCGGTGCTCGGAGCGTTGCGAGTCAAAGGTGTCACAGCCGATGAAGTGCGCGGCTTCGCCAAGAGCATGCGCAAACTCGCCCGTCGCCCGGTGCTGCCGGACGGCGGGCCGCTGGTCGATATGGTCGGCACGGGCGGCGACGGTTCGGGAAGTTTCAATCTGTCCACCGGCGCGGCATTGCTGGTCGCGTCGATGGGAATCCGCGTGGCGAAACATGGCACCAGCTCTGTTTCCAGCCGCAGCGGCAGCGCCGACGTGATTCGCGCGCTTGGACTCAATCTGCCGTTGGATGAAACAGCGGCCGGCGAGTGCCTCGGCGCCACCGGGTTCACCTTCTTCTTTGCGCCTCACTATCACCCGGCGATGAAAGCCGTGATGCCGATCCGGCAGGCGCTGGGCGTACGGACCGTGTTCAACATCCTGGGCCCGCTGTCGAATCCCGCAGAACCGGAATTTCATTTGATCGGCGCCTATAACGTCGACATTGCGGAACTAATGGCTGAGACGCTGGCCGGCATGCCGCTGGTTCGAGCTCATGTCGTGCACGGCGCCGCCGGTTGGGACGAAGCAACGCCGATCGGGCCGTTCACATTGTTCGATGTCACCCCCGGAAAGGTCGTGCGCCATACGCGCAGCGCCGAGGAATTCATGTTGCCCCGATGCAGTGCTGAAGATTTGAAGGGCGGCGACGCCGCCTATAACGCAGAACATTTGCGCGCGGTGCTGGAAGGCAGGGAACAGGGTGCCCACCGCAACGCGTTGATCTTGCAGGCAGCGCTGGTTCTGGAATTGCTGGGCAAAGCCACATCGGCGCAGGATGCCGCGCACATGGCACAGGATGCCATCGAGAGCGGCGCAGGCCGCAGGTTGCTCGAGAAGCTGACGGCCTTTGGCATGCAGCAGTCTGCAAAGGGGCGTTGACCATGTCCGGCCTGCTTACGCAAATGACTCAATCGAGTCTGGCGCGACTCGAAGAAGCGCGCGCCAAGGAACCCGAAAAAGCACTGTGGGCGAGAGCGTTGGAAACACCGCCGGCGCCACAGTTGCGGCTCTCTCCCGAAGGCTTCGATGTGATCGCCGAGTGCAAGCTGCACTCGCCCTCGGCCGGCGATCTTTCCGGCCACACCAGCGATGTGGAAAGCCGCGTCACCGACTATGCGTGTGGCGGCGCTTGCGCCGTGTCCGTGCTCACCGAGCCGCTGCGCTTCGGCGGCTCGCTGGAACATCTGCAGCGGGCGGTCAAAGTCGTCGGCCGTTGCAACGTACCGGTGATGCGCAAGGATTTCCTCGTCGATCCCTATCAAGTGATGGAAGCGCGTGCTGCCGGTGCCGGCGGTGTGCTCGTGATCGTGCGCATGCTCGATCCCAGTCGCATCACCGCCCTGCTCGACTGCGCGGCCATGTTGAAAATGTTTGTTTTGCTCGAAGCGTTCGATGCGGCCGACCTGGAGGTCGCACGCGCTGTGCTGGGCCAGCGCCGTCGTCACGACGAGCAAATATTGGTCGGCCTGAACTGCCGCGATCTCGACAAGCTCACGGTGGATCTCTCGCGTCTCGCGGAGTTGGCGGAAAGCATGCCGATGGGTTTTGCGCCGGTCGCAGAAAGCGGCGTGACTTCGCTGGCCGATGTGCACAAGGTCGTCAAATTGGGTTATCGCGTGGCGCTGGTCGGCACGACATTGATGAACTCGCCGACGCCCCGCGATCTGCTCGGCCAGATGTTGGCGACCGGGCGCGAGACCGCGATGAGCATGGCGACTCGCAAACTTCGTATCGCGAAGGGCGAAGTGAGCCAGGGATGAGGGTGTGGGTGAAGGTTTGCGGGCTCACCACGCCGGAGGCCGTCGCAGCTGCAGTTGATGCCGACGTGGACGCAGTGGGCTTCGTGTTTGCTGAGTCCAAACGCAGAGTGACGCCGCAGCGTGCAGCCGAACTTGCTGGGGATGTGCCAAGTCACATCGCACGGTTTGCTGTGATGTTGCATCCGTCGCAGCAGGAGCTCGATGCGGTCTGGTCGGGGTTTCGGCCGGACGTATTGCAGACGGATATCGAGGACCTGGCCTCGCTGCAGATTCCCAACGGACTGAAAGTCGTGCCGGTGGTGCGCGCCGGTCGCGAGTTGCCGCGCGAGTTGCCGACGCGAGTGTTGTTCGAAGGTCCCGTCAGCGGCACGGGCGCGACAACGGATTGGTCGGCGGCGGCGCAGATCGCCTCGCGCGCGCAAGTGATATTGGCGGGTGGATTGAAGCCAGCGAATGTCGCGGCAGCAATTGCAGCTGCCAGGCCGTTCGGAGTGGATGTGAGCAGCGGCGTCGAAGCCGCCCCGGGTTTGAAGGACCCAGCGAAGATTTATGAGTTTGTCCGCAACGCACGCGCTGCGGGCGACGGAGTCGTGAAATGAAACAAGGTTTGAGCCCCAGCGAACAGCAGGCGCTGCTCGCAAACATTCAGCAGGACGTTTATCCGGACGAGCGCGGCCGCTTCGGTCCGTTCGGCGGCCGGTACGTTCCGGAAACGCTGGTGCCGGCGCTGGATCGACTGCAAGCCGGCGTCGATCGTTACCTGCGCGATCCGGAGTTCCTGCGCGAGTACCAGGACGAGCTGCATAATTGGGTGGGCCGCGCGACGCCGCTGACGTTCGCTCGCACGCTGTCCAAACAGTGGGGCGCCGAAGTCTGGCTGAAGCGCGAAGATATGGCGCATACCGGCGCGCACAAGATCAACAATTCCGTCGGCCAGGTGCTGCTGGCGAAAAAGCTCAACGCGAAACGCGTGATCGCGGAAACCGGCGCTGGCCAGCATGGCGTCGCAACCGCGGCGGCATGCGCGCGTCTCGGCATGCCCTGCACGGTATATATGGGCTCGATCGATATGGAACGTCAGGCGCCGAACGTCGGACGCATGAAACTGCTCGGTGCAACGGTGATGCCGGTGACCAGCGGCGATAAAACATTGCGCGCGGCGGTCGATGAAGCCCTGCGTGATTGGGTATCCGATCCGAACGGCACGTACTACTGCCTGGGCTCGGCCATCGGTCCGCATCCGTATCCATACATCGTGCGTGAGCTGCAGTCGGTCATCGGTCGCGAAGCTCGCGTGCAGATGCTCGAACGCACCGGCAAATTGCCCGACATGGTAGTCGCCTGCGTCGGCGGCGGTTCGAACGCCATCGGAATGTTTCATCCGTTCGTCAAAGATCGCGGCGTGGAGATGTTGGGCATTGAAGCTGGCGGCACCGGCAGCGGCTTGGGACAGAACGCGGCGTCGCTCGCGTACGGCACGCCTGGCGTCCTGCAAGGCTGTTTCTCGATGCTGCTGCAAGATGAGAACGGCCAGATCCAGGAAACGCATTCGGTGTCCGCGGGCCTGGATTATCCGGGCGTCGGGCCCGAGCATGCGTTGTTACAAAGTGTCGGCCGCATCAAGTACGAAGCGGTCAACGACGACGATGCGCTCGCCGCATTGGCCGAGTGCTGTGCGGCGGAAGGCATTCTGCCGGCCATTGAATCGTCACATGCGCTCGCCGGCGCGAAGCGCTATGCGCGTGCGAATCCTGGCAAGCGCATTCTGATCGCGCTCTCCGGGCGCGGCGACAAAGACATGCCGACGTTGCAACGAACTCTTCTGAAGGATGTGATCTGATGCGCGCGCGTGACTCGATCAGCACTGCTATCCGCAATCGGCGTGCAAGCGGTCAACCTGCGCTCATCGCGTACATCACCGCAGGCTTTCCCAAACGGGAAACATTCATTCAGCAGCTGAACGCCGTTGCGGCCGTCGCCGACGTGGTCGAGATCGGCGTGCCGTTCACCGATCCCATGGCGGACGGCACCACGATTCAGCGCTCCAGCCGCGTCGCGTTGGAACAAGGCGTGTCGCTGCGTTGGATCCTGCAAGAGCTGGCACGCGCCGATGTGAAGCCCAAAGCGCCGCTGCTGCTGATGAGCTATCTCAATCCTTTGCTGGCTTACGGCTTGGACAAGCTGCCGGAAGATGCGGCCCGCGCCGGCATCTCCGGGTTCATCGTTCCCGATCTGCCGTTCGAGGAAAGTCACGACCTGCGGAACGCCCTCGATGCGCGGGGCCTGGCGTTGGTTCAGTTCGTTACCCCGGTCACGCCGACCGAGCGCATGCAGATGCTGTGCGACGGCAGCGGCGGGTTTATTTATGCGGTCACGATGACGGGCACGACCGGCAAGAACGTCGCAGTGCCGGAAGAAGTGCTGGAATATTTCCAGCGCGTGAAACAGATCTCGCCGGTGCCGGTGTGCGCGGGCTTCGGTATTCGCAGCCGGGAGCAGGTGAAGCGACTGACGCCGTATATCGATGGCGCGATCGTTGGTTCAGCGTTGGTCGAGGTGCTGGAGCGCGGCGAGGATCCGGCGCAATTTCTGCGTTCCTTGCGCGAGTGATGGAACAAACCGGCTTCCTGTTTTCTTACTGAATGTCACGGTGCTCACGACAGCGGCGGAGAGCAGATGGCATCGAAGTCTTCAGGCTGGTTGGGAGGCTTGTTCGGCCCCAGGAAGTTGCCGGAGCGGCCGGCCGCGGCCAGCAATCCATTCCACGCGGTTTCGATTTTGCCCGGCGCGTCCGCTTGCGCCGCGGCCTATCGATCGGCCGGGCAGAGGTTCCTATCGCGTGAAGCCCCTCGCCTGCCGCTGCCCAGCTGCGATGCAAGAACGTGTGCCTGCCGGTTCAAACATCACAAAGATCGTCGCGCTGGACCGCGACGTCATAGCGACGTCGGCTTGGTAACGGCGCCGGTTCAGGGGAAGGAACGCCGCCAGTCGCGCGGCCGCCGGGCTGAAGACCAGTTCTGACGCTTGCCGGGCTAGCGAACAACGTTTCGTACTGTGTCCGGCGTGAACGCCGACAACCGGCTTTGCGTTCGGAGCATGTCCGCTTCGGTGAGATCGGGGCGGCCGGCGCGCATCCGCTCGACCAGCGCTTCGAACGCCGGGGCCGGCACTGCCGGGCTGCAGAAGAATCCTTGATATTGATCGCAGCCCAGCTCGCGCAAATAACTCAGCTGCTCCGCTGTCTCGACACCTTCGGCAACCACGCGCAGGCGCAAGTTGTGAGCTAGCGAGATGATCGCTTTGACGATCGACGCGTCGTCCGGATTCGATAACAGGTCGCGTACGAAGCTGCGGTCGATCTTCAGCTTGTCGAGCGGGAAGCGGCGCAAATAACTCAGGCTCGAATAACCGGTGCCGAAGTCATCGATGGAAATGTGCACGCCCATCGTGCTGAGGATCTGTAATGTAGCAGCGGATTTCTGCGCATCATCCATGACCGCGCTCTCGGTCAGTTCCAGTTCGAGATAACCCGGTTGCAAGCGCGCTTCGGTCAGCGCCGAACGCACGACTGCCGCGAGATCGGCATGGCGAAACTGTTTCGCCGACAGGTTCACAGCGATGCGCACCGGTGACATTCCGGCGTCGAGCCAACGCCGCACCTGGGTGCAAGCTTCGCGCATCACCCATTCGCCGACCTGCACGATCAAGCCGGTCTCTTCGGCGATGGGAATGAACGAGCCGGGCGGCACGAGCCCGCGCGTCGGATGGCGCCAGCGAACTAAAGCCTCGGCACTACGGATGCGATTCGTGCCGATATCCACCTTCGGCTGATAGTGCAGCTCCAGCTGGCCGAGTTCGAGCGCGCGTCGCAGATCGTTTTCCAACTGCAGGCGCTCATCCGCCGCTTGTGACATTTCCAGCGCATAGAAACGGAAGCCGCCGCGGCTCGCCTGCTTGGCGCACCGTAGAGCTGTGTCCGCACGACGTAACAACAAGTCGAACGAATCGCCGTCCA
The DNA here is from genome assembly GCA_946478975.1 of uncultured Steroidobacter sp. Next base: position 6,689 of record CAMLEO010000338.1, read on the forward strand.
TCGGATACATGCTCACACCCATGGTGATCGAGGTGTGAATCTGTGTCTCTTCGATAGTGAACGGTTCACGGACCGCGTCGAAGACTTTGTGAGCTACGACTTCGGCATCGCGCGGCCCGCGCATGCCGCGCGAGATGATGGTGAATTCGTTGCCTGCCAGCCGGCCCAAGACGTTGTTGTAACCAAGCGCGGTGCGCAGTCGCTTGATCAGCGCGACCAGCAGCTCGTCGCCGGCCTGGTGGCCCAGCGAATCGTTGATCGATTTGAGCCGATCGACATTGAGCACCATCACGGCAAACTCGGTGCCGCTGTTGGTCGCGTC
>CAMLEO010000339.1 GCA_946478975.1 uncultured Steroidobacter sp.
ACGCGCGTCACCTGCCATGCTTCCATTACCGGTGCCTGGCCGACGATGACGAACAGGCGGCCGCCGATGCGCAGCGCCTGCTGAAAGCGCTCGTCGTACAACGGCAGCGAGCCGGTCACGGCGATCACGTCGTAGGCGGACTGCTCACTGAACTGCATGGCATCGGCCACTTCGACCGAGACGTTGTTGATCGCCGCCTCGAACAAGTTGCGCCGTGCGATCTCGGCCAGCTCAGGAAAGATCTCCAGCGACCGGACGCGGGCCGCGAGCTGCCCGAGGCAGGCGCTCAGGCAGCCGCTGCCGGTGCCGATTTCCAGCGCGATGTCGGCGGGATTGACAGCCAGGGACTGCAGAATGCGGCCATGAAGCTTCGCCGGCAGCATGGTCTGGCCTTGCGGCAGCGGAATCGGCGCATCAGCGAACGCGACCTCGCGAAACGGCGCGGGCGCGAATTGTTCGCGGCGCACCTGGCGCATGGTCGTCAACACGCGCTCGTCGAACACCTCCCAGGCATGCACCTGCTGTTCGATCATTTGCTCACGGGCGATCTCGATATTCATGGCAGCAGTTGGGACAAATTCGTAGGCAAATCAGGCTGGTCAGAGCTGCTCGCAAATGCCCGGAACAGGGCGCATCGCGGCGGCGGCAAGGGTACGGGCTTTGATTACGTCACACAAGCGCGCCTGCCGCGAGCTGAGGCACCGGCGCGGCAGATCGTGCGTCGTCGATCTCTCACGTTTCGGTCCGGGCCGTCGTCGGGTGCACATTCAGCTCAATATTCCCTTCACAGCCGCATACAATATGGTCAATCCCCACGGCAGATGTTCAGCCGTTCGCTATGCTGTCCCTCGCGGTTAACAGACGCTTGCGAGCAATTTTCGCGGCGTCGCTTCAACTTGCCGGAGCAGCGGCGCACGGCCGACGGCATTGCGTGATCTTCGGATGCCGAACCGGCCTGTAGACGGCGTCCGCTCAATCAGGGGTATCGAAGGATAAAGAGCAGTTGAATGTGAGCGCCCTGTCAGGGACCTTGAGTATTTCTCTCGCCGTTGCGGTCGTGCTGCTGCTGGGTTTCATCCTTTGGCGGGAGCGCCGGAGCGCGGCGTTGACCCGTGCCGCCGGCCAGCTCGAAGGCATCGTGCGCTCGGGCAAATTCGCCGAACGCATTCGCGTCACCGGCCCGGCTTCTGAATTCGCCGAGAGCGCCAATCGCCTGCTCGAACAAATGGCGATGAAAGATCTGTTGATCGGCGAGCGCGAGCGTTCGCTGGTCGGCCTGTTGAGCGGCCTGCACGAAGCAGTCGCCGTGCATCGCGAGCACATCGTGTTCGCCAACGAGCGCTTTGCGGCGCTGACCGGCGTCGGTGAGGTGGACCGGCTCACCGGCAAAAAGATGCCGGACCTGATTCATCCCGATTACACCGAGCTGGTGAGCGAACATTTGCGGCGCTCGCTCGCCGGCGAGCCGGGCCTGGAGCGCCTGGAGATCGAGCTCAATCCGGACAGCCAGGGCACGGCGCGCGTCGAGCTGTCGGCAGTGCGCATCGACTATCAGGGCGGCCCGGCACTGTTGCTCACGTTGGTCGAGATGGGCCCGCGTGCGACGCCTTCGACGACGCCGGCTCGCGGCCGGCCCACTGCGTGGGAAACATTGGACTCGCTCGGCGAAGGCGTGATCACGACCGACGTGAGCGGTCGCATCGATTATCTCAACCAGGCCGGCGAGCAGCTGATCGGCGTGAGCGCGGTGGACGCGCTCGGCAAGAGCATCACCGACATCATTCAATTGCTGGACGAGAGCGATCGCCGCTCGCTCGGCGATCCGGTGCGTCACTGCCTCGCCACGCAATCGAAAGTGACGGTCGGGCGTCGCGGCTTGATGATTTCTCGCGACGGCGGCGAAGAGCGGTCGGTCGAGCTCACCGTCACGCCGCTCAAAGGTCAGAAGGGCGACCTGGTCGGCACCGTGATCGTCGTGCGCGATGTGAGCGAGCTGCGCGGCATCACCAAGCAGATGTCCTACCAGGCCAGTCACGATGCGTTGACGGGCCTGGTGAATCGTCGCGAGTTCGAACGTCGCCTCGAAGAAGCGCTGGCAACGGCACATACGAACGAAGCCCGTCACGTGCTGTGTTATCTCGATCTCGATCGTTTCAAAGCCGTGAACGACACCTGCGGCCACATGGCCGGCGACGGCATGCTGCGCGAAGTCGCGGCGCTGATAAAAGAAACAGTGCGTGATTCGGATACCGTCGGCCGCTTGGGCGGCGACGAGTTCGGCCTGTTGCTCGTCGGCTGTCCACTCGAAAAGGCGCGGCAGATTGCGGACGACGTGGTAAGGAAGATCAGCGACTATCGCTTCGTCTGGAAAGACAAGATCTTCAATATCGGCATCAGCGTCGGCCTGATCGAAATCTCACGCGAGAGCGGTGCGCCGGATGAAGTGATGAGCGCGGCGGACTCGGCTTGTTACGTCGCCAAGAAGCACGGCAATCACGTGCATGTTTATTCCGCTCGCGATGAAGCGGTCGCGCGGCATCGGGGCGAGATTCAGTGGCTGCAGCGGCTGCAGGCGGCGCTCAAGGACAATCGGTTCGAGCTGATGGCCCAGCCCATCATTGCGTCGTCGTCGCTGGGCGGTGGCCCGGCGCTGGAAGTGCTGCTGCGTTTGCAGGATGACAATGTGCCGGGCGGCATTTCGCCGGCGGAGTTCCTGCGCGCGGCGGAACGTTATCGATTGATGTCGGATGTCGATCGCTGGGTGGTGCAAACGTCGCTGACGGCGCTGGGTCGCGGCGGCATTCGCCTGCCGCCCAGTCGCAGCCTGTCGATCAACCTGTCCGGCCAGACTCTCGGCGATCCGCAGTTCCTGGAGTTCGTCGTCGATGTGCTCGATCGCACCGGCGTTGCGCCCAGCCAGCTGTGTTTCGAAGTCACCGAGAACTCGGTGATCACCAACATCGAGCACGCGCAACGTTTCATAGGTGTGCTGCACGGGATGGGCTGTCAGTTCGCGCTCGACGACTTCGGCCGCGGGCTGTCGTCGTTCGGTAACTTGAAGAACCTGCAGCTGGATTATTTGAAGATCGACGGCACGTTCATTCGCAACCTGGCGGTCGATTCGGTGAACCAGGCGATGGTTGCGGCGATGATCAAGCTCGCGCGCACGCTGAACTTCCAGGTCATTGCTGAGCAGGTGGAAGACGCTGGTGCGTTGGACGCCGCCAAGAAGATGGGCGTCGATTTCCTGCAAGGCTACTACCTCGGCCGCCCGCAACCGCTGGCGCGCATCGTGCCGGCGGCACGAACGATCTAGCCGCTTTCCTACTCGGCAAATAAAAACGGCGCAGCTGCGAGGCTGCGCCGTTTTGTCAGTTGCTTGCGGTAACGATTACAGCAACGGCACCAACAGCAGTGCCACGATGTTGATGATCTTGATCAGCGGGTTGATCGCGGGGCCCGCGGTGTCCTTGTACGGATCGCCGACCGTATCGCCGGTCACCGCCGCTTTGTGCGTGTCCGAGCCTTTGCCGCCGTAGTTGCCTTCTTCGATATATTTCTTCGCGTTGTCCCATGCGCCGCCGCCGGTGCACATCGAGATGGCGACGAACAGGCCAGTGACGATCGTGCCGATCAGCAGACCGCCGAGCGCACGAATGCCAGCACCCGGGCCCATCAGGAAGTTCATACCGAACGCGACCGCGACCGGCACCAGGATCGGCAGCACCGACGGCACGATCATTTCTTTGATCGCCGCGCGCGTCAGCATGTCGACCGCCTTGGAATAGTCGGGCTTGGCCGTGCCTTCCATGATGCCTTTGATTTCCTGGAACTGACGCCGCACTTCAACGACGACCGAGCCAGCCGCGCGGCCGACTGCTTCCATCGCCATCGCGCCGAACAGATAAGGCACCAGGCCGCCGATGAACAAGCCGATGATGACGGCGGGATCGGACAGCGAGAATGCTTCCAGCTTGCCCGCAGCGTCGAGGTTGTGCGTGTAATCGGCGAACAGCACCAGCGCCGCGAGACCCGCAGAGCCGATGGCGTAGCCTTTGGTCACAGCCTTGGTCGTGTTGCCGACCGCGTCGAGCGCGTCCGTGATCTTGCGAACTTCTTTCGGCAGGCCGGACATTTCAGCAATGCCGCCGCCGTTGTCGGTGATCGGGCCGTAAGCGTCGAGCGCCACGATCATGCCCGTCATCGACAACATCGCGGTCGCCGCGATGGCGATGCCGTACAGATCGGCAATGTGATATGCGCCCCAGATGGCGGCACACACCGCGAGCACCGGCAGCGCAGTCGACTTCATCGACACCGCGAGGCCCGCGATCACGTTCGTGCCGTGACCCGTTTGCGAAGCTGCAGCGACGTAACGCACCGGCGCGAACTCGGTCGCAGTGTAGAACTCGGTGATCCAGATCAACGCTGCAGTGAGCACGAGACCGATGACCGCACAGGCGAACATATCGTTTGCGGAATCGCCCATGACGTGCTTGGTGACGAAGTAGAACGCGATCAGCGCCAGCACGCCGGACACCGCCGTGCCTCGATACAGCGCGTTCATGATCTTGCCGCCTTCGCTCGCCTTCACGAAGTACGAGCCGATGATGGAAGCGACGATCGACACCGCACCGAGCATCAACGGGAAGATGATGTAACGCAGATCCAGGCCGCCATCGGCCGCGTGGAACATCAAGCCGCCGAGCACCATGGTCGCGACCACGGTCACCGCGTAAGTTTCGAACAAGTCGGCTGCCATGCCGGCGCAGTCGCCGACGTTGTCACCGACGTTGTCGGCGATCACGGCCGGGTTGCGCGGATCGTCTTCGGGAATGCCGGCTTCGACTTTGCCGACCAGGTCGGCACCGACGTCCGCACCCTTGGTGAAGATGCCGCCGCCCAAGCGCGCGAAGATGGAAATCAGCGAGCCGCCGAACGCGAGGCCGACCAGCGAATGCAACGCGGCTTCATCGCCGATGTGACCGCGCATCAAGGTGAAATAACCGGCGACGCCGATCATGCCGAGGCCGACCACCAGCATGCCGGTGATGGCGCCGCCGCGGAAGGCGACTTGCAATGCCGGATTGAGCCCGACGCTCGCGGCCTGCGCGGTGCGCACGTTGGCACGCACCGAAACGTTCATGCCGATGTAGCCGGCGAGGCCGGAGAGAATCGCGCCGACCGCGAAGCCGCCGGCCGTCGCCCAGTTGAGCGCCAGCCCGAGCACGATCAACAGCACGACGCCGACGATTGCAATGGTGGAGTACTGACGATTGAGGTAAGCCTTGGCGCCTGCCTGGATCGCCGCAGCGATCTCCTGCATGCGCGCGTTGCCCGCGGGCTGCTTGTTGATCCAACCGACCGAAATTACGCCATAGAGCACGGCGAGAACGCCGGCGCCAATCGCGATCCAAAGCGCGACATCAGTGGACATCAATTCCTCCCCCTTGCGGGCAATCGTTGTGAACCAGCGTGAACCGAATTTTTACAACAAGCAGATCGTCGGCAGTGCAAGCCCTGAGCTAGAAACAAACAAAGATTTGCGAGCAAAAAAACGCGCCGAACTATAGCACAAAGGGCTCCGACAACTTCTTCTTGACGGGCGCGTTCTTGAGCGTCACGTACTGCGGCAGGCCGTCGCGATAGGGCGGGTAGTCTTCGCCGCGAATCAGCGGGCTCAGGTAGCGCCGGCCTTTACTGGTGATATGAAAACCGTCCTCGGTGATGTAATCACGCGGCAGCATTTTTTCCTGGTTGGCCACCTGGGACAGCGGCGCCATGCCGATTTTCCATTTGTAAGGGGCGTTCGAGGCCCGCACGATGGTCGGCATCACCGAATTGTGACCCTTGAGCGCGAGCTCCACTGCGGCCTTGCCGACCGCATACGCCTGGTCGACATCGACCTTGGAGGCGATGTGACGAGCGGCGCGCTGCAGATAGTCGGCGACGGCCCAGTGATATTTGTAATTCAGCTTGGACTTCACCAGCTGCGCGATCACTGGTGCAACACCGCCGAGCTGCGCATGACCGAATGCATCGCGCAGTCCGGCGTCGGACAGGAATTTCCCTTCCGCATTCTTCACGCCTTCGGAGACGACGATGGCGCAGTAGCCGTACTTTTCCACGCACTCTTTGACGCGTGCACAGAACTTGTCTTCTTCGAATGTGATTTCCGGGAACAGCACGATATGCGGCGCATCGCCCTCCTTTTCCGCCGCGAGCCCGCCGGCGGCCGCGATCCAGCCGGCGTGGCGGCCCATCACTTCCATGATGAACACTTTGGTAGAGGTCTTGGCCATGGAGGCGACGTCGAATCCCGCCTCGCGGATCGACACTGCGACATATTTCGCCACCGAGCCGAAGCCCGGGCAGCAGTCGGTGATCGGCAGATCGTTGTCCACCGTCTTCGGCACGTGAATGGCCTGGATGGGATAGCCGAGCGTGTCGGCGAGCTGCGAGACCTTCAGGCAGGTGTCGGCCGAGTCGCCGCCGCCGTTGTAAAAGAAGTAGCCGATGTCGTGCGCCTTGAAGACGTCGATCAGGCGCTGGTACTGCGCCGGATTGTCTTCGAACTTTTTCAGTTTGTAGCGCGCCGAGCCGAATGCACCGGACGGCGTATACCGCAGGCCCCGGATCGCCGCGGCCGATTCCTTGCTGGTATCGATCAGATCTTCGGTCAACGCACCGACGATGCCGTGGCGGCCGGCGTAGACCTTGCCGATGCGGTTCTCGTGGCGCCGGCAGGCTTCGATCACGCCGGACGCGGAGGCGTTGATGACAGCGGTGACACCGCCGGACTGGGCATAAAAGGCATTGCGTGGACGAGCAGGACGGCGAGCGGTCTTTTTCGGCATTAGCGCACCGGTCGTTAGGAACGAGCGGCGAAGGATAGCGCAACTGCGGATGCGCACGGATGGCTGCTTGAGCCCGAGTTTTAATGTACCCTGCGGCCTCTTTCTGGGAGGTCGAAACTAAAAATGATGCGCATCGTGCTGCTGGGG
>CAMLEO010000340.1 GCA_946478975.1 uncultured Steroidobacter sp.
TGGCAAAGTCACAATCACCTGCCGCGCACGAGCTTCGCAGAATTCGCCGTGACGCGTGAACAGCACCTTCACCTGCCCTCGCTGCCAGCGGATTTCGGTGACGATGCTATGAAACTGCAAACACACGTGCCGTGGATCGAGGCTGCCGACTAGGGAATCCATCAGCGCACCGTAGCCTCGCTGCGGCCGGAACGTCGGCGCATCCGCGGCAGCGCCGCCGCCCCATTCCTTGAGGATTTCTTTAGCGCTGGCTCGCGCCGGATCGGCACCGTCGTAGCCCTGCACCAGCATGGTCGCGAAATTTCGGATTTCGGGCGACAGCGACCGGCGATGTTGCTCCAGGAACTCGGCGAATGGCAGGTCGGCGCGCGGCTTGGGAATGCGCTTGAGCCGCTCCTTCATGGTTTCGAACAAATTCTCGGCGTGCTGCAAGTCACCGGGGCGGCGCGCTCGAAAGCGACTCTGGCCCGCGTCGACGGCGACATCGCCCGCGAGACGCAGCTGTTCGAAGATCGCTTCGGACTCGCCGTGGATGAACTCGGCGCCGAGCTCCAGTGGAAAGGGATTGCCACGCGGCCGAATCGAAAAGATGCGCCCGCCGACGCGCTCGCGCGCTTCGAGGATGCATACGGATTTGCGATGGCGGCTGAGGTGCGACGCTGCGGCCAGCCCCGCCGCGCCCGCACCGATCACGACGACATCGAAGTCGTCCGCTGTTTTACTCATGCAAGCGCGGCAGCGGCGCTTGCGCCGGCCCGCTCAGCACTTCGCCGGTCGGATGGAAACGCGAGCCGTGACAGGGGCAGTCCCAGGTGCGGTCCGCGTTGTTCCATTTCACCAAACATTTCATGTGTGTGCATTGAGGTGCCAACAGCGTCAACGTGCCGGCCGAGTCGCGATAGGCGGCCGCTTTCCTGCCGTGATGATGGACGATCTTGCCTTCGTTGCGCGCCACCGCGTCCGGCGATTCGGCATCCGGCCGGCGCAAACGATCGCGCACGAAATAATAAGGGTAATCGACGTTCTCTTGCACGTATCTCCCGACATGATTTGCGCCGCCGTGGAACGGCGATCGGCCGACCGCAAACAGGCTGAACCACGGGTTGCTCCGGCCGAGATAACGATCGCGCGCCATCAGCGCACTCAAAGTGCCCAGCGTATAGCCGTTGCCGGCAAAACCGGTGGCGATGAATTCACCCGGCGCGTTCTCGCCAATGAATGGCAGCCCGTCGTCGGTCTCGATCACCTGCCCCAGCCAACGCCGCTCCACGCTCGCCGCCGGCAGCACCTCGTGCAGCCGGCGTTCGAGACTGCTGAACACGCGCTCGTTGTCGCTCTCCTGGCCGGTCTTCTCGTCCGAGCCGCCGAAGATCGCGTACTGATGATCTTCGTGCTCTTCGATGCGCAGATATTCGTAAGGATCGTGCGTGTCCCAATACAACGCCTCGGGCAGCGAGCCTTCCGGCAAGCGCGCACCGATCACGTACGTCGTGTACAGATGCAGCTTGGTCTGCATCAAGGTCGTGGTCAGCACGCCTTTTTTGCCTTTGAGCGGATTGTGAGTTGCCAGCACCAGGAGCTTGCAACGAATCCTGCGGCCGTTGGCGCGCACGTTCGTTACCTCATCATTGCTGGCGTCCTCGACCGACTCATAGGTCGTGTTCTCGAAGATCAGCCCGCCCTGCTGGCGGATCACATCCAGCATGCCCTTGAAGTAGCGCCGCGGATGAAACTTCGCCTGGTTTGGAAACATCACTCCCGGCACGTCGCCGTAGGGAATGTGATCGACAAACGTTGCTTCGAACCCGAGCTGACGCGCGAGCTCGGCATTCTTGTGCAACATATCGAGGTCTTTTGCGCCCGGCTCCCGGCGCACCGGACTGTGGAAATATCCGGGCACGCGCACGAACTCCGCCGCATCGCCCGTTTCCTCGACGATCGATTCAATCGTATTGATCGCCGCAATGTGCCCGAGCCAATACGTCCTCGCCGCCTCATTCCCAAACTGCGACACCAGCTCGTTCAAGCGCAGATCCGCAACGTGCGTCAGATGCGCCGTCGTCCGCCCGCTCTCGCCGCTTGCAACTTTCTCACGCTCGATCAGCGCGACTTTCACACCTTCCTGGCAGAGCAGATACGCGGCCGTGATGCCAGTGACACCGGCCCCCACGATCAACACATCCACATCGAGATCCCGATCCAGCGCCGGAAACTCCGGCAACGGGACCGTCATCCACAAAGGCTGGGTGGGAACGACGCGCGCCATAGGCCTGGAACGTGCGCCGTACCGGCAAGTTCCCGATGCGCTCGATCCGGTCAGTCCGTTGGAAGACGGCCGCGTGCCTGGCGACGGCAGCTTTTCAGCCCCGGCGCCAGGTCGTCGTTTTATCCGGCTTGTCTTCCAAAACCACGCCGGCGGCGGCGAGCTCGTCGCGGATGCGGTCGGATTCTTTGAAATTCTTGGCGGCGCGGGCGGCGGTGCGGGCGGCAATTAGCTGGTCGATCTGCGCGTCGGTCAATCCGGAGTGAGCACTGTCGGCGGACTTCGATTTGCGCAAGAAATCTTCCGGAGCAAGTTGCAACAAGCCGAGTACGCCGGCCAGGGATTTCAATTCGGCCGCCAGCGCGCTCGCAGTGGCAGTGTCACCGGCGCTCTTGGCGCGGTTGACCTCGGTCGCCAACGTTTGCAGTGCTGCGATGGCATCCGGCGTGTTGAAATCATCATCCATCGCCGCTTCGAAGCGGCGCGTTGCTTCGCTCGGCTTCACGACGCTGGACGGAGTGACGTCGCGCAACGCCGTGTAGAGGCGGCTCAGCGCGGCGTCGGCCTGCTCGATCTGCACCAGGGAATAATTGATCGGGCCGCGATAGTGGCTGGAGGCCAGAAAGAACCGCAGCACTTCCGGATCGCGCAGATGGCCGGAATCCAGCACATCGCGAATACGGAAGAAATTGCCGAGCGACTTCGACATCTTCTCGTCGTCGACGTTGACGAAGCCGTTGTGCATCCACAAGCGGGCGAACGTATCGCCGGTGGCCGCGCAGGATTGTGCGATCTCGTTCTCGTGATGCGGGAACTTCAGATCCATGCCGCCGCCATGGATGTCGAAATGCGAGCCGAGAATGTCGAGTGACATCGCGGAGCATTCGATGTGCCAGCCCGGGCGACCTTCACCCCAAGGCGACGGCCACGACGGCTCGCCGGGCTTGGCGCGTTTCCACAGCACGAAATCCGCCGGATCGTGCTTGGCCTCATCGACGGCGACGCGTGCACCGGCACGCAATTCATCGAGCTCACGACCAGACAACTTGCCATAGGGCGCGAATTTGGCAACCGAGTACAGCACATCGCCGTTGCTCGCGACGTAGGCATAGCCCTTGTCGATGAGCTGCTGTGTCATGGCGATCATGCCCGGAATGTATTCGGTGGCCTTCGGCTCGTGCGTCGGGCGCAGGATGCCGAGGCGATCGTAGTCCTCGTGCATCGCGCGGATGAAACGTTGCGTCAGCGACTGAATCGGTTCGCCGTTCTCGGCCGCGCGCTTGATGATCTTGTCGTCGATGTCGGTGATGTTACGAACGAACACGACGCGCCAGCCGCGATATTCCAGATATCGCCGCACGATATCGAAGGCAACTTTGGAACGCGCATGGCCGATGTGGCAGAAGTCATAAACGGTGTCGCCGCACACATACATGCGCACGACGCCATCTTCGTGAGTTTGCAGCTCTTCCTTGTGGCCGGTGTAGGAATTGAAGATTTGCATGACTTAGATCGACCAGGCTCAGACAGACAAGGCGCGAGCGCGGGACAGCCGCGCCTGCACTTCTTCCGCCGACAACATCGCAAGCATCGGTGCCAGTTCCGGACCGTGCGTGAAGCCGGTGAGCGCAGCGCGCAGCGGCATGAACAGCGCCGGACCTTTCTTGCCCGTCGCCTGGCCCAATGCCTTCACCGCTTGTTTGAAATCCGCGCCGGGCTGACCGATCACCGCCAGCGCCGCGCCGAAGAACGCCTCGCCCGCTTCTTTCATCGCGGCCAGCGCCTGCGGTTCCCAGTCTTTATCAGAAAAAGTGGCATCCAACTTGCCGAAGATCACTTTCGCCCACACCTTCGCATCGCTCGGCAATTCAACGTTTGCACGCACGGCGGTTACAAACATCGCCTGCTTGTGCGCGTCGATGCCGGCGGGCAGCTCGGGCCCGATCCAGCTCAGGAACTCTTCCGGCGACAAATGCGCGACGGCTTCTTTCTGCCAGTGACGCAGCTGGGCGTAATCGAACTTGGCGGCCGCGCGGCCCAGGCGATTCAAATCGAAATCGGTCAGCAGGCCGGCATCGTCGAGCCAGCCATCGCTCACGCACGAGTGGCCGAGACGAACCAGATGATTGCGAATGGCGCCCGGCAAATAGCCGCGCTCACGCAGCTCGCGCAGGCTGGTATCACCATGACGCGTCGACAGCGGCGCGCCGTCCATGCCGAGCAGCAGCGCAACGTGCGCGTACTGAGGCACTGGCAGCTCGAGCGCCTGCAGAATCAACATCTGACGCGGCGTGTTGGTCATGTGATCGTCACCACGCAGCACCAGCGTCACGCCCATCAACGCGTCATCGACCGCATTGGAGAAAAAGAACGCCGTGCTGCCGTCGGTGCGACGAATGATGAAATCACCGATGTCGTCGCTGTTGAATCGCTGCTCGCCGTGCACGAGGTCGTTGAATGCGACCGTCTGCCCCTGCGGCACACGGAAGCGCAGCGCGGCCGGCTGGCCTTTCACCAAACGTTCGGCGCGCTCTTCCGGCGTCAGCGCACGGCACTTGCCGTCATAACGCGGCGGCTGGCCCGCGGCCAACTGCCGCTTGCGCGAAATGCTGAGCTCGGCGGGCGTGCAAAAGCACGGATACGTCAGGCCGGCGGCATCCAGACGCGACAACCACTCTTCGTAGATCGCGCGACGCTGCTGCTGGCGATAGATCGTGTGCGGGCCGCCGATGTCCGGCCCCTCGTCCCACTCGATGCCCAGCCAATGCAGATCCGCAATCAGCGCCCCGAGGAAGTCCTCGTGCGAGCGCGCTTCGTCGGTATCCTCGACGCGCAGGATGAATCGCCCGCCGACCTTGCGGGCAGCCAGGTAATTCAGCAGCGCGGTGCGGGCGTTCCCAAGATGCAGGAACCCGGTCGGGCTGGGGGCAAAGCGTGTGACTAGCGAGGCGTTCGACATCGATCGTTGCTTCCTTGTGACCGCGCATTCTATACGTCCGACACCGCTCCTGCTGTAGCCTGCCCGGCCTTTGCTAAAATCGCTCAACCCTCGGTCACGGCCCCACCATCGAAGCCTCTCATGCACATCACCGGTCTGTTTCGCCCTGTCCTGCTGTCGGCCCTGCTGATTTCCGCGGTTCTGCTGGGATCTCCCCGCGTCCGGGCCGACGAGCCTGAAGAGGCCGCGCCCGCCGCTCCAGCCACGCGTGTCCGCGTTGAAACCACGCTGGGCAGCTTCGTGATCGAGCTGGATGCGCAACGCGCGCCGCTGACGGTCGCCAACTTTCTCGAATACGTAAAAGCCGGGCACTACACCGACACGCTGTTCCACCGCGTGATCGGCAACTTCGTCATTCAGGGCGGCGGCTACGATACCAAGTACGTGGAGAAGCCGACGCGCGCCACCACCCCCAACGAGTCCGGCAACGGCCTGTCGAATCGCCGTGGCACGGTCGGGCTCGCCCGCACCGGCAGCCCCCACAGCGGCACGGCGCAGTTCTACGTGAACCTGACCGACAACGCCGCGCTCGATCCGCAGCCCAGCCGCTGGGGCTATGCCGTGTTCGGCCACATCGTGGACGGCATGCGAGTGGTCGACGACATCGGCGCGGTGGCCACCGGCGCGGCCGGCAAGTTCGATAAAGATGCGCCGCTGCAGCCGGTCATCATCAAGCGCGTCGAAATCGTGAAATGAACGCGGTTGCCAGCCGCCCCACGCTGTTCATTTCCGACCTGCACCTCGACGGCGAGCGGCCGGACATCACCGCTCAGTTCCTGGATTTCCTGGAGCGCGAGGCGCGGCAGGCACAGGCGCTTTATATCCTCGGCGACTTGTTCGAAGCGTGGATCGGCGATGACGATCCCGATCCGGACAAGCGCCGGGTGATCGCCGCGCTACGCTCGCTGACCAGCGGCGGCGTGCCGACGTATTTCATTCACGGCAATCGTGACTTTCTGATCGGACGTCGCTTCGCGGCTGAAACCGGCGTGCGGCTGCTGCCCGATCCGACGCTGATCCAGGTCTACGGCCAGCGCGTGTTGCTCATGCACGGCGATACGCTGTGCATCGACGATCCGGCCTATCAGCGGCTGCGGCGGATCGTGCGCAATCCCATCGTGCAATTCATCATGCGTCGCCTGACGCTGCGCCAACGGCTGAAGCTCGCCGCCAAGATGCGAGCCGGCAGCAAAGCTCACATCGCGACCATGGACAGGGCGGCGCCGCAGATCATGGATGTGAATCAGGACGAAGTTCGCCAGACGTTCGAGCGGCAGCGCATCGACTACATCGTGCACGGTCACACGCACCGGCCAGCGATTCACAAGGTGCAGCTCCACAATCGCACTGTGACGCGCATCGTGCTCGGCGACTGGTACGAGCAAGGCAGCGTGTTGCGCTGGGATAAAGGCGGATTCGAGCTGGCGGGACTGACTCGAGACGTCAGCCCGGCAGGCCAGAGTGGAAACGAAACTGCGGGTCCGGGGATGTGACTAATTCGGCCTCGATGGCAGCGAGTTGTTGCAGGCGGGCTTGCCAGTCGATGGCGCCGGCGCGTTGATCGGCAAGGCGCAGATATAAAGTTTGGTGACGCGCTTCGGATACGGCCAGCCCCGAGTAGAAGCCGCGCAACGGCTCGATGCCGTGACCGGTGCCGCGAATGATGATGTCGCCATAG
>CAMLEO010000341.1 GCA_946478975.1 uncultured Steroidobacter sp.
TGGCCCGGCCAGGCGTGCGGCTACAACGTCGGCCATAGCGAGATCAACCGGCTGCGCACCAAGGCACAACAGGCGCTCGGCCCGAAGTTCGACCTGCGCAAGTTCAACGATGCGGTGGTCACCGGCGGCGATGTGCCGATGGTCGTGCTGGCAAGAAACATCGACGCGTTCATCAAGCGCGGCTGATCGGAGCGACATCATGCACAAGCTCCTTCTGCAAGCTGTTCTGTTCGCCGCCGTCGCGCTCAGCACGGCCGCGTTCGGGTGCGATCTCACGCCGAAGCAGCTGCAGAAGGAGTCGCTCGCGATCCTGAAAAAAGCCTATCCGGAACGCACCTTCTCGGCCGGACGCGAGGAGGACATGATCCGGATGGGCAAGGCGGAGCTCGGGCTGGACAATCTTTATAACAAGCTGTGCTCCGAATCCCTCACACCGGCCGAGCGCGCCAGGCAGATCCAGCGGCACTTCGAAAACATCCTCGCCATGGTGGACGAGCACGAGGCGCAGCAGCCCAAGACCTGGGCCGAAGCCAAGGAACTGGTGAACCTGCAGCTCGCGGCGCAAAGTTATTTGCAACCGTTGATCGCAAGCGCCGAGCTCGTCCATCGTCCGTTCACCGAAGGCATCCTCATCGCAGTCGTGGTGGATGCAGGCGATGGCTACGGTTACGTGCGGCGTGACGATCGCGAGAAGTGGCAGGTGTCCGAGGCGGAGCTGTTCGAGCAGGCACAAAAGAACCTGGAACGTTCGGCTCGTGAAATCACGTTGCACGAAGGCCGCAGCAGCGACAAGTTGCTTGCGATCCAGGAGAACGACGGCTACGACGCCGCGCGCATCCTCGTGCCATCAGTTCGCAAGCACGCCGCCGAGCTGCTCGGTGAACCGTTCTACGTCGGCATTCCCAATCGCGACTTCATCGTCATGTGGAGCACCGCGAACAGCCCGGAATTCCACCAGTCGACGCGCAGCATGCTCACCAGCGACTTCGCCACTCAGCCCTACTCCATCTCCGGCGATGTGTTCGAAGTCTGGGCCGACGGACGCATTCAACGAGTGAAGTGAGCTGCTTCAGGCGCGCGCTTCCCGCTGACCGAACAACGTCAGCAGCGGCCCGGTCAACATCGTGGTGATCAGGGCCATGATGACCAGCATCGTGAAAATGCGCGGCGAGAGAATGCCGAGGTCGTAGCCGATATTGAGCACGATCAGCTCCATCAAGCCGCGAGTATTCATCAGTGCGCCCAGCTGCAACGAGTCACGCCAGCCCATACCGGTGAGTCGCGCAGCCACCGCACTCGCGCCGAGCTTGCCGAGCGTGGCCAGTGCGATGATCAGCAGGCACAGCAGCCAGCCTTGCAGGTCGTTGAGCAGCCCGACCTGAGTTCGCAGGCCGGTGAAAGCAAAGAACAACGGCAGCAACAGCACCGAGCTGAACTTTTCCACGCGTGCGTTGATGCGTTCACGAAAGCCCTGCGCATCGGGCATGACCACGCCGGCGAGAAACGATCCAAACAACGCGTGAATGCCGATCACTTCCGTGCTCAGCGCGCTCGCCAGCACGACGCCGACGACGAGTGCCAGCGTTCCGCCCGATACCTCTTCGCTCAGCAACCGCTCCGGCCCCAGCCAGCGGGGCAGCCAGCGGCGCACACCGAACATCATCAGCGCAATAAACATCAGCGCCAGCGCCAGCGTCACCGCCGCGCCCAGCATGCTGCTGGATTTCACGATGCCGACCACGAACGCCATGATGCTCCAGGCAGTGACGTCGTCGACCGCCGCGCAGGTGATTGCCGTGCTGCCCAGCGCGGTTCGGGATAAACCGCGCTCCTGAAGAATTCGCGCCAGCACTGGAAATGCAGTGATGCTCATGGAGATGCCCATGAAGAGCGCATAGCCGGTGAATGTGGCGCTCGGCCCGGACAGACGCTCGAACGTGAAATACGCGAGACCGGCACCGAGCAGAAATGGCGCCAGGATGCTGGCATGACTCACCGCGACCGCTTCTTTGGCGCGGCCGCGAACATGCGTCAGGTCCAGCTCCATGCCCACCGAAAACATGAACAGGCAGATGCCGATCTGGCTCAGCAGTTTCAGCGTGCCGAGCGACTCGGACGGAAATACAAACGCTGCTGCCGCCGGCCACAGCGCACCGAACAACGACGGCCCCAGCGCAATGCCCGCCGCCATCTCCCCCACCACCGCAGGCAAGCCAAAACGTTTGAAAACAGCGCCGGCGAGCCGCGCCGCGGCGATGATGACCAGCAGCTGGACCAGCAGGTGCGACAGCGGATCGTGCAAATTCGCGGCGATGTTTTGGAGCAGCGGCAACGAGTTCATGCGCGGGAGTTTAACCCAGGCCGTGCAGGCGGGTTCGTACAACTGACCCAGGTTGCCCGACACCTGCCAGCAGACTCCGCACCCGCTTGGAACCGAGTTGCACACGGTGCGTTCGCTTGGTGCCGAAGGGAGATTTCGTTTGCAACTTAAGGTGAGGTTATGAAATTTACGACAATGTTACTTATCGCCGCGCTCGGCACGGCCAGCGCGGTTGCAACTGCGCAGCAGTCGTCCACCACGACGACCAACAATCGGACCACGGGCAGCATGCAGCCAAGTGACAGCACGGGCGATCGCATGGACGATCACGACCGCATGAGCGAACACAAGGGCGGCAAGGTTTCAGCGGCAGAGTTTGCAAAGAAGGCCGGCGCGGGCGGGGCCGCCGAAGTTGAAATGGGCAAATTGGGCGCCGCGAAGGCGACCGATCCCGAGGTGAAGGCGTACGCGCAGAAAATCGTCGCCGATCATACCAAGGCGAACAAAGAGCTGATGAAGGTGGCCCAGAGCAAGAACCTGGAAGTGCCGACCGAGCCGGACATGATGCACAAGGGCATGATGAAGAAGTTCGAGCACCAGAAGGCGGACACGGACTTCAACCAGGATTACGTGCAGGAGATGGTGCGCGACCACAAGAAGGACATCGCGCTGTTCGAGAGCGTCGCGAACGACTCGACTGCGGATCCGGAGCTGCGCGCGCTGGCGAAGAAGACGCTGCCGACGCTGGAAGAGCACCTGGCGGATGCGCAGAAGCTCGAAGCGAAGTTCAAGAAATAACACTTCGCTCGATTGAACCGAAGTCAATCGTGCGGGCCGCAAGGCTCGCCCGATCCGAAGGGCCAGCGGCTGGTGCGCTGGCCCTTTTACTATCCTTCTTTACTGTCCTTCAATCGCCCTTGTCGCCCTGCCCGCGCTTCGCTTTGGTCTTGGCGCGCTTGCGCCGATCGCTGGCCAGCGACCTGCCCACGTCATCGCTTTCTTTGAAGCGGCCTCTGGTGTTTCGACGCACGTAACGCTTGTCGCCCTTCGGCGCGATCAGCGTGCGCTTCGCGGCGGTCTTTTTCTTTTTCGACGACTTCTGCCTGGCGCGCTTGGCCCGTTTTTTCGTTGCCATGGTCTTGCTCCTTTGGTTTTACTGCTTGGTCAGCTGCAGCTGCAGGATGACGCCTTTAGTCCAGGCGTCGGCTTGCGCATCGATTTCAGGATAAGGAATGCCGGCGCGCTTCTGGCGCAACCCGGCGCTCGAAACGTTGAAGCGCTGATCGCGCCCGGCGAGCAATTGTTGGTTGAGCTGGCCGTCGGCCGTGAAACCCATCATGAGCATCGGCGCGCCCACGGGCAGCGCCTGCTTCTGGTCCGTGTGCCAGGTGTGCCACGTCTTGCCGTAGGTTCCAGCCAGCCTGGTCATCAGCTCCCGCTCCGCGGGCTCGGGAATGCCAGGAGCGATCAGCGACCCCGACCGCACCTCGTGCACGTGGCTGTGCCACAAATGTTTCTCTTCCACCGGCAGCCCTGCGAACAGCTTCTCGGTGACGATGTACTCCACCCCCATGAGCTTCGCGTCCTGGCCGTTGCCATCGAAGATCACGCATTGGATGACGTCTTCGTTGAGATGTCCGCAGTAGTGATGCGCTTCCATCTGCCCTTGCAGGTTGCCATTGTAAAAATGGAAGCCATCGAGGTATGCATCGAGCGCCGACAGCGGCGTCTTGTCCTGCATGAGCCTGGCGCCGGACTCCAGCACCTGGGTCGTCGCGCTCTCTTTGCTCCCCGGTGCCGTGACATTCGACGATGTGTTCTCGCCGCCGCAGCCGGCCAATCCGACGCAGGCGAGCGCAGCTGAAAATGTTCCGAATCGGTCCATGGCTGCCTCCGCTGCGCCAAGCAGGATCACTGCACTCGAAAGACCGACCGGTGCAGCAAAGTTCCTGCGAAGGAACTTGCCACACGCTGCTTGGTTGTAGCTGGCATGAGGAAACGGCTCACGGGATTTCTGGCGATCGCCAGTGCTGCCTTGCTCGGCTGTCACCAGCAGCCTCCGCCGCAGGAACTAACACAGGTTAATAATTTTTCGAATCCGGTGGCGGCGTCGACGCCGGAAGCGCAGCAACAAACGCGTTTAGCAAACATTGCTGCTCCCGAAGCTGCATCGCCGCCCGAAGACGGGCAGTGGACGATGCCGAGCCGGGATTACGCGAACACGCGTTACAGCGGCCTCGATGAAATCACAACCGACAACGTCGGCAAGCTGCAGCTGGCATTTACGTTTGCGACCGGCACGCTGTTGGGCCAGGAGTCGGCCCCGATCGTGGTCGGGGACACGCTGTATTTCGTCACGCCGTATCCAAACATTCTATATGCGGTCGATCTGACGCAGCCGGGCGGCGGGCTGAAATGGAAGTTCGATCCGAGGCCTGATGCCGCCTCGCAAGGCGTGGCTTGCTGCCAACCGGTGAATCGCGGCCCGACCTATTCGCAGGGCCGTATTTTTTACAACACGCTCGATGCGCACACCGTCGCTGTCGACGCCGCGACGGGGCAGCTGCAATGGAAAACCAAGGTCGGCGATTTCAACATCGGTGACTCGTTCACGATGGCGCCGATGGTGGTCAAAGACAAAGTGCTGGTCGGCAACTCCGGCGCCGAGTTCGGCGCCCGCGGCTGGCTCGCAGCGCTGAATGTTTCCGACGGCAAAGTGGCCTGGCGCGCATTCTCCACTGGCCCGGACAGCGATGTGCTGATCGACCCGGCCGAATTCAAACCCTTCTATCCGCAGTACGTGGGCAAGGACCTCGGCGTCACCCAATGGCCGCCGGATGCGTGGAAGATCGGCGGCGGCGGGATGTGGGGTTGGATCTCGTACGATCCCGAGCTCAACCTGATTTATCACGGCACCTCCAATCCGAGCCCGTGGAATCACGAAGTCCGCCCCGGCGACAACCACTGGACCAACGGCATTTTCGCGCGCAATCCGGATACCGGGCACGCGCGCTGGTTCTATCAATTCAGCCCGCACGATCTTTGGGATCACTCGGGAATCAACGAGAACCTGCTGCTGGATGTGAATTGGGAAGGCAAACCGCGCAAGGTCGTGGTGCGGCCGGAACGCAATGGTTATATGTATGTGCTCGATCGCACCAACGGCGAAGTGCTCGCGGCTGATCCCTATACATATATTACGGCCTCGAAGGGCGTCGATCTCGAGACCGGCCGGCTGATCCACAACCCGGACAAGATTCCTTCGCAAGGCAAGATCGTGCGCGAGGTCTGCCCCAACTCGCCTGGCGCGAAGGACTGGACGCCGTCGTCCTTCAGCAAAAAGACCGGCCTGATCTACCTGCCTCACAACAATATGTGCATGGATTGGGAGGTCAAACCGGTGTCGTACATCGCCGGCACCGGTTATCTCGGTGTGAACGCGAAGTTCTATCCCGGCCCCGGCGATCACGTCGGCGAACTGATGGCGTGGGATCCGATCGCGCGCAAAAAAATGTGGGCCGTGAACGAACGCTGGCCGGTGTGGAGCGGCACCGCCGTGACTGCCGGCGACGTCGTGTTCTACGGCAACCTGGAGGGTTGGTTCAAAGCGGTCCACGCGAGGACCGGCGAAGTGCTGTGGCAGTTCAGAACTGCGTCCGGAATCATCGGCCAGCCGTCGACATTTCGTGGCCCGGATGGGCGCCAGTATGTCGCGATTCTTTCCGGCATCGGCGGCTGGGCCGGTGCGATCGTGTCGAGCGAGCTGGACGAGCGCGACCCGACGGCAGCCAAGGGCTTCGGCAACATGATCGGGGAGCTGAAGAAACAAAGCGGGATTGGAGGCATGCTCTATGTATTCGCGCTGCCTCGTTAGCACGCTGCTGGCGTGCGCTGTGCTTCTGAGCGGCTGTGAACGCGAGCGGCGCGCGTTTCATGACGACGCACCGATTGTAAACAATGTGTCGCCGACGACGTTTCGGGTTGGCGGCACGCCGCGGCCGGTCGCGAAGGATGCGCGTGCGGCGGAGTATGAGAACAATGCGTTTCATATCAGCGAGGGGAAGAGATATTACGAGTGGTACAACTGTTATAGCTGCCATGCCGCCGGCGGCGGAGATATCGGGCCGCCGCTGATGGACGATAAGTGGCGCTATGGCGGGGAGATCGAGCAGATCTTTTCTACTATCATGGAAGGCCGGCCGAACGGCATGCCCTCCTTCGCCGGGCGCATCCCTGAGCAGCAGGTGTGGGAGATCGCCGCGTATGTGCGCGCGATGAGCGGCAACGCCGCCCACGATGCCGTGCCGTCGCGAGGCGACGAGATGCAGAACACCAAGCCGCTGACGCAGACCGACCGCACGCCGGTGCGCAGCGATGCACCGAAGTCGAATCAATGAGTGCGCGTACCCGCAGCAGCGTTCTGATGATCGCGGCAGCGTTGCTGAGCGGGTGCTCTGGCATGCAGGCAGCATTGGATCCGGCGGCGGATCAGGCGGCGAGCATTGGTAGTTTGTGGACGCTCATGCTCTGGGTCTGCGGCTTCATGTACACGCTGGTCGATCCGAAGGTGAACTGGCTTTACACGTCCGA
>CAMLEO010000342.1 GCA_946478975.1 uncultured Steroidobacter sp.
CGCGTCCGGTGCTGACTGCCGCGTTCGCTGCGTCGAAGTCGCAGATCTCGGAAGCGAAGCCGTTCGTTCAAGGCGTCGCGACAGACGATGGCAATTACGCGGTGCTGGCCGTCACTCAAGTGCGCAATGCCGAAGCGACTGCCGAGCCGGAAGCACAACGCACGGCGCGCAAGGCGCAGGCGGAGCGTCGGCAGGGGAATGAAGAGCTGACGGCTTACGTGGAAGAAGCCGAGCGCAATGCGGACATCGTCCGCAACGACAAGGTATTCGAGTAACTCGACTGGCGGGGCGGAGATCACTCCGCCCCGCGATCCGACCGTTATTCGCCTTCGGGGAAGGCCATGCCGACGGTGCTGTAGCCGCCGTCCACATAAATGATTTCGCCCGTCACGCCGCCGGCGAGATCCGACGCCAGGAACGCAGCGGTGTTACCCACGTCTTCGATCGTCACGTTCCGGCGCAACGGCGCGATGGACGCGACATGCGCGAGCATCTTGCGGAAGCCGCCGATGCCTGCGGCCGCGAGCGTCTTGATCGGACCCGCCGAAATGCCGTTGACGCGAATTCCTTTCGGGCCGAGGTCGGACGCGAGGAAGCGCACGCTGGCTTCCAGGCTCGCCTTCGCCAGGCCCATCACGTTGTAGCTCGGCAGCGAACGAACTGCGCCGAGATAGGTGAGGGTGATGATCGAGCCAGCGCGGCCGGCCATCATCGGCTCGGCGGCTTTCACGACCGCTGTGAGGCTGTAGCTGGAGATGTCGTGCGCGATGCGGAAGTTCTCGCGCGTGGTCGATTCGACGAAGCCGCCGCGAATGGCGTCGCTGGGCGCGAAGGCGACGGCGTGCACGACGATGTCGAACTTGTCCCAGCTCTTTTTCAACGCATCGAAACCTTTGGCGATGCTGTCATCGCTGGCCACGTCCATCTCGAACACGGCGGCGGCGTTGAATTCCTTGGCCATGCCTTCGACGCGATCCTTGAAGCGTTCCTGGTAGCTGAACGCCAGTTCCGCGCCTTCGCGCTTCATTGCCTCGGCGATGCCGTAAGCGATGGAACGCTCGGTCGCCAGGCCAATGATCAGCGCGCGTTTGCCTGCAAGAAATGCCATGACTACTCCGATTCGATTTTGTAATCGGGCGTAGTTTAGCGGATGCGCTGGACGGGTGGGTGCGGCGGCCGGGAGAGGCCGCCGCGGCGTAGTCATTATTCAGATGCCCGCGCGGCGGCGGTCATCGAGATACATCACCAGGCGCTGGCCGGGCTTGATCACGCTGCGCTTGGTCAGGTTGTTCCAGCCGAGCAGATCCGCCAGCTGCACGCGGAATTTGTTGGCGATGGTGTAGAGCGAATCGCCGGCGCGCACCACGTAAGTCGTAGCGCGTTCCACCGCACTGGTCGATGCCAGCTTGGCGGTGCCGGGAATCGACAGCACCTGGCCGACGGTCAGCGTGTCGTTCGGCTCCAGGCCGTTCGAATTCGCCAGGCGATCCATGCTCACACCGTGAGTCTTTGCGATGCTCCACAAAGTGTCGCCGCGGCGGACGACGTGTTTGTCGTTCGGACCGCGCCGACGCGCCGGCTTGTCATCGATCTCATTTTCCAGCTCGGCGATCTGCTCGCTTTGCAGGCTCATGCCTTTGGGCGCGGCGGCGATCAGCAGATCCTGGCCCGGATGAATCGTGGTGCCGCGAATCTTGTTCGTGGCCTTCAGCGCTGCAATGGACAGGCCGTATTTATCGGCGATGCCGCCGAGCGTGTCGCCACGACGCACGCGGTGATAGACGACGCGCACGCGCTCTTCGGGCGGCAGCGCGGCGATGCCGGCGGTGAAACGTTCCTGACGATCGATGGGCACCAGAATCTGATGCGGGCCGTCCGGATCGGTGACCCAATGGTTGAACGCGGGATTCAGCGCCAGCAGCTCTTCCTTCGACATATCGGCGAGCTCGGCGGCCACGTGCAGGTCGAGCTGACCGCCGACATCGACCTTGGTGAAGTAGGGCGTGTTCGGAATCGGCGCGAAGTCCAGGCCCTGGGCGGCCGGGTCGCCGACGATACGGCGCATCGCCAGCAGCTTCGGCACATACGCTTTGGTCTCGCGCGGCAGCTTCAGGCTGAAATAATCGGTCGGCTTGCCGGCGCGCTCGTTCTTCTCCACTTCGCGAGCGACGCGGGCTTCACCGCAGTTGTATGCCGCGATCGCCAGCAGCCAGTCGCCGTTGAATTCTTCGGAAAGGAACTGCAGGTAATCCAGCGCTGCGCTGGTCGATGCGACCACGTCGCGCCGGCCGTCGTAGTACCAGTTTTGTTTCAAGCCATAACGGCGACCGGTTTCCGAAATGAACTGCCAGAGCCCCGAGGCGCGGGCGCGCGAATAGGCCACCGGGTTGAACGCGCTCTCGACCACCGGCAGCAGCGCCAGTTCGAGCGGCATGTGGCGCGCTTCGAGCTCGCCGACGATGTGGTGCAGATAACGTTCGCCGCGCTTGAAGGTGCGGTCGAGATAATCGGGATGATTGACGAACCACTGCAGCTCGATGTCGACCGAAGGGTGATCGACGTCGGCGATCAGGTAGCCCTGGCGAATGCGTGCAAACAGGTCGCCGCCTTCGGGGACCGGCGCGCTGTCCTGGCCGCGCTCGCGCACCAGGCGCGGACGGTCGGGCTGGGCATCGAGGGTTTCAATGGCTTCTTCGATCTGTTCCGGGCCGGAGACGCCGATCGCGGCTTCGTCGACCTTGGTGACGGCGGGATCGAGCTCGACCATCTCGACCGATTCTTCGTCCGCCGCGTCGTCATCGTCGTCAGCCTTGGGGCCGAGGTGACTGCATCCGGCCATGAGCACCGTTGCGAATACTGCGGACAGCGCCGTCGCTGGTCGTCGCCACTGAAACATCTCGTCCCTCCACCTGCCTCCCCGGGGGCAGGCGTTGAATAAAAAACGGGTCAGCCCTTGATACTCGACCGATGTGGGCGAGCCGGCGGGCGACTGCATTCACTCCGGCGCAATGCGCCTTGGTTAGCAACCTTCCAAAAGCGTCCCAGCTGTCAACGAAAGCCGTCCTTCCACTGGCGGATGACCGCGAACACTTCTGTATGACTGTGTAACGTGCGGCCGGCATGCGCTTCAGCGGCCTGTTTCACAGTCTCATCGTCACAGCGCAGAAACGGGTTCACATTCCTCTCCCGCCTGATGTCCGATGGGATCGTCGCCTCATCCCGCGCCCGCAATTCGCGGCACTGCTCGAGATAGCGGCTCGATGCGGTATTGTCCGGTTCGACGGCCAGCCCGAATTTCAAATTGCTCAAGGTGTACTCGTGCGCGCAATACACCAAAGTTTCGGCAGGCAGGGCCGCCAGTTTGGACAACGAAGCGTGCATTTGTTCCGCCGTACCTTCGAACAAACGGCCACAACCGCCGCTGAACAGGGTATCGCCGCAGAACAAGGCGCCGTGCCCGACATATGCGATGTGACCGGCGGTGTGGCCGGGCACGTCCAGAACCGTGAATTCCAGGCCGAGCTCGGGCAGCTGCGCGCGCTCGCCTTCGCGCAGGCGGGTCGGAGTGCCCGGAATGTTTTCGTTGGCCGGGCCATAAACGGGAACGGAGCGCTGACGTAGCAACTCGGCGACGCCACCGACGTGATCGGGATGGTGATGAGTGATCAAGAGGCCGGAGAGGGTCAGCCCGCGGTCGGCGAGCGTGCGTTCGACGGGCGCGGCATCGCCTGGATCGACGGCCACGACCTGCCGCGGGTCGCGCGGCGAATGAATCAACCAGATGTAGTTGTCAGTAAATGCCCGAACTGGGGTCACTTGCAACATATTGTCGGATCGACCCCGGAGCATTTCACCAGCGGGTATTAAACATGCCATGTGGCTGAGCGGCAAGCATTTAACGAAGCGCACGCCGGTCGGTTCCCGACGCGCAGCGCGTGACGGGCAGAACCGGCGAAATGTGCGACCGAAGTTTCATTTTCTGAACCTCGAACTGTCGGCGGGGGCGATCAGTTATTCTTTGCGTTATGCCCGAACCTTCCGCCATCGACCTGCACGCCTGGCTGCGCTCGCCGCTCGGCCAGCGGGTGTTCGCGCTCGAACGCAAGCTCGCAAGCGAAGCGCTGGCACAGGTGTTCGGCTGGCAGCTGCTGCAGATCGGGCAGTGGGGCGACGACGATGGCTTGCTCGCGGAAGCGCGCACTCAGCGCAAATCGGTGCTCGCCTGGCACGGTTCGCGGCCCCACGGCGCGGCGGCTTCGATTCGCTCGCGCACCGATTCACTCGCCATCGCTTCTGATTCCGTCGACGCCGTGCTCCTGCCGCACACGCTGGAATACGAACCCGAGCCGCACGAGATCGTGCGCGAGGTGGGCCGCATTCTGTCCGCCGAAGGGCACCTGATCGTGTTCGGCTTCCGGCCGTTTTCCAGCTGGGGCCTGCGGCACTGGTTCGCCAAGAACGGTTTTCCGCCCGGGCTCGAACGCATGATCGGCGAAGGCCGGCTGCGCGACTGGCTCAAACTGCTCGGCTTCGAAGTCGTCGACGCGCGGCGTTATCTGTTCAGCCTGCCGTTCAGCGCGACTTCACCTTCCTCGCAGCGTTTTTTCGAGCGCAGCGGTAACTATTTGTGGCCCATGTTCGCCGGCGGCTATTTGCTCAAGGCTCGCAAGCGCGTCTACACCCTCACGCCGATCCGTCCGCGCTGGCGGCTGCGGCCGAAAGTGGTGGGCGGCTTGATCGAACCGACGACGCCGCGGACTACGCCGCGCATGCCTCGCACTTAAATCAACAACATTAAATGTCAGCAGTCGAGATTTACACGGACGGCGCCTGCCGCGGCAATCCGGGGCCGGGCGGCTGGGGTGCGATCCTGCGCTCCGGCGACCATGAAAAAGAGATCAAGGGCGCTGAAGCCCTGACCACCAACAATCGCATGGAGCTCACCGCGGCGATCCAGGCGCTCGCGACGTTGAAGCGCGCCTGCAACGTGGTGCTGTACACCGATTCGCAGTACGTCCGCAAAGGCATCCTGGAATGGCTGCCGAACTGGAAGCTGCGCGACTGGCGCACGGCCGACAAGAAGCCGGTGAAGAACGTCGATCTGTGGCAGGCGCTGGAGCGCGAGATCGAGCGGCACAAAATCGAATGGCACTGGGTGAAGGGCCATGCCGGCGTGCCCGGCAACGAGCGCGCCGATCAACTCGCGAACGAAGCCATCGACGAGATGCTGCTGACCCGATGACCTTCGCCTACGCGAGGGTCAGTTTGCGCCGCGTCCTGCTGTATCATGCCGCGCTTGATCCGAACCGAGTGTGATGGCCATGGACTTCATCGATCTCAAGACTCAGTACCGCCGGGTGCAGGCGTCCATGAACGCACGCATCCAGGCCGTGCTCGAACATGGGCAGTTCATTCTCGGCGCGGAACATGCCGAGCTCGAAAAGCAGCTCGCCGAGTACGTGGGCGCGAAGCATTGCATCGGCGCGTCGAGCGGCACGGACACATTGCTGATCGCGCTGATGGCGTACGGCATCGGCCCTGGCGATGAAGTCATCACGTCGCCGTTTACGTTCATCGCCACGGGCGAAATGATTGCGCTCGCCGGCGCCAAGCCGGTGTTCGTGGACATCGACGCGCGTACTTACAACATCGATCCTGCATTGATCGAGAAGGCGATTACGCCGCGTACCAAGGCCATCATGCCGGTCGCGCTCTATGGCCAATGCGCCGACATGGACGCGATCAATGCGATCGCGCGCAAACATCGGATTCCGGTGATCGAGGACGCTGCGCAAAGCTTCGGCGCGACGTATCGCGGCAAGCGATCGTGCGCGGTGTCGGATGTCGGCTCGACTTCGTTCTTTCCTTCCAAGCCGCTCGGCGCCTACGGCGACGGCGGAGCCTTGTTCACCGACGACGACGAGCTGGCGAAAGTGATGCGCGAGATTCGCGTGCACGGCCAGGATCGTCGTTATCACCATCCGCGCCTCGGCATCAACGGCCGCCTCGACACGCTGCAGGCCGCGGTGCTGCTGGCGAAGATGGAAATCTTCCCGGACGAAGTGACGGCACGAAACAAAATCGGCGCCCGCTATTCCGAGATGATCAACGCCGCGTTTGCGAAGGAGAGCGATTCGGCACGCCGCGTCGTGACTCCATACATCGCGCCGAACTGCACCAGCGTCTACGCGCAGTACACCGTCGAGGTGGCCGATCGAGCGAAGGTGGAGCAGGGCATGAAAGCGCGCGGCATCCCGACAGCCGTGCATTATCCGGTGCCGCTGCACTTGCAGCCGGTGTTTGCAAACTTGCGTCAGGGTGTGGGCAGCTTCCCGATTTCCGAAGCCGCGGGCAACCGCGTGATCAGCCTGCCCATGCATCCGTATCTGACCGAGGAGCAGCAGGCTCGCGTGGTCGCGGCGCTCAAGGAATCCGTGCTCGGCTGACGCGCGCCCACAATGCGTCAGATCATCCTCGATACCGAAACGACTGGCCTGGAGCCCGAGCAAGGCCATCGCATCATCGAAATCGGCTGCGTCGAATTGATGAACCGGCGCAAGACCGGGCGCACGTTTCATCGCTACCTGCGGCCCGATCGCGAAGTGGATCGGGGCGCGATCCAGGTGCACGGCCTCACCAACGAATTCCTGGCGCAGCAGCCGCGTTTTGCCGATGTGGTCGAGGAACTGATCGAGTTCATCAGCGGCGCCGAGCTGATCATTCACAACGCGGCGTTCGACCTGGCATTCCTGGATGCGGAGCTGAAGCGACTGCCGGGGCCGCTGCGGCAGACGAGAACCATCTGTGCTTCGGTGATCGACACGCTGCCGCTCGCGCGTCAGATGCATCCGGGCCAGCGCAACAGCCTGGACGCGCTGTGCAAACGTTACGACATCGATA